>JAFGFF010000333.1 GCA_016931075.1 Pirellulales bacterium | reverse complement strand
GGTCAGCTCTTCGAGCCGCCGGGTGATTGCCTGGACCTCTTGCGAGGCCGCCTTGCAGCCGGCGCGGTGCCCGGCCAGCTTTTCGCGGAGGCGCGATTGGGTCTCGATGGCCCGATCCTGGTCTCGTTCGGCCTGTTCGACGTGGGCGATGAACGCCTGACGGCGTTCTTGAGCTTCGGCATCGAGCTGATCGGCGTCCGGCGGCGTCTCTTTCCAACCGGGCTGTTGGGCGGCGATCTCGTCGACGACTTGGGCCGCGACAGCCTGGGCACGCCGCAAATCGTCGAGCATCCGATCGCCCAAATGGGTCTCGATCCGCACGCGGACCTCGGCCGCTTGGCGGTCCAGCTCTTGGGCCTGATCGTGCAACCGTTCGAGCGCGGCCAGGTCTTGGGTCTGGAACCGCTCGGCCACGGCGTCAAGTTCCTCGTTCGTCACGGCCAGTCGGATCCGCAACTCCTCGATCGAGGCTCCTTGCGGTCCGGTCGCACGGATCGAGGCCACGCCTGGCAGACGCAGCTCGACAATCGGCGAACCCTGTACGGCTCGCGGCTTGCCCGGTGTGAGTGGGCCCGGTTCGGTCGCCTCGCCGGCCAGGATTTCCCAATCCGTGTCTGTCTCCGGCGTGATGTGAACGGTAATCATCGCGGCGGCCAGTTCGCGCTCGGTTTCCGACTTCCGGGCGACTAGCATCCTCACCGCCTGAAGCTCAACTTTATCGGGCGCGACGAGCGCGGCACGCCGAGCGTTCAGAGCGTCCAACTCGGCCTGGGCCTCAGTGATCTGAGTGAGGAGTTTTTCAGTTTCGGTCGCTTGGCGACGATTTTCGACGAACCGTCGGGCCTGCTTCGCTCGCCGGTCGGCCGCGTCGATCTCGACCCGGCGGCCCCGGAGCTTCGTCAGATGGGACCGAACACGATCGACCTCGGTGTCGGCGTGCTCAACCTCCTTTTCCAGCAGCGGGGCGTCCTTTTCGAGCCGGGTCTGCTCCTTTTGGGCGTCGGCCAGTTCCTGCCGGGCCTGGGCAATTTGTTCGGTCCGTTGGGTGAGTTGTTCAAACTGGGTCCGCGCCGCTTTGGCCGCTTCCTGCTGTGTGTCTCGCTCGGCGCGGAGCTTGTCGTATTGGGCCACGCGTGCCCGGGCGGACTCCAATGCGGTTGACACCTCGGTCTCTTCCAGGGCGAGCTGGTCGCGGCGATGGCGAAGGTCTTCGATCCGCCGGCCGGCCGTTTCGAAAGCGGCTACCTTCTCCGTAAGTTCGAGGCAACGCCGGCGGGCGTCTTCCAACTGCTTTTCCAGCGCTACGATCGGCGGGGCGTCCTTGCCGCTTCGGAGCTTGCCCGTGCCGGTGAAGACGGCGTCGTATCGGGTCTTGATCCGGCGTTCGACCGCGTCCAAGCCGGCGTCGGAGGCCTGGGCCCCGAGGGCCGCACGAAGAGTGCCGGCGATGCCCTGGTCCAATTCATGCAGAGCCAGGCCGTCTTGCGGCGCCCAGAGCACCTGGGCCCAGCCCCAGAAGCGATGGTCAGTCAGTCCCCGGCCGGGCAGGCTGGCCCCGAGCATTTCGCGGACTTTCCGGTCGGCCGATTCGCCTTCAGCAAAACGCGTGAACCGGTCGCCCTCTTCCCGGCTTAGCTCGGACTGCTGCGATTTGAGGAACTGCTTGGCGATCCGGTAGCGCTGACCGTCGTGTTCGAACTCGATTTCGACGCGCGGGTTCAACTCCCGGCCCCACGGACGCAGCGCGGCTTCGACCGCCTTGCCGCCGACGGCGTGGTTGTCCAACAGACCTCGGACCAGCGCGCCCATCAGGGTCGACTTGCCCGTGCCGTTGGGGCCAAACAAGACGTTGATCCGTTCGCCCAGCGGGCCGACCGTCACGCGATCGGCGAAACAACGCCAGCCTTCGACCGAGAGGGTCCGCAGGATCATCGGTCCCCCTCGCCAAGCAGGGCATAGAGTTCGATCAGTGCCCGGGCGGCCACCTCGGGCGTGGCGAAGTCGGGCCGAGCGGAAAAGGTGCCAGGCACCTTTTGCCGGAACGGCCCTTCGGGTGCTTCGCACAAAAGGTGCCTGGCACCTTTTCCGCCGTCGGTCGTGTTCGGATCAGCCAGGGCGACGAGCCGTCGGGCCGTTTCTTTCAAGGGGCCGTCGGCCAGTCCGGCCAACCAGCCGTCGTCGTCCGGGGCGGGCAGCAACCCGGCGGCGTCGATCCGATGGTACAAGAACCGCGCGGCGGCCAGTTCCTCGATTCGGGCCAACTCGTCCCGCTGTCCGGCCGGAAGAACGCCCGACAGACGCAAGTCGAGCAGCGTGGCACCCGGCTCGGGCCACGCCTCGATCTCCTGACGGATCTGGCCGAGTTGGTTTTCGTCGCGGATCTCGTGCCGCCGCGAAGCCCAACGGAGCCCTCCGGTTCGCACGGGCGTCATCACCGGCGGCTCACCCCGGGCGGTCAGTTCGACCAGCAGGGCGTTGCCGCTGTCCCGCTCGCCGAACTTGGTCGTTTCATGGGTGCCTGAGTAGGCCGTCCGACCGTCGAACGCGCCGAACGAATGCCAATGGCCCAAGGCCAGGTAGTCCAGACCGGCGCGGGCGGCCGCGTCCCGGGCGATCGGGTGCTCGGGCTCGTCCTGGGCAATGCCTTCGACCGTGCCATGGGCCAAGCCAATCGCCAGGCCGTCGGCGCCCGAGGCGTCGATCCATCGCGTCGGGTCGGCCGCCGAGTGCTTTTCGTGCAAGGGGCAAGGGTAGAGCGTCGCGCCGGGCAGGGCGATCGGCTCGGCCCGGTGCAGGACGTGAAGATTGTCGTGCGCGGCCCAGGCCCGATGCTCCCAGACCGAGCCGGGCACGTCCGGGTCGTGGTTGCCGGGAATGAGAAACACGGGGCAAGGGGCCTCGGCCAAAATGTCGGCCACCTGTTGGACCAGCACACGCTCGACCGCGTTGTCCTCGAACGTATCACCCGCCACCAACAGGGCGTCGACGCCATGCTCTCGTGCCGCCTCGACCACTCGCCACCCGGCCGCCAGCCGCTCCCGCCGCACCCGCTCCCCGGCGTCGCCCACGTGGGCGGCCTTCATCCCGATCTGCCAATCGGCCGTGTGGAAGAGCTTCATGCGTCTTGGATCATACCGGTGGAAATGAAACGCTTATCCAATATTGCCTCGAGAACCACGACTATCTACCGACAAGAAGAATCCAATTGACTATTAGAAGAAGTATTAGGGTGTGGCCGAACCAGACGGGAACATACCGGCCCAAGGGCATGTGGTTGGGATGTCGCAGGCCGAGGAGACGATAAGGAAACTGCAACAAAACGGCCAAAGCCAGGAACCAGCCAAGTCGGTGTGTCTCGAAGCTCTCCCTCCATCGGCCGTGTGCCAGATGAATCAGGCTCCGGGTCAGTCCACAACCAGGACAACTGACTCCGAACACACTCCGCGATGCACAAGTATCTGGAAGGGGATATCGTTCCAGTCCTTGGAAGGCTACTCGACCCCCAGATACCACTTCCAGCCACAACGACAGGACTACAATGGCGCAAGCGATCCACAGCATATGGCGGTGGCGCCGACACCGCCACGACCGGGCTTCCTCGGTGTCGTCTGCCCAATGGAAGCACGACGTCGGGCTCTCTTCCAAGACGATGACTTCGGCGTCAACCGTCTCAGCGGCCAAGGGACTTTCTGATATGGATGCTGTTAGTACCATTGTAGCGTGAAAAGAGCAGCAACTAGCCTGCAGGCAATCCAATACTACGTTTTACTGAACACCGGCAAGCATCCCACGAAGCACAAACCCGAGCACGTTCCAAAAAAACGAGGCCATCAGCGACAGCCCAATCATCTTGCCGGCCTTCGGCTTGCCCTGCACAAGGAACACGATCCCGAGCATGCAGCCGATTCCCGAGCAAAAGATGGCCACGAACGTCTCGGCCGTAGTCAGCGAATCGTCGTAATCACTCCGGCGGCTCCGTTTTCTTTCTCGCTTGTCCCGCTTTGCTCGCGCCACGGGATCGAGGATCTCCCCGCAATAACGGCACCTTGCCGCGCCGCGGACGACCAGTTCGCCGCACGAGGGGCAAGGGCGGCGTTCCGGTTCGGGGGTCGGTCGCGGGACGTCGATTCGAGGGCCGTCGGCAAGCATCTCGTCGAATTGCGAAGGGCTCAAACCGCCTAGAACGCCTTGCGGATTGGCGGCCGGTGACGGAGCGTCCTTGACCTTGAACTGGTCCATCGGGTCCGTCAGGTCGGGCAGTTCTTCGCCCTGGGCGGTCTGGCTTCCTCCAGCGCTGGAAGGGCCAGCCGGCGCTCGGGGCGCTTCGGAACGAGGCGTCACCGCGGGGATCTGCATGATCTGTCCACATTCAGGACATTTCGCGCGTTTACCTGCTGCGGCGTCTGGCACCGAGAGTTTTTTGCGACACCCCGGGCACAAAATCGAAAAGGGCATCTCCAGCTCCATTTCAAAGGTTGTTCGTCGTTGTCTGGCCTCGTGGAGTCAAGAGGCCAACGTGTTCCCATCGGGAAGGACATCCGGCGGAAGCAATATGTCCCACCAGACAGTTCAGGGATGCCTCGGTCTGAACCGCCTCTGTCTGAACCTCTGTCTACCAGTTTCGCGATTGGGAGGCCGGCGTCAACCGGTGGGTGAAATTGGGCGTCTGTAGGAGGCGACTCCTGTCGCCGAATGCCCGCAAATCTGGGGCCCATTCCCATTCGGCGACGGGAGTCGCCTCCTACAAGCGAGTCAGGTGTAGTAAGAATAAACCGCGACGTCCAGGCCCGTTTTGCCCCGGACCAGGTCGCCCAGGGCGGCCAGTTCGTCGTCCGGAAGGGCGGTGACCCAGTTTTCGGCTGGAGCCCGGGCGACCGTGTGGACCTGGACCAGCTTGATCTGGCCCCCGGCGGCCGTGATTTCACTCAACCGATCGCAATAGGCGAGGACTTCGTCGATACTGGGGGGTTGGCCTTCCAGCCGCATGAAAAGGGTCTGGATGACGATCGGTCGGGCCTGGGCCGCTTGGGTCAGGTTGTCCAGAATGCGTTGAAAGGGGACCTCCGATCGGGCGACCCGGCGGTAGTAGTCCTCCGTGCCCGCGTCGAGCTTGGCCCAGATCTCGCCGTGGTTCGCATCGAGGATCTTCAGCCCCTGTTGGACTCGCTCTTCGTCGAGCAGCGTGGCGTTGGTGATCAGCACAAGCTTGACGTCGTCCAGCCCATACCGTCGCCTCGCGTCGGCACACACCTCGACCACCTGTTCGAACTGCCCACACAGCGTCGGCTCGCCGTTGCCGCTTAACGCGATATCGTTCAACCGACGCAACTCGACCGGCGTGCCCCAAAACTTCCTCCCCTCTCCCTTTGGGAGAGGGGCCGGGGGTGAGGGCACGTCGTGCCCTGAAGAAGCGTCGACACCTTCACCTTCTGACTCCGGCTTCTGAAAGATCCGCCCCGACACGACCAGCTCGACCGTCCGGTCCAACTCCTCGCCCAGCCGCGCAAGATCGATTGACTCGGCCTGGGCGCACGGCTCGCGGTGAACCTGGCAATAGACACACCGAAAGCTGCACGCCAGGTCCGGGCTGAGGTTCACCCCTATCGACACCCCGCCTGACCGCCGGCTCAACACCGGATAGACATACCGGTTCCCGCCGAACGTCCGCTCGTGTGCCCGCACCAGGTCTCGATAGCCGGAATCTTCAGCCATGTTCATCTCGCCAGCCTACCGGGCCGGCTGGGCGCTGGCAAGGGCGTGGGCAGAGTGCCCGACTATGCTTCCATCAAGGCCAAATCCACGGCGGGCCGTTGAAACGCCCCGAGCTTCCGTCGGGCGGGCGAAATAATCTTATCGGTCGAGCCGCGCCAAAACACCTCGGCCAGGGCCAAATCGTGGGCCAACTCACGAGCATCCGGCGGGACCAGCCCGGCCCCTTCCACGACCGGCTGTGACTCAAAATACGATCCCAACTCGGTCCGAACCGGCGCAAGCAATCCCGTGCCCTCAAGCCGTCTCGGACCCACTCGCCACGCTTCCGCAATCACCGGCTCCGGTACCGACCATCGCTCGGCCAGAATCATCCCATCCAGCCCGTTCACCCGCCCATCCCGGTTGAAATCGCCCTGGTCCCAAGTGGCTCCCGCTTGCTTGAGCCAGTGGTGACCCATGATCCGGGCGTCGGCGGCGTCGACCGTGCCATTGTCGTCTGCGTCGCCAGGCAATCGGGGAGATGACGTGAACCGAATTACGTAACAGTCACCACTGGAGTCGGTATTATACCCACCGATTATCGGATTGTCTTCATCGTCTCCCATGAAACTAGATTGAAATGTACCGGTCCTGCCTGTCACCACGAAATTGCCTGACGTATCCATTGCAATGCCAGAGCAGGTGTCTCCCCACCATCCGCCCAAGTAGGTGCTCCAAAGGTGTTTACCGCTTGGGCTGAGGCTAACCATGAAGCCGTCGTAATCACCCCCACCAAAGTCCGTATCGAATCCGCCGGAGGTCCATTTGCGCGAGTAAGTGTGGCCGCCCGCGAGTACATTGCCTAGTGGATCCACTGCGATAATGTGGCCGTAGTCGTTCTTGTCTCCGCCCAGACATGTACTCCAGAGGTGCTCACCCTCCGGACTGAGCTTGGCGACAAAGGCGTCGTAGGTGCCGCCGTTGTGGCTGGTGTCATATCCGCCGGAAATCCAGTCGTCCGAGGCGGTGCGACCCGCGAGCAGGATGTTGCCCGAGCCGTCCAAAGCGATAGCGCCGACCGACTCGTCGTCGCTTCCACCGAG
Organism: Pirellulales bacterium; assembly: GCA_016931075.1. Classification (GTDB taxonomy): domain Bacteria; phylum Planctomycetota; class Planctomycetia; order Pirellulales; family Thermoguttaceae; genus JAFGFF01. Next base: position 8,247 of record JAFGFF010000333.1, on the reverse strand, counting down.
GTAGGTGCTCCAAAGATGCGCCCCGTTCGGACTGAGTTTCACGACGAAGACATCGAAACCGCCGTTGTGCGTGACGTCGGGCCCGCCGGACGTCCAGCCGGCTGAGATGGTCTGGCCTGAAGCTAGGATATTGTCTGATGCATCTACGGCGACATAGCACCAGGAATCTGTGTGGTAGTCGCCAATATAGGTGCTCCAGAGATGCGAGCCGTCCGGACTGATCTTGACGACAAAGGCGTCGTTATTGCCACCATAGCTCGTATCATAGCCGCCAGACACCCAGTCCGATTCGATGCCGCCACTCATGCCTGATACAACAGCATTGCCCAAGCTGTCAATAGCAATGTCGTTGCAGTAGTCCATGTAGCTTCCGCCCAGGAAGGTGCTCCAGAGATGCGCCCCGTCGGAACTGAGTTTCGCGACAAATGCATCATAGGGGCCGTCCATGATCGTGTCATATCCCCCGGAGACCCAATGCGAGACGGGATCACCCGTCAACAAGATGGTCTGGCCTCCCACGAAGACATCGCCCGACGGGTCCACCGCGATGCACAGGCCTTCATCTTCGTATTCGCCGCCCAGGTAGGTGCTCCAGAGATGCGCGCCGCCGGGACTCAGTTTGACCACGAAGGCGTCGCTCTTGAGCCCCTTGCTTTCGTCATACCCACCCGACGTCCACCCGTAGGTGTTCGTGGTGCCGGCCATGAATATGTTGCCCGACGAATCCAGCGCGATGTCTTCCCCGTACTCTGTTTGACTTCCACCCACGTAGGTGCCCCAGTCGAGATAGGGATCGATCACCAGTTCGGCGGTCGGGTCGTAGTCGCCGGCGAGGGTGAAGGTGTAGGTGTCGGCATCGACAAGAGTGAAGTGTCCGGGGATCTCGACCGTTTGACCGTCAAGGGTCTGATAGATGTAGAGGCCGTCGTCGACCAGGTCGCCCAAGGCCGTGGTGATACGGAGGGCGCCGTCGGAATCGATCGAGAGGCCTTCGATGCCGGCGTAGCTCAGCGAGATTTGTGAGTAGTCGGCGCCGGGCTGGACGTGAAACTCGTACTTCATCTGCCCATGACGACTGAATGTGTGAAGGTCGATACCGTCGTAGAGCCCGGGGTAGATGATTGTCTTATAAGTTGCTACGCCATCGAGCCAAGCGATCGGGTCACCGATGTGATAGTTGAACACGGTATCAGCCTGATCGCTGCCAGTCGGCTCGGTCGACCGAGCGTTGTCGAAGTGGAGTGAGAAATGGATGCTTGTGTAGCTGCCTCCCTCATCCACGAATTCCTGGTTTGGCATAGAAAAATCAGTGCCGAGTGGATACTCTGTTTCGCCTTTTTCGGCAGCTTCTCGCTGTGAAAGGTTGAACTCGATCGAGTCGTCGGAGAAGAAGATTTCCGTACCGCCCTTGTTGTAGCCGAACGCGATTTCCTCGTCCGCCCACTGGCCCACATTTTCGGCAAACAGGGCATCTTGAGCGTGAAACACCTCGATCGTTTCACTCAACCCAGCCACGCTCAGCATCCGCCGGTCTTCGAGCGGTTCGCAGCGGAGACGACGCGGGGCAGTGGTTCGGATGGAGCGGTGGCCGGGTTTTCCAGGGCGAAAACGAGCGAATGCCACGGCGAGGTTCCTTTGATTATCAAAGGGGGGCGAGTCAAAGTGTGAAGCTCAGCGAGAATCGCGCAATCGGACCAAAAACCTGGGGTTTTCAGCTTGCACAGCTTGCGCAAAACAACCAGCTTCTAGTATAACGCCACAGGGTGGGACGTCAACCGTCGGGCGGATGAGGGCCTGGGGACGGGAGTTAGGGCGATTCGTCCAGCGGCAGGAGCTGGAAAACGATCCGGTAGGCTTGGTGGCCGGCGGCGAGTTGGTCGCCGTAAAGTTGGGCCAGCTCGGCACGTAGGGCGTCGGCCGTGGGGAATCCGTCGGGCAGGGCGTCGGCGTCGGTCAGGGTGTCCAGATCGATCGGCTCGACGGCCGTCACGCGGATGTAGCCAGCTCCCGGGATGTAGCTCCGCTGCCCGGCCTTCATCCGCCGGTGCTTCCAAAGCCGGATCGTCTGCGTCTTCTCGCCGGACCGGATCGCCGGCAAGAACTTTTTCTTGAACAAGAGCATGGGTGCAGTGTAGCGGGAGAGGGGGCGAGGGGAATAGTGGCTAGTGGTCAGTGGCTAGTGGTTAGAAATCCTAGAACGCCACAGAGGGCGTTCCCTACAGATATTGCATGACATGGGTCATCGAAATGGGTCTATCAAATATGACGACCGTGCTGAGACGAAAAAAACGCAAACTCTGTAGGGAACGCCCTCTGTGGCGTTCCTTTTCAGGCCTCTATGACATCCAGACCGTAGACTGGATCCATGACCCGGCCTGCGAGATTGGTCGATCCTCCGTATCCAAAATCAATCGCTTGACGAACAACCAGCCACTAGCCACTAACCACTAGCCACTATTTTCCCCACCCCTCGCCCCCAATCCCTAATCCCCTGCCTCCACACGGTCATGCCGGTTGAACGGCCGGCCCGGCCTGTACGACGACTAGGGGATATTCGGGGGAAGAGGGGGTCGCGAGTTTGGCTTAGGGGTTTGTTCGGCGGCGGTCGATCGGACCAGAGAAGGCCCGGCAGGGAGTCGGGCAGCGTTGCCTACGTGGCATGGAGGGAAAAAGGGGACAGGCGCATTTTGTGCGAAGCACCCTTTGGGCCGTTCCGGCAAAATGCGCCTGTCCCCTTTTTCCCAGTGACAAGATCCGCATTCCCGCCGTTTTCTCGACGCGGGAGTGGCAGAGGACACGGAAGGACGATGGATCGCCTCGAACGGTATCTCCCGCCGAGCGTCGCCATCCCGCTGGCCGTACTGGCGCTGGCTGGCGCGATCTGGATGGTGCTATTGACGGCCAATCGTCCTCGCGCGTTGGACGAACGGCCCTCGAAGCTGCCGCCGTTGATGCGGACGTGTCGCTTGGCGCCGGCCGACCATCCTCCGGTCTTGGCCCGCGTAACGCCGACCACTTATCCGACCGAGGGTCCTCGGTTGGAAGGTCCGCGAGTCGAGCCGGTCCCGTTGTCGCGTCCGCCGGCCCATTCGGAGCTGGTGGTCGTGACGCCGCCGGAACCGGCTCCCCCGGCCCCGCTGCCCGTGACGCCCAACGCCCGACCGGCTCGTGAGGCCCAGCCGCCGGTGGCGCAGGCCTCGCCTATTGCACCGTCAGAGGGCGACGGCGCGACGCCCCTGTTTTCGTTCTACTCGCCCGAGGCCCGATCGCCGCGGATGGAGGAGTTTGCCCGCCAGGCCGATAGTCACACACGACGGGGATTCGTCCTGGCGGGCCGCCATGCCCATCACTCGGCGCGAAGCGAGTTCATCCAGGCCCTGAGGGCGGTCGCCCAAGGGCTGGATTTGGAGCGGAAGACGCACGTCTACTCCGAGGCCCTGTGTGCCGGGCTGACGGCGATGGACGAGGCGAGGGACTTCCTGCCAGTCGGGTCGCGGTTGGAGGCCGAGTTGGACGTCGCCGGGCTGATCGCCCGCCATCGCACGCCCGTGCTCAAGTCGGCGGTTCACGACCGGCAGCACCGGGCGCCCACGGCCGTCGAGGCGATGCGGCAGTACCTGACCTACGCCCAAGAGCAGTTGGGCATCGCCGCCGGGGGCGAGGTGGCCGGATCGATGGCGCTGCACGCGTTGGGCAAGTTGGCTGCCGCCGGACAGGGAAGCTCGGACGGGCTGGCCGAGCCCACGGCGGTCACCTTTTACCAGGCGGCCCTGGTTGTCTGCCCGGAGAATTCGATGGCCTCCAACGACTTGGGCGTCATGCTGGCTCGGGCCGGGCGCTACGAGCAAGCCGAGGCCATGCTACGGCACAGCCTGGCGACTGGGCCGAATCCGACGACGTGGCGCAACCTGGCCGAGCTTCACCAGCGGTTGGGCCAGATCGCCGCGGCCGAGCAGGTTCGCCGCCGGGCCGAAGCAACTGGCAACGCGTTGGCCACAGCGACGGCCCAGGCCGACGCGCCGGACGTGCAGTGGGTCAGCCCAACCGAGTTCGCCCGATCGTTCGCCCAGACGGCCGACGTCCGCCAGCCACCGCCCGCCCGACGCGCCTCGCCCGCGCCGAAGTCGCCGCCGGCCGCCACGGCCCAGGCGACTCCGTCGACGCCGGCGCCCCGGACGGCCGGGTCGTGGTTGCCTTCGCTCTTGAACCCGACAAGGAAATAGCACCGTGACGCCGCACGAAGTATCGCGAAGAAGAAGCCTTGGCACGTCCCGCGGCCGTCGCGTGGCGGTGATCGTCGCGTGGGTGTCGTTGGGCCTGTTCCTGTCGAGTTGCTGGCTGTACTGCTCCGGCCGGCCGGTGGGTTTGCAAAGCGATGCGGATTCATCGGGTGCCATGCCCAGACGTCGTGTCAACGACGGATGGGCATGTCCTCGGGCCAGCCTGGTCAACATGCCCATCCGCCGCCAAGGCGGTCGTCTGGGCATGGCACCCGGCGAGTCAAACGAGGCCCAAACCCGTCACCTGTCCAACGGGCCCGTGCGGTTGTGCCAGGCGTTGGGACCGGCGGCGCCGTATGCGATTTGCGGGGTGGACTGCTTTGGGCAGGGCGGCTGTGGGTGTCGGTGTGGACAAAATAACTGTGGACAGGGCAACTGCGGCCCTGTGGCCAACTGGGGATCGGGCAACGGCGGACCGGGCTGGGAGTCGGCCCGATTGATCGAGTGGCAGCACTATGCCCAGGGCGAATACTGCGGCCCGGCGCGAACGGCCCACGTGCACGAGTATCGGCTTCGGGTCGACGACATGCTGGACCTGAACTACCGCCTGACGCGCGAGGAGCAGCCGAACCCGTACCAGCTCAACGTGGGCGACGAAGTCCGTGTCGAGTCGGCGGCCGATCCCGACTTGGACCGTGACGTGATCATCCAGCCCGACGGCACGATCACACTCCGCCTGCTGGGCCAGGTCCGTGCGACCGGCTCGACCGTGCCCCAGTTGCGCGAGCGGATCGAAGAGCTTTATCGCAAGTACTACAAGCTGCCGGCGATCACCGTCTCGCCCTTGCGGGTCAACAGCAAGCTGGACGACCTGCGCAACTCGGTCGACAGCCGCTTCGGCCAGGGCGGCCAGAACCTGAGCGTCCGCGTCACGCCCGAGGGCACGATCTCCCTGCCGGCGATCGGCGTGATCCAAGCCCAGGGCCTGACGCTCCAGGAGCTTCGCGTCGAGCTGCGCGAGGCCTACCTGAAGGAGGTCGAAGGCATCGAGGTCATCCCCGTCCTGGTCCAGCGGGCCCCGCGCTACGTCTACGTCCTGGGCGAAGTGGCCCTGCCCGGCCGCTACGAAATGTCAGGCCCGACCACGCTGATGCAGGCCCTGGCCATGGCCGGCGGCTGGAACGTGGGCGCCCACTTGCGTCAGGTCGTCGTCTTCCGCCGCGGCGAGGACTGGCGTCTGATGGCCACGATGCTGAACATCCACCCGGCGCTCTACGGCAAGCAGCCCTGCCCTCCGGCCGAGATCTGGCTCTCCGACTCCGACGTCATCGTCGTTCCAAAACACCCGATCAAGGTAGCCGACGAATTCATCGAACTCGTATTCACCCGCGGCATCTACGGCGTCTTCCCGATGAACGCGGCGTTGAACTTTTCGAAGCTAAGTTCGATTTGACGACAGTGGCGGGCGGTCTTATCATGAAACGGCATGCCATCCGGGCTTGATGCACCGGTTTGCAGGCTGTGTTTCTGTTCTAGGAAACAGCAAGTGTCGGCTCTCATGGAAACCCGTATTGCTCCACCAACCCCGAGGAGCGTGCAATGCCACTTACATTTAATATGATCTTGCGTGAAGCCGGGATTCCGTTGTCAAACGTTCGACTTCTGCGACACAAAGATACTCGAGCAGCCAAAGGACGCACGGCGTACGAACTCTACCGAGATGATCGCAGGCAATTCGAGGTTTATCAGTCGCTTCAAAAAATCAATAACCGCAGCAAGTTCAAAGCCCCTTATTGGGCATCGTTCGTTGGAACGCCCAGTGATGAGACGCTATTTGTAGGTCTCTATGAATCCCAGTACCTCGGACTCTTGAAAGAAGACAGGCATATGCCTCACAGAGACGGCATCGATAAAGCGGGGACTTGTGACGAGTATCAATTGACGGTTGACCAGAGGTTCTGCGATCTGGACGGTCGACTGCTTATCGAATGGGGAGACGGAAAGCGATCTTGGGTTCAACGTGCAGATCGACAAGACAAACAGATTACCGAGCTGCGCACCGAGTTTAAGGAGCCCGACTTCCCAGGCTTCCTTAACTTCACTAAACCGCTGTCTGGCCTTGAACGACTTCCTATAGGCTGGATCACGGCGTTGAAAGCCGCCCAAGGAATATATCTGCTAACATGCCCCAGAACAAAGGAGTTGTACGTCGGCATGGCCGATGGCCACGATGGTTTCTGGGGTCGCTGGTTACAGTACGTGCATACCGGAGACGGAGGGAATAAAGCACTTAAACGCCGTGCACCTAGCGACTACCAGGTGTCAATCCTCCAAGTCGCTGGAACGGCAGCGAAACACGAAGATATTATGGCCATGGAAAGCTGCTGGAAACAGAAACTTCAGAGTCGTGAGATGGGATTGAATCGCAATTGACCGTCTTGAAATGGCTATCTGCTAGTCTTTTCCGATAAGCAAGAGTTAATTTGGCCCTCCCTGTCATGGACGAAAACCCTTATCGCTCGCCGCAGTGGTGTAAGGAAGATTTGGCTTGGGAAGCCCGGTTGGCGCGGCCGGAGGTCAAGCCGGTGGGGCCGAAGGAGCCGAAGGGCGTGTGGCGATGGGGGGACATGCTGGTCATTCGGCGAGACGATCATGTGTTCCCGCAGGTGTGCCCGTTCTCGCTCGAAACGAACGACCTTAGCTCCTACTTAATCAGGGCCATACGGCCCGGGGCCTTGTCGAGCATTCTCCTCGCGGTCCTGATGCCCGGGCTGGGGCTGTTCTTGGCTTTCGTCTTGCTCGCCTTGTTGAAGCAATTGCGGCTGTTGGCCGACGTATGGTTGCCCTTGCGGTTTCCCATTGTGGCCAAATGTGGGCTGTTCGATCTGGCAACGATCAGTCTGATTGTGTCGGGCAATGTCCTGACCCTGTTCGCCATGTACTCAGAGAACTATTGGCTGCTCGCGTTCGGTCTTCTCCTGCCCTCCCTCGGATTCGCCGTCTCCATGGCCACTTCCCGCTGGTACATCCACGCCGCACTCCTCCACCCCGACTACCTGGCCATCCACCACGTTCAGCCCGACTACCTGGCCCTATTGCCCGAGCTGCCCGAGACGTTGGGCGATTTGTTGCGGCAGCATCTCTGAATGTTGACCGTCCTGAATGGAAGCAATAACCTGACCTATAAACTGACTCACGAATACTGGTTCTGATTCCCCTTGCCATGGACGACAACCCCTATCGCTCGCCGCAGTGGTGTGAGGAGGACTTGGGTTGGGAGGCCGGGGTGGGGCGATCCGAGGACAAGACGGAGGAACCGGAGGGACCGCGGGGCGTGTGGCGGTGGGGCGAGGTGATGGTCGTGCGGCGCGACGACCACGTCTTTCCGCAGGCGTGCGTACGGACGAACGAGACGGCGAACCTCAGCACCTATCTGATCACGGCCGTGCGGCCCGGGGTCTTGGTGGTCGTCTTTTTTGCGTTTCTCGTGCCGGCCATGGGACTGCTCCTGGCCCTGGCCGTCTTGGGCACGATGCGAAGATGGCGTCTGGCGGCCGACGTCTGGCTGCCGTTGCGGTTTCCGATTGTGGCCTTATGTGGGCTGCTCGAAATGGCGACCGTGGGCCTGGTCCTGGCAGGCAACGTGGTCAGCGCGATCGGCTGGGCCGCTGGCAATGCGACGGTCCTCGGCGTGGGCCTCCTTCTGCCGGTCCTCGGATTCGTCTTCTTCTGGATCTCCGACCGCTGGTACGTCCGAACCACCCTGCTCGGCCCCAACTACATCGCCGTCCACGGCGCCCACCCCGGCTACCTCGCCAGCCTGCCCGAGCTGCCGGAGGCCGAACGCGAGGTTCTCCAGTTTCTACGTTAGCCGGGCATGTGGTTCGAGAAAAAAGTGCCAACATGCTCACCCCCGTAGACGCGGCGTCCCGCCGCGTTCTGCAAAGTGGTGCATAGTTCCCAAAAAGCGGCGAGACGCCGCTTCTACTTTGCTCCGGCGAAGGTCGGTGAGCAGGCAAAAAACGAG
>JAFGFF010000332.1 GCA_016931075.1 Pirellulales bacterium | reverse complement strand
TGATTCCGCCGACGGTCGCCTGGAGGATCTTGATCTGGACCTCCGGGTGTTCGAGCTTGGTCAGTTCCTTCTGAATGGCTTCGATCGACCCGCGGACGTCGGCCCGAAGGATGATGTTGAGCGTCTGCACGTCTCGCTGCTCGCCGAGCCGCTCGAACAGGTTTTCGAGGGTCACGTGAGTACGGCCGCCGGCCAGTTGTTCCTTTCGGGCGTGGTCGGCCCGTTGCTGGGCGATCCGCCGGGCCTCGGCGATCTCGGAGACGACGTGGAACCGGTCGCCGGCGCCGGGCGCTTCGTCCATGCCAGTGATGTTGACGGGCATGGACGGTCCGGCTTCCTTGTGTCGCTTCGTGGGATGGAGCGTGTCGTACATCGCCTTGACGCGGCCATAGGCCGAACCGCATACGACGACGTCGCCGACATGAAGCGTTCCCTTTTCGACAAGGAACTTGGCGACCACGCCGCGCCCTTCGTGCAACTCGGATTCGAGGCACGTTCCGACCGCGGGTCGATTCGGGTTGGCCTTGTATTCGTGCAGTTCCGCCACGGTTAGGAGCGTGTCGAGCAGATCGTCGACGCCCTGGCCCGTGGTGGCGCTGGTCTGGACCACTTCGGTGTCGCCGCCCCATTCGCTGGGCAACAGCTCGTTGGCGGCCAACTGTTCGAAGGCCCGTTGCGATGTGACGCCCGGGATATCGATCTTGTTCAAGGCCACGACGATCGGCACCCCGGCGGCCCGGGCGTGGCTGATGGCCTCTTCGGTTTGGGGCATGACGCCGTCGTCGGCGGCCACGACCAGCACGGCGATGTCGGTGACGTTAGCCCCGCGGGCACGCATTTCGGTGAAGGCCTCGTGGCCCGGGGTGTCGACGAAGGCGATCGCGCGGCCGTCTTTCTTGATCTGGTAGGCGCGGATGTGCTGGGTGATGCCTCCCTTTTCGCCGGAGACCACGTCGATGCCGATGATCCGGTCCAAGAGCGAGGTCTTGCCGTGGTCGACGTGGCCAAGGAACGTGATGACCGGCGGACGGGGTTCGAGCAGGCTCGGGTCGTCCTCTTCCTCTTCGATGGAGGTGATCACGCGGGTTTCGATGTCGACGGGTCGGCGGAAATCGATCTCGACGCCCAGTTCGACGGCCAGAAGTTCGGCCATTTCAGGCTCGAGCTCGGCGTTGATGTTCACGCCCATGCCCGCCCCCAGGCTCAGGAGCTTGGCCAAGACCTGACCGGCGCCGACGCCGATGGCTTCGGAGAAAGTACGGACGGTGCAGGGGAGCTGGAGAACCACGTTGCTCTTTCGGGGTGCTGCCGTGTTGGTGCCCGTCCGCCGGATGCGCCGAACCACGCGGCGCGGCGTGCGGGGTTCGTCTTCCTGCTGGTCGGTCTTTTCACGGCGGGAGGAGGCGCGTTTGCGTTTGAGTTGACGCTCTTCCCGCCCGCCGAGCAGTGGGGTGGAAGGATCGGGCGCGCCACCACCGCGACGTCCTCCTCCTCCTCGTCGACCGCGTCCGGACGATGTATCGCTATCATCCGCATTGTCTCTGTCTCTCGCGGGAAGATCTTTCTTCGGAGCCGTCTTTCGCGCGGCCGCTTTCTGTTTCTTCTCGTGCTTTTCGAGCTGCTTGGCCAGGGGTTCCTCGCCCAATCGGCTGGCGCGGATGGCGTCGGCCGGGAGCTTGATGTCGGGCCGCTGGGCCGCCGGTTCCGCGGGCGCGGCCACGGTTGGAGGCGCCTGGGACGTGGGAATCGGGGCAAGCTTGATCGTCGGCGCCGTCTTCTCCTGGCTCGCGGCGGGGGCCTTCGACGCGGCGGGCTTCTTCTCGGCCGGAGGCTTCGTCTTGTCTGGCATCGTGGGAACGCGGCCGCCCGCCGTTCCCGCGGGCGACAGGTAGTCGTCCCGTCGAAGCGCCTCGGTGGTCTCCGGCGCGGCCTTCCCAGAACGCCGAGACGTGGTCGACGCGGCCGGCTTGGCCGAGCGGCCTCCCGCGCTGATGAAAGCCTTGACCTTCTCGGTCTCCTCGTCCGTCAGGCTGGCCAGCGCAGACCCCTTGCCCGTCACACCTGCCTGCTCGCAGATGTCGACCAGCGTCTTGCTGTCGAGCTTCAGTTCTTTGGCTAGCGAGTAAATGCGTATGGGCAACGCAACTCTCCCTTTTCAGTTCCGGCGCCGGCGGTGCACCGTCGACGGTCCGGATCTCCTCGAAACGTAGACGTCACATAGGCAAAGACTCCTATCCAACGTTGGCGTTTGTTCGGACGGTGATTTCGGCCCGCCTGCTCCCGCAGGAGTTTGGCGAACCCGACAATGGACTCTCGGTATACTCGTATCGACCGCTCGTGGGCCTACGACCGGGTCTCCTCCGGAGCCTCGTCGGCCGGCTGAGCCTCGTCCGCTTCGGCCGGTGCTTCGTCGGTGGGCGGCTCTTCTTCGGCCGGTGCTTCGTCGTCGGTCGTTGCAGTTTCTTCGGTCGGTGTGGTTTCGTCGGTCGGTGTGGTTTCGTCGGCCGGCTCCACACCCATCTTTTCCAATTCGGCGGCGCGGGCGGCGTCGGCCTTGGCTTCGGCCTCCTCGGCCTGAGCCATGGCCGCTTCCATCCGCTCTTGCTCCCGCTGGCGGCGACGCTGTTCGGCCGCTTCGACTTCTGCCTCTTGGGCCTTGGCCTCGGCCTGTTCGATGATATGGTCGGCCTGTTCCTGGGTGAGACCGCCCATTTCCATCAGCGCGTCCGGCTCGATCACCGAGAGATCGTCGTACGAGAGGAAGCCCTCGCCAACCAGATTCTCGGCTAGTTCGTCGGCCATCCCATCCAGGACGCTAAAACCGACGATCGCCTGCTCGATCTGTTCGTCCAGTTCCTCCCGGGTCATGATCTCGATGTCCCAGATGCTCAGTTTGCTGGCCAACCGCACGTTCTGGCCGCGGCGGCCGATGGCCAAAGACAACTGATCCTCGCGAACCAGGACGATCGCCCGACCGAACATCCGGCATAAAATGACCTCTTCCACCTCGGCCGGCTGCAGGGCGTTGGGGATGAGGACTTCGGTGTCGTCGCTGAAGCGAACGATGTCGATCCGCTCGCCGGCTAGTTCCTCGACGACGTTCTTGATTCGATTGCCGCGAACCCCGACGCACGCCCCGACGCAGTCGACCCGCTGATCCAGGCTGCTAACAGCCACCTTGGTCCGATAACCGGGCTCACGAGCGATCGAGCGAATCTCGATCACGCCGTCGGCGATCTCGGGAATCTCCTGCTCAAACAGCCGGGCGACCAACTGGCGCCGGGTCCGGCTGAGAATGACTTTCACGCGGCTGCCGGCCTTGCGGACGTCGCAGACGACCGCTCGGACCCGCTCGTTGTTGTGGAAACTTTCACCGGGGATCTGTTCCCCACGGGGCAAGATGGCTTCGATGTTGCCCAGCGAAACCGTGGCGGCTCCCCCGTCGTAGCGCTGCACAACGCCCGTGACGAGCTGATCCATCAGTTCCATGTATTCGTCGTACAGCGCGTCCCGTTCGGCCTCGCGGATCTTCTGGATCATGACCTGCTTGGCGGTCTGGGCTCCGATCCGTTCGGCGATGTCCTCGGGCGTGAGCACCTCGCCCTGGTAGGAGCCGGTGATTTCGCCCGTCTCGCGGTCGATGTGGATGACGACCTCTTCTTCCTCGCCGAAGTGTTTTTTGGCGGCGGAGACGAGCGCGGCTTCGATGCCCTCGAAGACAATGGCTTTATCGATGTTTTTGTCGCGGTGAATGGTGTCGACGAGCCGCAACACTTCACTTGGATTCATCGATTCTCCCTTATTCAGCCTGTTGGAGGCCTGCCACACGTCCAAAGGCGGCGTCAGCCCGGCGCGTCCTCACTCCGGGACACAAGGCAGCGGACCTGCCGTCACCACCGTGGCGTTTGCCCACTGTGTGGTGCGTTCAATCGCGCGTTAGCGCACTCCATGCGCCTAGACCACCCCACCCGATCGGCTCCCAACGCGAAAGCCGCCCGACGGGGGCCGTCTAGCCCACATCCCTAATTTCAGACCTTCCGGAGCGGTCCTTGGCCACCTCGGCACGCCCGAAACTTTTTGCGTGTCACTACTTAGTGAAACACACAATCTGGTAAGAATACCGGTCCAAACCAGGGGTGTCAAGGCGGCAGAGGCCAGAACCAACCCGTTTGACGACGGGAGGCATCGAGAATGGCCCTGTCGAGCGGTTTGATTTGCCCTTAAGGACCACATTCCCCGCCAGGGGGAGAATCGTTCATGCCGAACGCCTTACCAGAACGGCACTAGCTTGACCCTGAGGCGTCACGCTCAGGTTGACAAAGCTATCCCCCGGAGTGGTGGCGTTGTCTTGAACGGCGGCCACCGGGCACTCGGGGTCGGGCGTCGTGTAGTTGAGCACCGGGAAGAGCCGGTCGTGACCCAGGGCCAGGACGCTGGTGATCAGTTCGACCACGCCCCCGCCGGCCCCGAGGTTGCCCAAATGGCTCTTGGCCGCCACGACGGGAACTGGTTTGCCTTGCCCGCCAAGGACGCTTTGGATGGCCGAAGCCTCCTCGGCGTCACCACTTCGGGTGCTCAGCCCATGGGCGTGGACGTGGCCGAGGTCGTCGGCCGCCACACCAGCATCTCCCAGGACCAGCCGCAAGACATTGGCCAGGGCCTGGCCGCGTCGGGCAACCCGATCGGGACCTTGGACGATGCTCGACGCTCGGCCGGAGACTTCGGCAAAGATCTTGGCACCCCGGGCTTGGGCCGAGTCGAGCGATTCGAGGACGATCGCGCCGGCCCCTTCGCCGAGGACCTCGCCGGTCCGATTCAGGTCGAACGGGCGGCAGGCGGTGGCCGGGTCGCCCTCGTGGGTGGCCAATTCGCACTGCTGGGCGGCGTGGATCGTCTTCATCGCGTGCAGCCGGGTGCCCGTGGCGCCGGCCAGCATAATGTCGGCCCGGCCTTCGGCCACGATCCGAAAGGCCTCGCCAATGGCCAGATTGCCGGCCGCCTCGCGAAGGGTGATCGAGTTGTTCGGCCCTCGAAAATCGTTGTAGATCGCGATATGGCTGGCCGGCATGTTGGGCAGGTATTTGAGCAACCAGAGGGGCGTCATCCGGCTCATCCCCTCCTCGGGCCACCACGTCAGCTCGAAATGCCCGTGGTTCTCGATAACTTGCCCCACGCCATCGATGAAGTCGTCCGGGGGCGAGAGCATGTAGTCGGTGCCGTAGTAGATGCCCGCGCGAGTCGGGTCGAATGTGCCCGGGGTGAGGCCCGCGTGGCTCAGCGCCAATTGGGCGACTGCCACGCCCATCTGGCTCTCGCGGCACATGACCTTCAGACCCTTGCGGATGAGCTTTTTCTGGCCCGCTTCGAGCGGACCGAAGTCATCGATACTGCCCGAGAAACCGCTCGCCTCGGCCGCGCAGTCGATCGGCAGCGCCTCGGCCGGCAGGCAGGTCAACGGTCCCACGCCGCTGCGACCCTCGACCAGGGCCGTCCAGATTGCCTCCAGGTCGCTCCCCAGGGGGCTCACCACCCCCATGCCCGTGATGACTACCCGGCGGTTCTGCTTTCCGGACTGCGACGCCTGCATGTGCCAACTCTCTAAACGGACGGAGACCTACCGGGGGGACAAACCAGAGGGCCCATTCTACCTGTGCGGCTCCGTCGGGTCGAGAGGACGGGCGGGACAAGGGGCAGGGGGTTGGGGGCGGGGGACGAGGGAAGAGATAACCGTGGTCAACAATTGGGTGCCACTGCTGGCTTGTCCAGCAGTGCTCAGAGGGTGCGTTGCCACAAGCACTGCTGGACAAGCCAGCAGGGGCACCCCATGCGGCACGCCTCGGCCACGCTCAGAGCATGGCCCTTCAATCGCGTGGTGGAACGATCACGGCGCGGAACAGGAGACTAACGTCCCCCGCTCGGATTCAATCTCAAATCTCAGATTTCAGATGCCCCGAACTCCGAGCCCCAATCCCCCCTCAATACCGCCCGTGACGGAACTCCGTGGGCCGGGTGGCCTGAAGGGCGGCGGGGGAGGAGGACGGATTGGCCGTGGGCGCTTGGGGTTCGACCATCACGAGCAGATCGGCCCGACCCGACATGCCCGGCAGAGACAATGGCAGACCGGCCACGGCCGTCTTGCCTAAGGTGAACTCCGGCAGGGCGACCTGGTTCAACGCGACCAGCAGGACCTGGTCGCTGGGCCAACGAAAACGCTCGTGCAGGCGAAACTGTGTGAGTTGGGGAACCTCGATTCGCGCTTTTTGCTCAGGTGCTGAAGACGTGGCCGCCCCGACGATTACCGGCACCATCTTGTCCACTCGATCGACCGTGCATTTGATCGTGGCGTCGATCATTTTGCCATCGACCGAGGCCAAGGGACTGAACGCCAGTGAAAAGCCCTCGTCGACCTGCCCCAGCTTCTGCTGGTGGTTGGGCCACGAGTTGGGTTGCATGGTGATGCCCTCGACGTGGTTTTGAGCGCGGGTCGACGAGACGACCGTCGATTGGCCGTTACTGATGAGCAGGTTCGGCGAGTTGTGCTCTCGGCAATCGCTCCGTGCCCGCAGATCGGCTAGCAACACGGCCGCCTCTTCGCGCGGGACGACCCAGGCCTGGACGCCCGGTGTCTGGGTGGCGACCGGTCGCAGCAGGGCGCCCGTCTTGGCCCGCCAGGTCGGGCTGTTGACCGTCATCACCCGCAGGCCGAAGGCCCGGCGATCGGCCTCGGCACCGACAAACCGCTCGACAATGCTGGCCACGACGGCCTGCATCTGGGGCGTGTGATAGACTCGCAGTTTCCGGGGCGACGCGCTCAAGATGCTCAACGGCTGGCCGTGCCAGGCTTCGTAGCCCGTCTCGCGCAGCACCCAATCGACCACGGCCTGCTCGGGCCGTTTGGTCGTGGTGACTCGGAGCGTGTACCGGCTCAGGTCGTACTCGCGCCAGATCTGTCCTTCCTGGCCCGACAGGGTCAATTCCCGCCCGTCGGCCGCTTCGTAGCGAACGGGCGACACCGTGTCGGGCGTTGTGGCTGCCGCAGCCTGGGCTGTATCAATCGGCAACGAAGCCACTCGCACACCCTCGTTCGGTGCGGCTGGCGAGGTCTGGCCAACGCCGCGCCACCCGTTAGGCGAAGCAGGCTGGTCGGTTAGTCCTACGTTAGCGATGGCCAACACGACCGAAACGGCGAGAACGAATCGCAAGAACATCCTGGGCCTCCTTGCCGAAGATGGCTGGCACGAACGTGTTAAGAACAACAAGCCGGGAGTATAAGAAGACACCCCGCCCACGGCAAGAGCGATGCCCGGCCTGGGCCGCCCAAGTCTCGCCGGGATTGACAATTGTTACTGGCCTGATAGGGTCGGAGGTCAGACGCACGGCGCGACGATACCCTCATATCGGGTGGCTGCCCCGGATGTGAATCGCACGTTCTCCAAACCGTCAAACGGAATCCCGACATGAGCGATGCTCCCTCGCCGTACGCGTCTCCTCCGCCCGCTTCGCCCAATTCCACGCTGCGTGGCTGGCAGATCAAGATCTTCGCGTCGGTCTGGGTGACCTATTTCGCGTTCTACCTGTGCCGCTACAACATGCCGGTGGCCAAGGGCCGGCTGTGCGACGCCTACGGATGGTCGAACGAGGAGTTCGGCATCATCCTGACCGCGTTGACGATCTTTTACGCGATGGGCCAGTTCGTCAACGGGCAGTTGGCCGACCGGTTCGGCACGCGGATTATGGTCGGCCTGGGCGTGTTGGGCTCGGTCCTGATGAACCTGGCCGTCTTCGGCAGCCTGCTCTGGTTCGACTCGGGCTCGGCGTCGTCCCAGTCGTTGCTCGATTGGGTCGCCCGGTTCTGGCCTGAGGACACGCCGCCGGAAGTGATCGAAGCGAAACTCATGCTCTGGAGCCTGGCCGCCTTCTGGGGCGTCAACGGATTCGTCCAGGCGATGGGCTGGGCCCCCATGGTCCGGCTGATGACCCACTGGTTTCCGGTCCAGGGCCGCGGCAAGATCATGGGCCTGTTGGGAACCTGCTATCAGTTCGGCGGGGCGGCCGCCTGGGCACTGGCCTTCTTCCTGACCGGCTACTACGTCCAGGAGTATGGCGGCGACTGGCGGATGGCGTTTGCGATCCCGTCGGTCATGTTCGCCGTCGTGGGCCTGGCCTTTTTCCTCATCATCCGCAACGGGCCCGAGGACGTCGGTCTGCCGCCGATCGATCATGGCGACGAGACGCACAAGACCGGCAACAAGCCCACCGGTGCGTCTACCAAGCCTTCGCTGGTGGCCAACATCGCCCGGACGCTCAGTAACCCCTACGTTTGGGTCGTCGCTGGGGTGTTCTTCTTCTTGGACGTGAACCGCTACTGTTTCGTCAACTGGTTGCCCGGCTATTTAGACGATGCCCGACAAGTTGTCGGCGACAGCCCGCTGATGGACCACCTCAAGGAAATCATGAAGGCATGCATTCACCCGCTGGCCGGGTCGCTTGGAGCGATCGCCGCCGGTTGGGCGACCGACCGATTCTTCGGAGGCCGGCGTGCCCCGGTCATCGCGATCCTGCTCATTCTGCTCGGAGCGTTTTCCATCCTGTTTCCTTACGTCAATCCCGCCAATGCAACTGCAATCACTCTCGTGGTGGCCATAATCGGTTTTTGTACGTATGGCCCCCATATCCTCATGGTCGGCCATGCGGCTCAAGACTTCGGCAAGAAGTCAGGCTCCGCCGGAGCGGCCGGATTCATCGACGGAATGGGGTATGTCGGCGCCAGTCTGGCTGGATGGGGTATGGGACGCCTCATTGACGCATCGGGATATGTCCAAGCATTCCATGTAGCGGGTTATGCCGCCATCGCCGGCGGGGCGCTGGCCGTGGTGCTTTGGAGCGTCGGCCCTGATACCTATTCTCACTCGAAATCCTAGGAGTCCTCCGTCTGATGGACGCTCGCGAACGTGTATTCCTGGCCCTGGACCACAAGCAGCCCGACCGGGTGCCGATCGACTGCTGGACCACGTCGGTCGTCGACGAAAAACTGCTCGAACACTTCGGTTTCTCAACCCGCGAGGAGCTGCTGCGGCATTTCGACGTCGACTTCCGCTACATCACCGGGCCGAAATACGTCGGGCCCGAGCCGGTCGTCCGCGAGAACGGGCACATCGAGGACCACTGGGGCGTGCCGCGCGTCCAGGTCGACGTCCAGACGAGCGTTGGCAAGGCGTCGTACAAGGAGGTCCGCGACTTCCCGCTCAAGGAGGCCAAGTCGGTCGAAGAGATCCTCGACTATCCCAAATGGCCCCGGGCCGACTGGTTCGACTACGACTGCGTGGCCGACCAGGTGGCCGAGGCCCAAGCCACGGGCAAGGTCGTCGTCTTCATGGGCGACCGGATGAACCGCTGCGCGCAGCTCAAGCCGGCCATGTACCTGCGAGGCATCGACCAGATCTTTTTTGATCTGGCGGCCGAACCGGAGATCGCCGAAGCCCTGTTCAAGAAGGTCTCGGAGTTCTATCTCGAATACGCCCGGCGGACATTCGAGGCGGCCAAGGGCGGGATCGACATCTTCATGATGGGCGATGATTTCGGCACCCAGAAGGGCCCGTTCGTCTCGCCGGCCATGTGGCGTCAATTTCTCAAGCCGGGCTTCGCCGCCTACGTCGAATTGGGCCATTCTTACGGGATGAAGGTGGCCCATCACACGTGCGGCTCGATCAGGCCGCTCATCCCCGATCTGATCGACTGCGGCCTGGACATCCTCAACCCGCTGCAGCCGGACGTCACGAACATGGACCACGCCGACCTCAAAAAGACGTTCGGCGACCGGCTCTGTTTCCACGGCTCCATGTCCATCCAAAAAACCCTCCCCTTCGGCACGCCCGATGACGTCCGCGCCGAAGTCGCCCGCCGCTTCGAAACCTTGGCCCCCTCCGGCGGCTTCATCTACTGCACGGCCCACAACATCCAGGCCGACACACCGATCGAAAATATCGAGGCGCTGTTCGAGGCGTATCAGGAACTGGGACGATATAGCTAGTCGCAAAGCACGGGCGCAATATCAACCACGTCGAATTGATGATAATGCACCGCCGGCCTTCTTGTGTAGTGTTGGCTCTTCGGACACGTGATATGAGTTGTTGGTTCCTCCAGCACGGATGTGGTGAGGGACCGGCGCGCTGACAATGCAAATCAAGGTCGGTTCTGGCCGAGAAGCTCGCCGTGGTTGAGGACGTTTCCGCCATCGTCTACCCAGGCTGCCAGGTTGTCATCCCAAGCGGGCCACACGTGGCGGCACGCTCGGTCACACCGTAACGAGGACGGGGCTGGGAAGCGGGGACTTGTGGGCGACAAGTTGGCGGATCCATTCGTAAGCCTCGTCGGCGTCGCGGGGTTCGAAGTAGCGAATCTCGGCTGCGGGGAAAACGGCCTGGGCAAAGCGGCACATGCACAGGCTCCACGCCCGATTTCCGATGATCACACACCGTCCGATCTGGCGGCAGAGGTGGACGTCGTAGCAGCTCACGTCGACCAGCGAGCCTGGCTCGACGCCCAGGAAGTCGGTCAATTCGATCCAGCACCGGTCGCCGCCACATCGCTGGAGGAACGCTTCCATCTGAGGTACGAGACTGGCATAGTCATCGTGCGAAAGTCGATCGCAGGCGGTGATGCGCAAGATCCCTTTAGAACAGGCGTCGTGAACGGTAAACATAGCCGGGGGTTCCTTGTCGTCGCAAAGTGGCACAGCAACGTTGTCGATCAGCGAGCCCCGGCGGCGAGCTCATAAGAGGAGACTGGCGAAAGGCCACGCTCGCGAGTACCGGCGGCTGTCATAAAGAAAGTCTAGCTTACCCGGCCCCCGGCTGATCGACCGTGCGTCATACAGTCCTCTGCGAGAACGGAACACTCTTGGCCAGTAGGATCGGTCTGGCCCCTACAACCAGTCCTGTAGAAGCCTGGCCGGGAATTGGTTGCGGAAGTGTTTTCCACAGAGAAGCCACGTAGTCCCTAATGACACCGGCTGGTTTAACGCTACAGAATAATCCAGATGCGGCAAGGTTCTATTCCTGCAACGAATAGAGCACCACGTTCAGTGCGATGTTGGCGGCGTCGTCGCGGTCGTAGCCTTGGCACTCGAGGGAGTTGTGCTTCTCCAGCGCGCAACTGACGTCGTAGGGCGAGAAGACGACGGCCCAACGGCCGTCGAGTTGGATGCCTTCGAGCGTGGGTGGGACCTTGCGGCGGACGAGCTTCATCGGTTCCGAGCCCTCGCCCTTCTGCGGGTCCAGGCGGGTGACGGTGGACAGGTCGTAGCCGCCGAACTTGGTCGAGAGGATCGGGTCGTCGGCCGGGATGGGCTTGAGCGGATGGTCGGGGAAGATGGCGGCCATCTCGCGGCGGAACGATTCAGTGAAGGCCGGATTGGCGCAGATCGAATCGGCGAAGACCATCCCGCCGCGCTGTTCGACGTAGAGCCGAAACCGCTTCCGCTCCGCCTCGGTCAGACGGAACGCACTGCGGCCGTGCATGAAGACGAGGTGGTACTCCGTCAGGGCCTTGTCCGTCAGGCCGACTTCGCGTTGCTCGGGCACGGTCCGCAACTTCAGGTCTTTGGCCGCGCGTTCCAGCAGGTTGACGATCGCCCGGGGCGCCGCGTTGCACCCGCCGGCGTGGCGGAGGTTGGCGATGGCCAGTTGACCGCGCCCGGCCAGCGGATCGTGCGAGGCGACCTCGGCTGTCGAGGGAACGTCGTCTTTTTCGCGAAGCTGCCGCCCGGTGGCGTAAGCCAGGATGTTGATCCCCAGGGCGAGGCCCCCGTCGACCTGGTCCTGGACGGCTTTCGGGTATTTCTTCTGTCCGGCCCGGCGACCTCGGGCCAGCTCCCAGAGGCATGAGAGCGACGGTCGAGAATTGTCGGACGGATCGGGGGGCGCGTAGATGACGCTCGTGCGGCAGCCGAACTCGACGCCCAGCAAGGTGCGGACCTGTGCCCCTTTGATTGGCACCTCGGCTTGCCATACAGGATGGTTGCTGTCCAATACCCGCAACCGGTACTCCTGCTCGGGAAAGACTCGCTTCATCAGCTCGCGGAATCCCTTGTCGAATTCCTTACCGCCGCAGTGTGCTTCGGCCAGAAGGAATCCACCCCGGTCGAGAAAATCGCGCAGGTTCCGGGCCAGGCGTTCCTGGGCCGCCTCGCCGTTGGGAAGGGGGTTTTCCTTGCCGGCGTAGTAGATCACGGGCGATTGGATCAGGTCGTCGACCCGGGCGTACGTCAGATCGACCACCTGCCACGTCAAGTCGCGCTTCCACTTCGACTCGACGTAACGCGTCAGGTTGGCCACGTCGCTGCGGTGCTGGCACCAGTCGCTCCGGGGCGGGTGCTTTGCCTTGGCGATCAGCACCGGCCGGCGACCTTTGGATAGGAACAGCAGGGCGAAGCTTGTAGCCACCAGGTCGTTCTTTTCCAGGTATTCGCCGATCCAGTAGCTGGCCCCGGCGATTTCGCGGTTGACCAAGTGGTCGGCCCCTTCGCGGTACCAATCGTGCTGGCCGATAAACCGCTGGGCGCTCAGACGGCCCACTCGTTCGACGCCGTAGAGGTAGTAAAACTTCCAGTGGTTCTTTGTCTGTCCCGGATTGCGGCTGATCGAGAAATTCCGTTCCAGCCAGGCCAGGCCCCGTTCGACCCGATCGTTATCGTCGTCGCGCCGGGTGCAGTTGCAACACTTGATCGAATCGCCGATCACCGTGGCGTCGGGCGGGTGGACCTCGTCGTTGACGATCATCATCGACGCGATGCCCGCGCAGGTCATGCTGCCGGTGCCGCCGATTTCCTGGCGATTAGGCCCCATGGGCTCGCGATAGCCCCACGAGCCGTCGCGGTTCTGGGCTCTTTCCCAATAGACCTTGGCGAGCTGCCAGGTTCTGTCGTCCACCGGGGCGCCGGCCCGTTCGGCCTCGTGCAGCGCCAGCAGGGCGAACTGGGAGTTCGAGTTGTCGACATCATGTCGAGGATAGGCCCAACCGCCTCGGCCCGGCTTGTCGTGCGAGATCGATTGGGTCTCCTCCAGCCGCTTGACGTTGCGTTTGATCAGCTCGATGTCGCGGACCGGGTCGGCCTTGCAAAAGACCATCGTCTGCAACGAAACGGCGTAGGTTGAATTGAGCCGGTGCGAGCGGAGCCAGTTCATCGCCCGGGCCACGGCCGGGTCGTCCAGGCCCACACCCGAGTTGAGCATCGCCAACGTGCAAAGCGACGTCAGGCCGCCGTCCTGATCGATGCCGTAGTCGGGCCAGGAGCCATCGGGATTCTGCCTCCGCTTGAGGTGGTTCAGCCCTCGCCGCATGGCCTCGCGGACCTGGTCGCCGGTGACTTCCGCCCTCACACTTTGCCCAATCCCCCCAATCGCAACCAGGGCCAGGCCTAATACGATCCCCACGCGGAGCGCCGCGGCCAGATTGCGTCGAAAGAAGCCAGGCCATGCGGTCATAAGTGTATTACAATTAACAAGTTAACGTGGGCGTCGCCCCGCCGGCCCGATTCGGCCGCACTCGGGGACCCGCGCCTATTATAGGTCGGTCGGGCCTACCGGAAACGGGTTCCAGGGCGTACGGTGGTAGCGGGCCCGAAATGGCCCCTATCAGCGTCCCAAGCCCTAGGCCCAAAATCCAGACCGGGTGCCATGCTCCACGCTTGCGTGGGCATGCCCAAAACACGGCAACATGCCCACGCAAGCGTGGAGCATGGCACCCGTATGTTTACACGTAAGAACACACATGGCCAGGGTATAACCTGGACAATGTAAACCGGAACGAGCAAGCACAAGAGGAACCACGGTGAGCGGGAAGACACGCAGTTTGGGTGACGTCCTCCAGGAATTCAGCCAGCACCGGCGGCTGATGCAGGAGGAACTTCAAAAAATCATCGTCGGCCAAGACGACGTGATCGAGCAGATCTTCGCGGCCATCTTCACCCGAGGGCATTGCCTTCTGGTCGGCGTGCCGGGCCTGGCCAAGACGCTCATGGTCAGCACCCTGGCCCAAATCCTCGACATCCGATTCAAACGGATACAATTCACGCCCGACCTGATGCCCTCGGACATCACGGGCACGAACGTGCTGGAAGAAGAAGAGTCGGGCCGGCGGAACTTCCGGTTCGTCGAAGGGCCCGTGTTTACCAACATCCTGCTGGCCGACGAAATCAATCGAACGCCGCCCAAAACCCAGGCCGCGTTGCTCCAGGCGATGCAGGAGCGCGAGGTGACCGTCGGCCAGGAGACGTACAACCTGCCCGAGCCGTTTTTCACCATCGCCACCCAAAACCCGATCGAACAGGAAGGCACGTACCCCCTGCCCGAGGCCCAGCTCGACCGGTTCATGTTCAACATCAAGGTCGATTACCCTTCGGCCGAGGAGGAGGAGCGAATCCTTTCGAGCACCACGCGGAGCGAGAAGGTCGAAATCCGCAAGGTCCTCTCGGGCAAGGCCATCGTGAACCTCCAGAAGCTGGTCGGCTCGGTGGCCGTGAGCCAATACATCGTCCAATACGTCTCTCGCCTGGTCCGCGCCACCCGGCCGAAAGACGCCTCGGCCCCGAAATTCGTCCAAGAGCTGGTCGACTGGGGCGCCGGTCCCCGCGCCGGCCAATTCCTCATCCAAGGCGGCAAAGCCCTGGCCGCCATGGACGGGCGTTTTAGCGTGGCGATTGAAGACGTTCAAAAAATAGCGATTCCGGTGCTACGGCATCGCGTGAGCACCAACTTCCAAGCCCAAGCCGAGGGCATGGCCACCGAGGACGTCATCCAGCGGCTGCTTCGTGAGATCCCGACGCCGGAGATTCCGAAGTATGAGAGGTAGGGGCGAGATCCGAAAACTCCGAGCCGGGGGTGTCAGCCCCCGGTTTCCCTTCATGACCGAAAGCGTCAACTCCAAGCGATAACTTAATGGCACATTTCAAATCAATGGAGGGTTTGATTCCATGTCAAAGGACCGATCGCTGAAGAGCATGAGCCTGGCAGTGTTGGCTTGTTCGCTCTGTACCATTGGATGTACGGACCGCAACGCGGAAGCAAAGCGGGCCAAAGTTGAAGCACAGGTTCAACGTTGGGCGGACAAGCTGGACGCTCAAACGACGGAAACGGGTGTCTATATACGCCCGCAGAAACCGGAACTCCCCGAAAAGGACGCTTGGGATCAGGCATTAATCGTTGAATATTCCCAAGGTGGCGTAGCCGAGATGTTGGTCGTTAGATCGTTCGGCCCTGACGGAGTGTCACACACCGAAGACGACATCACCGCCCGACGCACGGCCGTGAACCTGAAGGGCGCCGGCGAGGGCATCAAGAAGAACATCGGCGAAACAGCCGAAGAAGCCACGAAAGGTGTGATGCGCGGTGTCGTGAAAGGAGCGAAGGAGGGCCTGAAAGACGTGTTCAAGAAGAAGGGCAAGAAGGAAGGGGACGAAAAATGAAGGTCCATACCTACGAAGGCGTCGTGGAAAACGGCCGCGTTCAATTGCCGGCCGGGGTGCTTCTTCCAGAGAAAGCGAAGGTCTTCGTGATCGTGCCTAGGACCGAGGTTGAAACGGCGGCGACCATTCGCAGTCCCCGACTGGCAGATCCCGGTCAAGCCATGAAGTTCGAGATGGAAAACGTGGAGGAATAGAAGGCATCCGTGAAATGCCTATTCGCCCCGAAGGGGCAGCCGTTCTCCCAGCCCAGGGCAACGCCCTGGGGATGCGAGGGCGAGTGATGGTTCGTTCGGTCCAACGGACCATCAGTTCACCGGGAGTTCAATAAACGGTTGGCCCGTTGGGCCGGATATACCGAGGAGGCGCCCTTTTCCCCAGGGCGTTGCCCTGGGCTGGGAGAACAGAGGGCCTTCGGCCCACACGACGAAAAGCATCAACTCAAGCACACAAGAATAAGGGCGTAGCGCCACCAAAACCGGGGGCTGACACCCCCGGCTCGGGACTTTCCAATCCCCAATCCCCAATCCCCAGTCACTA
This sequence comes from Pirellulales bacterium, assembly GCA_016931075.1. Taxonomy (GTDB): domain Bacteria; phylum Planctomycetota; class Planctomycetia; order Pirellulales; family Thermoguttaceae; genus JAFGFF01. Next base: position 611 of record JAFGFF010000332.1, on the reverse strand, counting down.
GCCACTGGCCACTAGCCACTAACACCCCCCATGTCCACTGCCGAAAAGTATCTCAAGCCGGAAGTGATTCGACAGATCAGCCGGCTCGATCTGCGCGCGCAGTTCATCGTGAAGGGGTTTCTGCACGGGCTGCACGCCAGCCCGTTCCATGGGTTTTCGGTCGAGTTCAGCGAGCATCGAAAATACACGCCGGGCGACGACCCGAAGGATATTGATTGGCTGGTTTATGCCAAGACGGATAAGTATTACGTTAAGAAGTTCGAGGCCGAGACGAACATCACGGGCTATCTGGTCATGGACCTGAGCCGGTCGATGGGCTACACGTACCGGCAGGAGCTGACCAAGTTCGACTACGCCATCTGCCTGGCCGCCGCGCTGGCCTATTTGATGATCCATCAGCAGGACCCGGTCGGGTTGATGACCTTCGACGAGGCCATCCGCGCCAGCCTGCCGCCGAAGACCAAACGGAGCCACCTGGGCAACGTGCTGAGTCTGCTGGCCAACCTGAAGCCCGAAGGCAAGACCGACATCGCCCAGGCCCTGACGCAAGTGGCCGCCATGCTCAAACGGGCGAGCCTCGTGATGGTCTTTTCCGATCTGCTGGTCGAGCC
>JAFGFF010000004.1 GCA_016931075.1 Pirellulales bacterium | reverse complement strand
GCTCGCTTCTATCACCACAAGGCACGTAACCGTTTGCCACCATTACGAATAAATCAACGTCGATAGCTTGGAACAGTAAAACTAGGCATATCTGTCTTTGTGGTGGTCTTTGCTGTCGTGATGTCTCGACTTTGTCAGCCGTCGATCTTGGCGTATCTTGCCGGGAAAACACCAGACGAGTCTTGGGTCAAACCGTTCGTTCTGGAGCTGACCGATGAAGGGATCTGGTCGGAAACGGCCGTGGGCACCGCGACCCTACGCTACGAGGCGGTCCAGGAGATTGTCGTCACTCCGGAATACGCCTTCATTCTTGTCACGGCAGGCGGAGGACACACGCACATCCTCTCGCGCTCGCGCCTTCTCGGATACAGGCGACCTTTTAGAGGAATCATCGACGCCTACATCCTCCCAAAGGATCGACTCGACCCGAATGCGATCCACGCGTTCTTGGCCGAGTTGAGATGGCAGTGCGTCGCGGCGATCCAGGCACGAAAGGGCCAGACAGGATGACGTCCTTCGAACACGCCCTGGTCGGGATCAACGGATCGCTTGCTCTGGGGCTGCATCGGCGTTGGGGCTGGGCGGTGGTGGCGCTGGCGGCGGTCGAGTCGGTGTTGCCCGACTGGGACGGGCTGACGCTCGGGCTGGGCCCACAGGCCTACGCGGCCGGACATCGCGTCTGGGGACACAACCTGCTTCTCGCCGGGCTGGTCGCCGCGGTGACAGCCGTAGTGCTCTACCGGTTCGACGCGTTTGGCCGGATCGCAAGGGCAACCGCTCGACGGTGGCCCAAGTTGGGCATTGCCGCCACGTCCTCTTCTGAAACCCGCCCGACGCTCGGCGGCGCGACGGTCTGGATGCTTGTCGCCGTCGTGGCGGCTTGGGTGCATCTGTTAGCCGACGCCCTATTTTCCAGCGGCCACGGCCTGACCGATTGGGAGTTGCCCTTGCTGTGGCCCTTCTCCGATGCCCTGTTTGCCTGGCCCACGGTCCGCTGGGGCGACGTCGTGCCCACGCTGATTCTGGCCGCCGGCATGTTCGCCCTAGTCCGCTGGCCCCGCCGCGTCCAGCGCACGGCCACGATCACCCTGCTTCTGCTGGCCAGCTACATCACCGTTCGGGGCATGATGGGGTAAGAACGGTTACCGCCCTTCCAACTCCGCCGCGGTCGACGTGTCGGGGATTTCGCCTTTTTGGGAGAGGAGGCGGGTCCAAAGGTACTCCTCAGGGCAGGTGCCGATGCCTTTGGTGTGGAAAGTCGGGGCGAGTTGACGGCCGAGCTTTTTGATATAGGCTTTCTGTTCTCTTTCAGGGAAAGATTTGATGATGTCGAATGAAATGGCAGCCAGCAGTTTCAGGCGGGCCTCGTTGTGCAGGATGATGTTTTCGAGGTGTTTTCGTAGATCGGCCAGCAGGATCTCAGGGTTGTAGATCTTCTCGACGTAGGGGATCTTCGGGATGTGGCCGGCGGGCAACTTCATTCGATCGAGCTTGTCGAGGGCGGCGCGTGCTCGGGCGATGTCGGCCCGCGGGTCGGGCGAGCCCCAGCCGGCGTGGTCGTGGAACCGGCGTCCTTGCCGGTTGCGGTGGTAGCGGCAGCGCGTGTCGCCTACCGCGTCGAGGATGTCGAGCATCGTTTCGGCATTGGCCGGGCCGACGATGCTGGCGCAGAACTCCAGGGCATAGGGTCTCGGGTCGGCGTCCGGATCGATCATCAGGGGCCCGCCCACGGCCAGGCCCAGCGTGTTCCAGTCGCCGTGGCGGTTGATCTCGATCTGATGCCAGGCGATGTGCCGGCCGTAATCCGTTTTTGGCAACTCGCGAAAGTAGCGGGCGACCTGCTTCCAGTGGACGTGAAGGCAGGGCCGGATCTCGTTGTCGGCCAGGTACCACATCCAGATGCCCAGCGGCCGGCCCGACGCGGCGACGGCCCGGCACCGCTCGGCGCTGAACCCGTTCGGGTCACCGACCCAAACGCCGACGTCCTTGGAGAGAATGCCCGAGTCGAGAATGTCGTGGATGCTCTTCGTATTGGCCCAACGCCAATAGCCGCGCCGCGCGGGCGGGACGCCGGCGGTTGGCTCGATGTTCCAGACGGAGAAGAAGCTCTGGACCTCCGGATTCTCCCGCCGCATCAGGTCGAGCAGTTCCATGTGGGCTTCCTGCGGTGTGCGGACGGTGCATGCGCAGTGTTCTCCGTCGCATCCGCCCGGGTCGGCCCAATGGGTGACGAAGGCGTCAATGTGCTTGCCAAGCTTCTGGGCCATCGCACGGTATTCCCGTCGCATCCGCCGGCCATCCTTCTCGCTGCTCAGGCAGATGCGCTGCCGCATCGTGCGGTCTTCCCAGAGAGCCGCGCCCCACAGAAAGGCCACCGCCTTGCCGCCGATCCGGCGTTGTTCGTCCAGCAGCCGGATCGAAAGCCGCTCGGTCGTCTCCGGCGACACGTCGCGTCCGACCTTGGCGGGAAAACTCATCAGGCTCTTCTCGACGCCGTTGAAACCGAAGAAGTCGTTCATCCGAACCATCGCGTCGACCTTCTCGTCCGGCCAGAAGTTCCAGTAATACTTCGCGTTGGCCTCCGGGTCGAGAACCTTCCACGACAACGCCTGAATGGTCAAGCGGTTTTCGAGCAACGGACTGACGGCCAACCGCAACGGTCGAGGAAGCGACAACGTCCGGTCGGCATACTCGCACTCGTGGATCAACCGATATAACGCGTACTTGATCCCGCTGGCGTTGTTGCCCACGCAATGGACGACCGGCGCGCCTTGCTTGTCTTTGCTGGAGACCAGATAGAACCCGTCGTGCTCCACAATCCGCTCAGGCAGCGCGGCGCCGATCCTCTGGGCCGTCTGCTTCGAGCAAAGGAGGAGCTTCGGCCCGGGCCGGTTCAACGCCGTGTCCACGTCGGTCACCTCGGGCTTCGCCCCGCACCGGCTCGGGAAGTAGTACTCGACGAACTCCTTCAGGTAGGGCAGGCCCCGCGCCATAGCGTCCATTCCCACCGTCGGCGCGACCGTCGGCGACGCAATCACCAGCGGTTTCTCGACATGGCTCTTCGTCGCGGTATCCGATGCAAAAGAGAATGTGGTGATGAAAAGTATGGCGCCCGATGTCACGAAAAAACGAATGGTGTTCACGGCAAGTGCTCCTCTTGGCCTTGGGCGCTATGTCATCTATCGCGATAGGCTGGTAATTTAGAATCGATCCGAACGCGCGTCTGCGATTTTGGCTTTCATCGTGACTTTCTTCTTCGCAACAAGTCTACTATTGAGAACATCGAAGAGCATGGAGGGGCCGTCGGTTATTTTGAAATGATCCTTTTCGCCGGGACCAAGGTTCTTCGACACCGTGCCTGATATCTCACCTATGAAAGTACCGTCAGCGTCGAAGAACTCGGCTTCCACCTCGATGAACTTCCAGGCCGACTTGCCTTGGTTCTCGATCGTGCCGATCACCTCTAACTGATTGGAACCAACTAAAACATGGTGCTTGACATGTGTTAGTTTCAGATCTGACCGAAAGTCGCCCTCTGGCCACAAGATCATCGCCAAGGGTATCAGGCAGAAAAGCAGGATCACCAGCGTGATCAGCCAATAGCTCCTACGCCAGGACATCGTCAGGTTACTAATCTCCGAGCCGCAATGCGAACACTTAACGAGTGCTTTCATCGATCTTCTCCTTCGTTAAAACTTATTCTGCGAGTTGCTACCCATTTCACGGACGGGTGTCCTCAACTCCTCCAGTCTGTCTCACAGCGTGCCGCTCTGGGTCAACGTCAGTTTGCTGACTCCGGTGCTTTCTCCACTTCCGCTAGGACATACGGCCCTTTAGGGATGACGGCAATCGTGGCATCGGGACCGTAACGGGAAAGGGTGTCGGCAACCGCCGATTCGACGGAAGAGGCCGATTCGACGAACAGCCGGCTGACGGTGTCGTCAGGCAAGCCATCGGTCACAAGACGAACCTCAGCCTTTCGACGCACCTTGGCCAACTCTTCGAGTTGCCACTGGTCCATCACGAAGTAGTCCTCGCCGGTGATCCGCTCCATGAAACGCTCCATTGTCGGATTTTCGTCGAACAGCCGGCAAAACTCGGGGCTGCCGATCCCTTCGCTGATCTCCGCCGCCACGATGATCGTGCCTCCCGGTTTGACGATTTCCAACGCGCCGACCATGCCTTTGATCGACTGATAGTACGTGGCGTCGAGCGGATAGCCGGCGGCGCTGGTCACAACGACGTCAACCGGTTCAGACACGGTGTCGGTGACGATGCGGCGGACGAAGTCGATCCCTTCGACCAGGGCCGCCTCCATGTCGCCCGCCACGACGTGAAGCAGGCGTCGCCGGGCGTCGATCACGCAGTTGACGATGAAGTCACATCCGGCCCGTCGGGCAATCCACGTATTTTCCTCATGCACCGGGTTGCCCTCGATGGCGCCGGCCCGAGCCATAGGGTGTTCGAGGAACCGGGGGCTGTGCCAGGCGCGGATCGTTTCCAGCGCGGCGATGCCCGGGCAGATGAGCTTCCGTCCGCCAGAAAACCCGGCCATGAAATGCGGCTCGATCAGGCCGACGGTGATTTTCAAATCGGCCTCAACGTAGCGCCGGTCGATCCAGATCGGCACACCGTGCGGCGAGTCACCCAGGGAAACGTGGCCGTTGCGGTCCTGGCCGAGATGGCTTTCAATGCGGTAGTCCCGCGCGATTCGCGGACCGACCATCTCGACAATTTCCTCCGGCGTGCTGGGCCGATGCAGTCCGGTGGCGATGAGGATCAGGATCCGATTGCGGGCAATGCCACGGTCCTCCAGCGTTTCGAGCAGGGGCGTCAGCAGCACTTCGTTGGGCACCGGCCTTGTGATGTCGCAGATCACGACGCACGCGTTTTGCCGCCCTGTCGCCAAGCATGCCAACGGCTCCGTGCCTGTCGGCCTCGCAAGACGCGCTCGCACCACTTCCTCTGCGTTGCCGATCGGCTCGGCCGGTCGGTAGCCCAAGCACTTGACTAGGTTTTTATCGGGCAGCGTGACGGTCAGCCCGCTACGACCGTATTCGAGATCGATCTGCATGACGCGTTCTCGGCCAAGAAATCGAATGGATGCCTGTTTCGGTTGAACAGCACCACGTATTGCCCCCTTTCGTAGCACGGCACACGGCGTTCTGTCAACACCGAGCAGAGGGCCGTAGGGCCAGGGATTTCGTTGCTACACGACCCTTTGCGTCTTGGCGCCTGGGCGTGAATCCTTCTTACTCTCTCTTTCCGCCTTCTCGGCCAACTCGTCAAGACGATTGAGCACTGCACGGCGCAGCTTGGGCAGTTGGGCCTCGGTCCGTTTGCTCTTGGGTTTGAACCACACCTGCTGCGAGACAAATCGCTTCACCGAGGGTGTCGTCGGGGGCACGCCGTAGAACGCAGCGAGGATCTCGCGCAGCTCGCGCAGGTCGACCTTGCTCGGGTTCTTGCCCAGGACACCACGCACCCAGGGCCCACAGTCGGACGGCGTTTCCGGGTATCCGAGCAGTAGGCACGAGAATCCCAGCGGCTCTCCAGGCTTGTAGTTCTTGTATTCCCAGATGATGCCGTTGGGCGGTTGCCGGCTCGGTGAGTCCGGAGGCAACTCGGGAATATGCGCCGGGCGGCCTCCCTTGGGCGAAGCTTGAAAGAACAAAGCCCCAAGCTTCATGCCATACACGTAGTCTGGACCTATCGGATCGCCATCAGCCGAGGGCATATCCGCGTCGGGAGTCTCCGTCTCGGAGACGTCGTCGGCCGGATGGCCCCCGATGTATTCAGGTCTACGCTGCAGATTGTATTCGAAGGCGCTGTTGTCTAATCGGAATACGGCCTTTTCGATCGGACCGGCCCACGAGTTGCCCGTCTCGGTGACGTAGGAAAAGTGGAGCAACATGGCCCCATCGAGTCGATGATGCCATGGCTTTTTGTACCTGGGCGGAACGGGATTCTTCTCGTCGAACTTCCGTGTTGTGAATGCCGAGACCGAGACAGGCATGATGTAGCCGACGTGCAGCGTCTTTGTTTCACCCGGCGTGAAAAGCATGTCCCAGAGGAACAGGTGAGTAAACTTGTTGTCTTCGTCCCGGACGACGTACCGCACGTGATAGGTGTCGTTCTCATCTCGGGCGATAAAATGATACTTCAAGACCTCGGTGGTATCCTCGGCCAGCTTGCTCTTGTTCATGTGGTGCCATTGGGAATCCAACGGAAAACCGACCTGAATGGCCACCTTCTTGCCCGACTTATTCTTGAGAACAAACTTGCACCGTACATCGACCGAGTGGGCCATCGACGACGCTCCACAGATCGGCCTCATCAGCACGTCTTCGGTGACCATCTGCACGTCATTCGACTTGATCAATTGAACGGTGTGGCCCGAGCCGGAGAAGATCCCGGCGTTTCCGAAGGCCTCGACACCCCACCCGACCAATATGGCCAGACATAACACGGTAGGTCGCATCGCACTGTCTCCTTTGAACGGAACGAATTCTCCCGCCCACTGTCCACCCCGGCCGACGCCCCTCATTGTACTGCATTTCGCCCGGCGGGTGGCTTGCCTGGGGCACTAGGATGCGGGATACTGCGGGCGTGGCGTACTTTTTCTTCTGAACGAATCGAGGAGCGATGTCATGAAATCCCGTTTTCACGGCGCGGCGGCCTGGTTGGGCGTTTTTTTGGTTGGCGGGGCACTCGGGCTGGGATGTGGTCCGCAGGAGGGCAAGACGAACGGCGGGAGCAAGGCGGCCGCCAAACAGGCCGGGACGAAGAAGGTCCAGCGGTTCGGGTCGGTCATCGGGCTGAAACGGGAGAAGATGGACTACTACAACAAACTCCACGCCGAGCCCTGGCCCGAGATCAATGCGATGCTCAAAAAGTGCAACATCCAAAACTACTCGATCTACGAAGGCGAGATCGACGGGCAGCTCTACCTGTTCGGCTATTTCGAGTACACAGGCGACGACTTCGACGCCGACATGGCCCAAATGGCCGCCGACCCGAAGACCAAAGAATGGTGGAAAGAAACCGACCCCTGCCAAATCCGCCTGTCCGGCACCCCCGAAGGCCAACAGTGGATGCCGGTCAAAGAGGTGTATCACTTGGATTGAGAAGGTTGGACTACCAAGCGAGGCTTTGCCTTGGGTGTCACTGGTTGGCCACGGAAGTTGTAATTCGCCCCGCCCTCACCCGGCGGCTGCGCCGCCACCCTCTCCCGGAGGGAGAGGGGAG
>JAFGFF010000331.1 GCA_016931075.1 Pirellulales bacterium | reverse complement strand
TTCCTTGCCGGTTCCCCGTTCGCCGACGATCATCACCGGCCGTGGGATTTTAGCGACACGGTGAATCTGGTCGAGCAGGTCTCGGATTTGCGGCGATTGTCCGACGATCTTCAGGCGTGATTGAATCACTTCCCGCAAGCGTGCATTGTGTTCGTCCAGCAAGCGGTTGCGGTCGATGACGTCGAAAAGCCTCCGCAGCTTGCCCATCAGGGTGGCGATCCGTTGTGGAAGCCGCGCCCCGCAGACGAGAAGGTCGGTCGCCCCTGCTTCGACAACGTCCGCCGCCAGTTGCACGTCGCCCCGCTCGGCCACGACGACGATCGGCATGTCGGCCGCCCGTTGGCGGATGGTCCCGATCAACTCCCGAGCCCCTGGCTCGTTCTCACCCAACCGGTCAGGCACGATGGCCAGATGGTGCTCGGAGGCGTCCCCGATACGCCGCAACAACTGTTCGGGCGAGGCCACCAAAGTGACGTCCCAATCGGTCGGCGCCCCGGATCGCAGGGCGTGGACCAACTCGACGAGCGCGTCGCCGGGCGGCTGGAGAATTAAGACCGATACATACATGGCACGGCCCTCAATGTGAGAATTATCACCATGATATGAGAAATTATATCATACTTGGCCTATTTCGACAAGTTGCCTAATCCCTTTGAATAAAGTGACTTATGTCAATTCACAGTATCGGCCTGCGGATTGCGGCCATGACTGGCCAGCACCGAGATGGGCAATTTCACCGATTCTCGGTCGGCCGGAACTCCCCGGCAAGAACCAAGCGGGAAAGGAACTAGTCATGTTTGCTGTAACAACATCCCTATGGGCCGTTGAATGCGGGGTCGTGGGGGCGTTGATCGTCATCCTCGGCCCTCTGCTATTGGGAATCCGATTCATTCCCAACAGCCGTGTCGGGATCGTCGAGAAGCTCTGGAGCCCCGAAGGCACCCTTGCCGAAGGGCACCTGATTGCCTTGGACGGCGAGGCGGGCTATCAGAGCGAAGTGCTCCGCGGCGGCCTGCACTTCTTCTATTGGCCCTGGCAGTATCGTATCCACAAAGTGCCCCTGGTCGTCGTTTCCGAGGGCCGGATCGGTTACGTCTTCGCCCGAGACGGCCAGCCACTGCAACCGCAGCAAACCCTCGGGCGGACGGTCCCCTGCAACAGTTTCCAGGATGCCCGCGCGTTTTTGATGGGCTATGCGGACGAACCCGATTCCATCGGGCAGCGCGGCCGCCAGAGAGCCATTCTCCGCGAGGGCGTCTATCCGATCAACCTTGTGTTGTTCGTGGTCATCACGGACGAGACGAGCTACCAATTGAACCTCGGGGGCAAGGAGGAAACCAGAGCCATCGCCCGATGGCACCAAGAGCTGTGTGAACGCGACGGATTCGAACCGGTGGTCGTCGGATCGCGCGAATTGACGGGCGAGCAAGTGCTCGGCGCTTCCGATACGCCGGAAACGATTGCGAACGACGACATTGCCGTCGTGACCGTTCACGACGGTCCCGCGCTGGAGTCGGGCGAGATTATCGCGCCGCCGGTGGGCACGGACCCGGGCGGGGAAAATTACCACAACAACTACCAGGATATCGAGGCCTTTCTCGAAGCGGGCGGGCGGCGCGGCCGCCAGTTGGTCCCCTTGACCGACGGCACGTTCTTCATCAACCGGTGGTTCGCCACCATCGAAAAGATCCCCAAAACGATCGTGCCGATCGGCTACGTCGGCGTCGTGGTGAGTTATCACGGAAAAGCGGGGCACGACGTCTCAGGCGACGCGTTCCGTCACGGCGAACGCGTGGCCGAGGGCGACCGCGGCGTGCAAGCCCGAACCCTATGCCCGGGCAAATACCCCTTCAACACGTTCGCCGGCCACATCCACCTGGTGCCCACGACCAACGTGGTGTTGCACTGGATCACGGGCCGTGTGGAAGAGAGCCACCGTTACGACGAGAGCCTCAAGTCGATCGATCTGGTCACCGCCGACGCCTATGAACCGGTCCTGCCGCTGTCCGTGGTCGTCCACATCGACTACCAAAAGGCGCCGCAAGTCGTCCAGCGGTTCGGCAACATCAAGAAGCTGATCACCCAGACGCTCGATCCGCTGCTGAGCGCCTATTTCCGCGATATCGCCCACAAGAAGACGATGCTTGCGCTTCTTCACGAGCGGGACGTGATCCAACAGGAGGCGAAGGCCGAGCTACGGTCGCGGTTCCTCGACTTCGACATCGAGCTAGTCGACGTGCTGATCGGCAAGCCCGACACGGCCGAATCGAGCGGCGAGATCGAGACGCTGCTCGAACAGCTCCGGTTGCGGCAGCTTTCGCGCGAACAGATCGAGACCTATCAGCAGCAATCGGCCGCCGCCGCGGAACTTCGCGGCCTGAAGATGGCCCAGGCCAAGGCCGAGAAACAGACGGAACTGACGAATTCGCAAATCGAAATCGAGATCGCCGAAAACCAGGGCGGGGCCGAACTGTCTCGCGCTCGGAAGAAGGCCGAACAGACCGTCGTCACTGCCGAGGCCGAGAAGAAACGCCGGCTGCTCATCGCGGAAGCCGGAGGGCAGTCGAGAACCTTGTTGGGCGAAGGGCAATCGAAGCGGATTTCGCTCGAGGGCGAAGCGGAAGCGGCCGTGCTGGCCAAGAAGATCGCTTCGTACGGCGATCCCCGCGTCTACGCCCTGGCCCTGGCCACCCAGTACCTCTCCCAGAGCCAGCAGCCCCTGGTGCCCGAACGCCTCTTCCTCACCGGCGGCGGTTCCGGCTCCGACGGCCCGACCTCGCAAGGCCTCCTCGGAACGCTTCTGAGCCTCTTGGTTGCCGACCGGACCGGGTTCGGAATCTCGGCAAGTTGAAAAACTAGTTTTTAGCCTTGAATCGTGGGTCGATCGGACAGTTCAATGCATCGGTCGCCGAGAAGCTCCTTGAGAACATTGTCGGTCGGGTGGCCGTTTCCCAAGTGTTGAATGAAACCTTCGGCATAGGGAACGCCGTGTTCTTGTCCGAGCCGGGACGACGATTCCATCATGACGGAGGCGAAGTCCTCGAACTTGTTGTGATACTTCAGCCACTCGAATTGCGAGGCGTGGCAGCCGAGCATCTTCTTCTTCGTTTCGATCGTCGAGCTGATGTCCACGACGAGGTGCAACGGCAACGGACGCCCGAAGATGTCGCGCAGTCCCATGGCGTTCCAGTAGTAAAGATACGGAAACCGATTGGTGGGCGTCGTCGGCGCGCCACAATCATAGTTGGGCACCGAGGCGATGTAGCAGGCATTGCGAACCAGACGCGACGTCTCCTCGTGGTCGATCAGATAGTCCATTGGCGGCGGGGCCAGGACGATCCAGGGATCGACCTCGCGGATGACCCGCGTCGCCAAGCGGCGATACTCCGCGTCGTACTGTACTTCCAGGTCGTGGCCGCCCGCATAGTGCGCGTGGCCGCCCAGGACGGCGGCCGAGGCGGCGTGTTCCGCTAGACGCCGCTGGCAAATCTCGTCGGGCTTGAGCGTGGGATGGCCAACCTCTCCCCCGGCCATCACGGCCAGGTGAATCTCATAATCCTGCTCGGCCAACAGCGCCAGGGTGCCGGCAGCCCAATATTCGATGTCGTCGGGATGGCACCCGAAGGCGAGAACTCGATCGGCGGTTTTCGTCATTTCCCGAGTCTCCCAGTGAAAGGCAGAGCCCAATTTACTTTTGAATCGGGCTCAATACAATGCGCCAAGGAAGCGATTTGCCAAAGAAAGAATCACGTGAATCCTGACGGTTTGGCAAGGATTTGAGGCCTTGGGCGCCGAGGCGGGGCAGGAGCCTCAGTTGCGCATATTCGTAAGACAATGACGCATTTATATACATCTGGTCCTGCGGTTTGATTACAATCGGGGTAGGAAGCCGGCCGGGAACCGTTCAGACCTCGAGGCAACGCAGCGGAAAGGGCGCCAGGCGTCTTTTCCATGGGCCGGCAATTCCTCCGAGGGATGGCTTTCTCCTCTTCGGCAAATAGTGCGGCCGAACGGATCGCAATAAACAACAATGGATGAGGATGTTTTGCATTGAATCCTTCTGGACCGTATTGCCCACGCTGTTTTTGCCCACCTTTTGTTCCCACCCTGCAAATTTATAGGCATCCCATGATCGTCCGTCGTTCTTGTCGCTTGACGTGTTGTTTCATTGCTCTTACGGCGTGGTATTTGTCCGCCGGCGTCGGCACTCAAGCGGCCGAACCGTCACGGGCAAGTGCTGCCGACTCGGTGCGCGAGGCATCTGCTGCCGCACAGGTGGACATCGGCGCCTTCGCCCGGGTGGTGACCTCCGACCCAAATCGCATGAAAGGCACAACCGCCAGCCATGTCAAGGAACTGCCGGCGAAGGACGTCTTCTTGGAAACCGATCTTCTGCCCGATTCCGAGGGAATCCACACCGCGCCGGTCACGGCCAAGGGCTCCGGCTGCATTGGTCTGCGGTGGCATGAAATGCGGTTTCTAGGGCGTCTGGAGTTGCACTGGGCCGATCCCACGTACATTCCCTCAAGCAACGCCGTGCAACTGCAATACTGGGTTGGCATGTCGCCATGGCAGGGCGAGTGGAAACCGCTGGTCGCCAAGCTCGAAAAGTCGCCGCGTGTCTGGAGTTGGCGAATCGCCGACAAGGACCAGCCCGCGGGCACGTATCGCGTGCGTTGGGAGTTCGCACCGTCGGAGCAACCGGTTAAGCTCAAGAAGATTTCCGCCTTCAGCCGATCGTCGTGGACCACCGCCGAGGTGCGAGTGGAACGGCAACAACCGGCGGCCGGGAAGCCGGCAAGGATCGTGGTGACCAACGGCCGTTTGTTGGAGCCAGCCGGCCAGGACGGTCCCTACGCCTGCTCATGGGACACTTCCCGCCTGCTCGAGCTGCGAGTCCGCTACAGCAAACCGCAAGCCGAATACGGCAAGTCCGACCGGACCCTCTTACGGTTCGAACTGGCCGGACAGCCTGTCAGCGTCGCCGTGGAAGACGTCGTCGCCCACGAGCGAGTCTACGTTCCTAGCGCCGGGCTGTTCGTCTCTATTGCTTCGTCACCGATCACGCTGGAACAATACCGGCAGCGGATCGCCGAACGGAAGACGGTGCTTGAAACCGTCCGCGAGCGACCCGACCAGACGCTCGCCCAGGCGATGGCCAAGAACCACATTCCGCTGCAAAATTCCGATCCTATCATGTTGAGCCTGGCCGCCGACAACCGGAAGTTTGTCGTCCACCGGGACGGGAGCGTCAGTTTTCTCCCGTGCAACGCGCCCGACGGACGCTACATGGCCATGGGAGTCCGCCCGCCGGGGGCCGATCCGGCCACGCTTCCGTACTATCAGGTGCAGCCGCGATTCGCGGTCGGTGGAAAAGGGATTCGTGATTTCGAGAAGATCACTCGGCGTCTCGACGGCGGTTGGCTGCCGATGCCGGTGACGACCATCCACGAGGCGGGCGTCGAATATCGGCAGCGGACCTACGTCGCGCCGGTGGACGACGCGCCGCCAGCCGGCTCGCCCGACTGGTATCGCGATCGGGCCGTGTGCGTGATCGAATACACGATCTCGAACTCGCGGGCGAAGAACGCCGACGCTTCGCTGGACTTGGCCTTCTTCACCAACGCGAAGAAGAAGCAATACGCCAAACTCACCAAGGCCGGCGGACGCGTGACGGCGATCGCCCGAGGACAAGTGCTGGCGGTGGCCCAGTTGAACGGCGCGAAGCCGCTGGGAGTCAAAGTGGCCGACGGGCGGATCCGTCTGGCCGGCAGCCTTCCGCCAGGCGGCAAGGCCCATTGCACCGTGTTCTTGCCTGCCTGGAAGGACACGGCCAAAAACCTTGGCCCGCTCAAGACCAAGACCGACTGGGCCCGAAAAACCGAGGATTATTGGAAGCGGCTCATGGCCCCCGCCATGTGGGTCGACACGCCCGACGCCTTGTTGAACGATATTATTCGGGCCTCGCAGGTGCATTGCTGGTTGGCCGCGCGGTGCGAGAAGCGGGGCGAGGTGATCGTCCCGTGGATCGGATCGGTCAACTACCCCTTCGCTATCGACAGCGAGGGCCACGCGGTCATTCGCGGCATGGATATGATGGGCAACCATGAGTTCCTGCGTCGTGGCATGAATTTCTATGCCCTTCGCACGCAACCCGAGGGATACCTTACCACCGGTTACGTGTTGGTAGGCACGGGCGAGAACCTTTGGACGGCGGCCGAGCATTTCGAGCGGACCGGCGATCGTGCGTGGCTCGAGAAGGTCGCGCCGCGACTGGTCCGGATGTGCAAGTGGATCGTCGCCCAGCGAAAAAAAACCAAGAAACTCGACGCGCGTGGCGAAAAAGTGCCTGAATATGGCCTGATGCCGCCCGGCGTTTCGGCCGACTGGCGACGGTTCGCCTACCGTTACTTCAACGACGCCCAGTATTGCCACGGCCTGGAGGCCGCCGCCAAGGCCCTGGCTCAGATCGGGCATCCCGACAGCCCCGCGCTGCTGGCCGACGCCCGACAATACCGCGAGGACGTGCTGCGGTCCTACCGGTGGATGCAAGCGCGCTCGCCGGTGGTTCCGCTGGGCAACGGCACTTGGGCGCCGAATCATCCGGCGATGGTCGACACGTTCGGCAACGTCGACGACATGATCTCGCCCGCCGAGGATTCGAAGCGAACCTGGATCTACAGCGTCGAGCTGGGGGCCCACCACCTGGCCGCCACCGGGCTGATCAACCCGCGCTCGGCCGAGACCGATCGGATGTTGGACTATCTCGAGGATTTTCAATTCCTGCGACAAGGTTGGGAGCAGGACGACGACTACTGCGAAGCCCGGATTCACAAGGACGTTTTCAACCTCGGCGGATTCGCCAAGAACCAGCCGTATTACGCGCGCAACGCGGAACTTTACGCGATGCGCGACGACGTCAAGCCGTTCGTGCGATCCTACTTCAACACGCTCTGTTCGTCTCTGGATAACGAGATTCACGCGTTTTGGGAGTGCCCTCACGGAATTTGCGTGTGGAACAAGACCCACGAGACGGGCTGGTTCCTGGCCCAGACCGCGGTCATGCTCGCGATGGATCGCGATGGCGAGCTGTGGCTCGCGCCGATGGTCACCAACCAGTGGCTCAAAGACGGCATGAAGGTGTCCGTCCACAACGCGCCCACCCGATTCGGCAAGGTGAGCTACACGATTTCTTCGTCGGCGGCCGCCGGGCATATCGACGCGGAGATTCAGCCGCCGACGCGTGAGCGGCCCAAAAGCATCGTGATCCGCATTCGTCATCCGGAGGGCAAAACGATGCGTGCCGTCACCGTCAACGGCAAACCGCATTCGGACTTCGACGCCCGAAAGGAATGCGTGCGGATCCCTCCGACCAAGCAGCCGGTGACGCTGCGTGTCGAGTATTAATGGATGCAGAATTACATATGATCGGGTGCCATGGGCGGCTTGTCCGCCCTTGTAATCCCCGGCAAGGGCGGACAAGCCGCCCATGGCACCCGAGTGATGATTGACGATGCAAGGATCTTTAGGCATGGCGGGAACCGAAAAAAAGACACTCACCGGCCGAGAGCGGTTGTTGCGGACGCTGCGCGGCGAGCCGGTGGATCGGATGCCGGTGGCCCCGTTCGTCTATTACAACGCGGTGTACGAGATGTTCGGCTATCGGCCGTCGATCGATCATTTCTATGATCCGCCGGATTTCGACCCGATCGAAAAATTCGTCGAGTATTGCGACCATTTTGGATTTGACGTGCTGCACGTGCCGGGGGGCGTCTGGGACATGTACGTCCACAGCAGCCTCCGCGACCGGAGCATTTTGGAGTCGGACGAGAACTGGGACGTCACGTGGACCGACGAAGGAGACGACGACCAGCGGCGTCGGACGATCACCATTCACACGCCGGGCGGAATCCTGCGTCAGGTGGAGAGCTACAAGCGCACTTCCACGTATCTGATCGTGCAGAACATCGACGAACACCTCGTCAAAACACGGCGGGATTTCGAACTGCTGCGCGACTATGCTCCGCCGGCTGATAAAATGGATTGCAGCCTGATCACCCGGGCTCGGCGGGCCGTGGGCGACAAGGGACTGGTCGACAATTGCACCAACGGGGCGTTCAACATCCTGGGCATGTTTCGCAAGGTCGAGCAGGTCCTCATGGATCCGTTGACCGACGAAGGATTCTACCGCGAGATGGTGGAGTTCTTCCTGCCCCGGTTGATTTGTCGGGCGAAAAAGATGGTCGAAGCCGGCACGGACCTGATCGAAATCGGCGGGCATTACTGCGGCAGCAACGTCGGGCCCGACTTCTATCGGAAATGCGTCCTGGAGTATGAAAAACGCCTTGTGCAGGCCCTGCGCGACGCGGGGGCTTATGTGCTGTTGCACAACTGCGGCACGGCGCGGACCGTGATGCACTTGTACAACGAACTGCCGATCCACTGCTGGGGCTACCTGACTCCGCCGCCGTTTGGCGACGTGGAATTGGACGAAGCCCTGCGCGTGATCCGTCCCGACATGGCGCTTCGGGGCAACATCGACCAGGTGGAGTTCCTCGTCAAGGCGTCGCCGGCGGAAGTTCGCGAGCGGGTGAAACAGGTGGTTCTGAAAGCCAAGGAGCGGGGTCATTTCATTCTCTCGACGACCGACTTTTTCTTCGACGGCACTCCCTACGAAAACATCAAGGCCTTCGCCGAGGCGGGACGCGAGTTCGGCTCCTACCAATGACATGCAGCTTCGAACCGAAATAATGGATGGGCCGGAGACCCTAGCATGAGAGTGAACGGGCTCGATTGGAGTATCATCGTCGGCTACTTCGCGCTGACGCTGCTTCTGGCCTGGTGGAAAGGCCGGGGGAAACAAGCGAGCACCGGTTCTTATTTCTTTGCCCAAAAGACGCTTCCCTGGTGGGTCATGGGCGCCGCCTACGTGACCGCCGGCATGAACACGGAGCAACTGGTGGGCATGAACGGCGTGGCCTACACCGTCGGGCTCCCGCTGGTCAATTGGCTCTATACCACGGTCCTTTTCGTCTACTCCGCGCTCATCTTCATCTTCTTCCCCGTCTATCTCCGCAACAACATCGTCACGGTGCCGCATTATTTGGGCCTGCGATTCGACCATCGAAGCGAGAACGTGTTCTCCCTGATCCTGTTGGCCAGCTACATTTTCGTGAACCTGGCCGTCGTGTTCTACGGGGGCGCCAAGTTCCTCGAAGTCATTCTCGGCGGCAGCCTGTTCTTCTGGCTGATCGTCCTGGCGATCATCTCCGGCCTGGTGGTCGTCTACGGCGGGATGTCCTCGATGGTCTACGCGTCGGTCCTGCAATTCGTCCTGATTTTCGGAGCCGGCCTGCTGCTGTTCGTGCTGGCCTATCTCAAGCTGCCCAACGGTTGGAGCGACGTGGTGGACCATGCGCCGTGCGGTTTCCACCTGTTCAAGCCGACCGACTATCCGGAAATACCCTGGCACGCGTTCGTGCTCACCGTGCTGAATCTTCAGCTTTTCTACTGCTGCATCAATCAGGCGTTGGTCCAGCGAGGTTTCGGTGGACGGACGGAATGGGACGTTCGCATGGCGATTATCCTCGCGGGATTCGCCGTCTTTTTCCGTCCCTTCGTGGAGGTGTTTCCGGGCATGATGGCCCGGGCGTTGGCCATGACCGGCCACGCGCAATTCGCGGTTGGCGTGACCGAGGGAGTTTCCGGCTCGAAGATGGACTTGGATTCCGTCTTGCCGAACCTGGTCAACAACCTCATCCGCCCGGGTTTCATCGGCCTGATGGTCGTCGGGATTCTCTCCTCGGTGATGTCCACGATTTCCGCCTTGTTGAACTCGATATCCACGCTCTTTACACTGGATGTCTATAAGAAGTGGATCCGGCCCAAGGCCAGTGAGAAGGAGTTGGTCCAGGTGGGCGTCGCGGCCACCGTGGTGCTGATGCTCTTCGGCGTGTTGTATTCGCCGCTGATCGAGCATCTTGGGGGCATCTTCAAATACTTTCAAACGTTCGCCGCTTACGTCGCCGTGCCGGTGGCCACCGTCTATCTGTTCGGACTGTTTTGGCGCCGCGCGACTCCGGCGGCCGCGTTGGCCGTCATGCTTGGCGGAATCCCTCTGGGGCTGGTCATCCACTGGACCATTCCCATGATTTGTTCCGAACCCACGATCGCCCAATACAATTTGAACAACCAGTTCATCGAAGCCGGGATTTGTCAATTTTTCTGCGCGATTCTGTTCGTGATCATCAGCCTGGCGACGACGCCCCGCCCGGCCGAGGAAACGGTCGCGTACCAGTGGCACTGGAAATACCTTTGGCTTCCGCCGGGAGAACCGAAACGGAAGTTTTTCGCGTCCGTGCCATTCTGGTGGACGGTGTTTGTTTTGTTCTATGTGTTTCTTGTTCTCTATCTCTGGTAAGGCACTGTCAAGAAATAAGCTGCCGACTTTGTTCTGTAGGGAACGCACTCCGTGGCGTTCCGCGGACCGCGAAAATGGGCCATTATCGTGGTGCATGAAACGCCACGGAGGGCGTTCCCTACAGTGACAGCGATGATCGCAATTCGGTGAGTTGTTCTTTTTATCAAATCCCATGGCACCCGAATGATCATTGAAATTGCAGGATCCAATAGTCACGTCATCCTTGAAAGGTAATCATTGTGAGGAGCACGCAAGTTCTTTCCGACGCCAAGCTGGCCATCGACGGCGGCCCGAAAGCCTTTGCACGACAGCACGGTCCCCGGCGGCCGAAAATCGGCGTCGAGGAGTTTATGTCGATCGCCGAGCGGTTTGGTTTTTCCGACGATACATTGGAGCGGATCCGCCTGGTGATTTCCGTCGACGACTTGGGCGACGGCCCCACGCTTTCGCGTTTTCTCACCGCCCATCCGCCGCACAGCAAGGGCGAGGCCTTCGAGCGGGCCGCGCGGGAGATCTTCGGCTGCAAGCACGCCTTGTCCACCAGTTCGGGCACCGGCGCGCTGCACAGCGCCATGGTGGCCGTGGGCGTGGGGCCCGGCCGGGAGGTCATTGTCCCGGCCATCGGGTTCTTCGCCACCGCGGCTACCGTCGTGGCGGCCAAGGGCGTGCCCATCTTCTGCGACGTCGACGAATCGCTCTGCATCGATCCTGAAAAAATCGAGGCGTGCATCACCCCTCGCACTGTCGCCGTCGCGCCGACGTGCGTGATGGGCGCGGTCCCCGACATGGATCCCATCCTGGAGATTGCCCGAAAGCACAGCCTCAAAGTGATCGAGGATTGCGCCCAGGCGCCTGGCGCAAAATACAAGGGCCGCTGCGTCGGGACGCTGGGCGACGTGGGCTGTTTCAGCATTTCCGCGTACAAAATCGTCGGCGGGGGCGAAGGCGGACTGCTGCTGACCGACGACAATCGGCTTTATGAGCGGGCATGCCAATTGGCCGAATGCGGCGGGCTGACGCGGCCCGACCGCTTCGCGCCGCCGCGATACGAGGGCGAGCTGTTCTGCGGCACGAACTACCGCATGTCGGAACTGGAGGCGGCCGTCAACGTCGTACAGATCCGGAAGATGCCCTCGCTGATCACGCGATACAACACGATCCGCAACAGCATTCTCTCGAAATTGAAGACGTTCAAGGAGATCGTCCCGCAAAAGATCCACGATCCCGACGGAGGCGCCGGATACATGATCCGCTTCTTTCCCGAGACGATCGAGTTGGGCCGCAAGATCGCCGCGGCGCTGAACGCCGAGGGCATCGGCATCGGCCGGTTCCTCTGGCCGGCCGAGTGCGCCGTTCGAGGCAAGGACGCCCCGCCCGACTGGCACGTCTACAAGGACATGTTCGCCGTGATGCTTCAAACGGACCCGGCCGAGTCGGGCTGCCCGTTTTCCTGTCCGGCTTACCACGAGAAGGGCGGTCGGATCGAATACAACCAGGGCGATTGCCCCGTGGCCGACGATCTGTTCGACCGCAACATTCAAATTTGGCTCGATTCCGGCTATGACGAGGAAGATTGCCGCAACATCGCCGCGGGCATCAACAAGGTCCTCTCGGCCTATTGCATGGAAGACGAGAACGGCCGCCAATGGATTTGAGTGGGCGTTAATAGTATGGAGCAATAACCAATGATTACGTTGAGCGTATGCCTGGAAACCGTCTTCACCGACCTGCCGGTCGAAAAACGGATTGAGCGAATCGCGGCGGCCGGCTATCAGGCCGTCGAGTTCTGGCACCCGGAAGGTACATTTGACGGCGAACAAATCGATTTCGACCAGGCCAAGGACGCCGACGCCTTGAGGCAAGCCTGTCGCCAACATGGTGTCGCGCTCAATGACTTCGCCCTGCACGCCTGGGACGGTTCGATCGGCGGCTCGCCTGTCAAAGCCGAGGATCGAGAGCCGTACCTCGCTCAAGTCCGAAAGATGATCGAGTTCGCCAAGGCAGCCGGCTGCGGCAAGGGGATCACACTTTCGGGCACGGTCGATCCGGCCCTATCGCGATCCGAGATGCGATCGAACCTCGAAAGGGCGCTGGCCGAAGCCGCCGGAATCGCCGATCGGGAAGATTTCACCCTGCTGCTCGAACCGCTGAACACCCTGGTCGATCATCCAGGCTACTATCTCGGTTCCTCCGGCGAAGCGTTGGAAATCGTCCGCGCGATCAACCATCCTCGGCTGAAGATCCTTTATGACGTCTATCACATGCAGATCATGGAGGGCAACGTCCTGGCCACGATCGAACGGCTCCTGCCTTGGATCGGACATTTTCACGCGGCCGGCGTGCCGGGGCGAGGAGAGCTCTTTGGCTCGGAGCTGAACTACCCTGAAATCCTCCGTGCCCTCGAATCGCTCGGCTACAACAGCACTTTCGGCCTGGAATATTTTCCGAAGATGGCCGACCACGACGCCTCGTTGCGCCAGACGATTGAGTATCTCTCGGCTTAGTCGCTGTCAAGGAATAACTTACCGACTTTACTCTGTAGGGAACGCCCTCCATGGCGTTCCGTGAACCGCGAGTTTGGCCCATTTCTCGCAGTCTACGGAACGCCACGGAGGGCGTTCCCTACCGTGACGCTGATGCCCTCAATTCGGTAAGTTGTTCTTTAACGGAACCTTAGCGGGACGGGGCCATGCTCATCTGAATGGGGACGTTCGTTTGAATCTGGTGGCATCGAGCGATACGGACGGTGATTCCCACGGCGTCATGCGAGAATCCGGGTGTATTCCGCACTTTACTATCGTGCTTGCTTGGCATTCCGTCTCCCTTCGGGCCAGACAACGCCCCGAAGGGGCAGCCGTTCTCCCAGCCCAGGGCACCGCCCTGGGCTGGGAGAACCGCAGGGCCTTCGGCCCAGTAGGTGTTCCGATGAATAACGTTCTCCATAGTGCAAAGTGCGGAATGCACCCCGAGAATCCTCGCCCCCCGATTGTGGTGGACGGACGGCCGTGACTCCAATTACAATAAAAGGCGTCTCGGCCAAGCAGGGTTACTGTCGGCCGGTCTCTACGATTTCGCGAACCTCGGACATGCGCAGGCCACGACGCATTGCACTGCTGATGAGCCAGGACGCCGGTTTCCATCGGCAGGTCCTGTTGGGGATTCGCGCCTACGCGGGCCATTCGAAGCGTTGGGTGTTTCACAATGCGCCGCTCACTCAAGCGTCGTTCCGGCCGCTGGCCGAATGGAACCCCCACGGAATCATCGCCCACCTGGACGATCCGAAACTCGCTCGCATGATTCTGACGCTTAAGAAGCCGACGATCGACACGGCGTGCGTGCTGGACAACTTGGACGTCCCGGTGGCCGACGTCGATCACGTCGCGGTGGGACGCCTGGCCGCGGAGCATTTTCTCGCGCGTGGTTATCGGCATTTCGGCTTTTTCGGAAGCGGCCGGGCACGGTATGCCCTGTTGCGCCATGAAAGCTTCCGCCGAACCGTCGAAGACGCTGGTTTCGTGGTTCACTCCTGCCACATGGAGTATCTGCCGCGTCTTCCGGAAAAGGCGAGCTGGAAGAACGTCAATTCGGAAGTGCGAAGATGGCTGAAGAGTCTGCCCAAACCGGCGGCCGTGTTGGCGGATCACGACGTTCCCGGTCGCGATCTGGCCAACATGTGTCAATTGCTCGACTTGCGTGTGCCCAACGACGTGGCCATTCTGGGCGTGGACAATGACGAGGTCGAGTGCCTCCTGGCCTCCCCGCCGTTGTCGAGCGTGGCGATACCCGCCGAACGGATCGGTTTCGAGGCGGCCAAATTGCTGGAGCGCATGATGGCCGGCCGCAAGGCGCCCAAAAGAATGCTCACCTTGCCGCCGACTCGGGTCGTGACGCGCCAGTCGACCAGCATGTTCGCGGTCGACGATCCGGTCGTGTCGGGCGCGTTGCTCTACATCCGCAATCATCTCGATAAACCGCTGAACGTCAACATGCTCACGGAAGAGCTGGTCGTCTCTCGCCGGGCTTTGGAGAAAAAATTCCGTGAACTCTTGGGACGCACGGTGCTGCAGGAGATCCACCGGGCCCGCATCGAACGGGCTCAGGAATTGCTCGGCGGCAATCTGCAAGTGGCCGAGGTGGCGCACCAGACGGGCTTCTCCAGCCCTCAACTGTTCGCCACCGTCTTTCGCCGCTTGACCGGCGTCTCTCCCCGCCAATACCGCCACGAGAACCGGCTGGGCAAACAGGGTTGACCCGGTCATCGGCGTGCGCATTTCCAGCCATTAATGCCGCATATCCACACATAAGGGCATGGGCTTTCATGGACGTGGGCAACGACTCCAACTAGTTTGAAGATGTGGATTGCCGGGTGCGGGGAGCGAGTGGCAAGTCTTCTCCGTGCGTCTAATCGATACAAACCGCTCCGGTGCCCAGAATGATTGAGGCTGGCAAGGAGCAATAGCGCCCTGGTGACATCGCCACGGAAGAGGAGCACCACGGATCGGGACTCGCCCCGACGCGAAAAGACAGCGTGGCCGGCAGCGATGGATCACGATCGCCGCCCACGGAAAAGAAAGAAGGCATCCGGGACGAAGAGGTCCTGAGAGTTCACACCCTTGTATCCGTTTATGAAGGAGTACTATGATGACGTGGAAACATTTTGCCTTGGCGCTGGTAGTGCTTGCCGCTGGTGTCATGGGAACGGTCCAGGCTGGGCCCCTGGATCCCTCTACGGTGGAAACGCTCGTCGGTGGAGGGACCTACATCGACGTGTGGGACACCTACACCCGCAACGGGCTGACCGGCACGACCACCGGTCAATGGTTATACCCCATAAAAGAAAACGCGGTACCAGTTCTGGATCCGCTGATGGTCGACGGCGATGCCGACGGTTATGGCGATTGCCACAGTGAAGCCGCCGGCACGACCGAGCCCGTCGAGATCCAGTTGGTGGTTGAGGGTCTTGTTCCCAATGGCGAGTACCAAGTGTGGGGACTCGCATTGGACCAGGATACTCAGGCCATGGGCTTCCGTTGGGGCATCGTCCCAGGAGTCTCGATCGACACATGGCTCAATATTCAGGCCGCGCCAGGCGCTGTGCTTATTGGAGCCAACTCGACCTGGAAAGTCTGGGCTGCGCCGGGTTCGAGCACGGTGTTCGCCGACGGCAGTGGCGAACTGACGCTCTACTTCAATGACACGGCCACGAACGGACAAGGGAGCGCCGTGGGGACGTTTGACGGAGTCGTCCTTCAAGCACAACCGGTGCCCGAGCCGTCCACGATCGTCATGCTGATCACGCTGGCACTAGGGAGCTTCATGATTCTTCGGAATCGGTAGCTAGCGAGTGAGGTGAGTCGCGAACACGGCGGGCGTGCCCAACGGTCGTTGCATCACGCCCGCCAGTTCGATCCCTTGAACATAGGATTCCGCATCCTGGCAACTATCAAGAGTGCAGCATTCACTCGTTGCGAGAGACACGACAACGCCGCTCATGCATCAGGAGATATCATGCGTTCCTTGCTCACTCTAGCCATGGTTGTTGTTGCATCCGTGGCGTTGACCCCGAAGCTTCTCGCCCTCGACCTGGGGCCGGCGACGGATGTGAGTTTCACGGCCACGTACGACGGGTCCACCCAGCGTTATGTGAGGTTTCTGCCCGCGGATTTCAATCCCGCACAGCAATACGATCTCATGATCGCGCTCCATGGGCACGGGTCCGACCGATGGCAATACGCCACCGCGACGCGCGACGAATGCAGGGCCATCCGCGACGCGGCGGCGAACAACAACATGATCATGATCTGCCCCGACTATCGGGCGACCACCTCGTGGATGTCGCCCGTCGCCGAAGCTGACATGGTCCAGATCATCCAAGACCTCAAGAGCCAGTACAACATCGGCAAGACGATCGTCACCGGCGCGTCGATGGGCGGCGCGGGCACGCTGTCCCTGACGGCTCTTCACCCCGATCTGGTAGACGGCGCTTGCAGTCTTAATGGGCTGGCCAATTTCGTCGGTTACCAGAGCAGCTATCCGTCGATTCTGCCGGCCATTGAAGCCGCGTTCGGAGGAACCTACGCGGCGGTTCCCGAGGTCTGGGAAAGCCGCAGCGCGAGCAACGCTCCGGGATCATTCACCATGCCTCTTTCGATCGCGGCGGGCGGACAGGACACGATCGTGCCGCCTCAGAGCGTTCTCCAATTGGCCGATACAGTGAAGAACACGAATCCGCAAAATCCGAAGACGGCCGTTTTCCATCGCCCCGATGGTCCTCACAGCACCAATTACGTCGACACGGCCGTGGCGCTGGAATACGTCATTCAAAACGCCAAGGGCATTGATACGGACCTGCATCCGATCACGATCAACACCTCGTTCGAGTACCAGACGCTGAGCCCCGGCTCCTCGACGAGCACGGTTGATGGGTGGACGACCGTTGGATCGTCGTTGAGCGCAGCTCGATTGACGGCCGCAACCTATGACGCGTTACTCGACGATCCGATGCCCGACGGCGATCAAATGGCTATCGCCAACAACGCCTCGATATATCAGTATCTCGGAACGACCGTTCGGGCAGGGACCTATCATCTTTCCTTGAGCGTGGCGATCCCAAAGGGCACCGCCACCGTGGGAACCTTTCAGGCCGGATTCATGACGGCGGACAGCACGGTCGCCTCGAGCGTGGATTTGGCCTGGGCCGATGCGGATTCGTCGACGACGGACCCCGGACTCGTCCAGGGGAAATGGACCGACGTCGGGCTGGATTGGATCGTCGAGCCCGACAACCCGGCGATCGGAAAACACCTGTATCTCGACCTGGCCGCCATGGGCGCCAACGCGGTTTTTTTTGACGCCGCAAGCGTGAGCTATTCCGCCGTCCCGGAACCGGCTACCCTTGCGCAAATTTTCGGAATTGGTCTCTTTGGACTATTGGCTTCCGCATGGCGAAGACGGAGCCATGCATAAAGCGCGACTGGTGTGTGTAGGTGGTTCTCGCGGCCGAAATCGTGGCTGGAACAAGATGAAGTGGCACGAAGGTATTGATGTTTCCAAAAACTTGTTCGTAGAGAGAGTCACACTCTTACGTTGAAGGAGTATTTTCATGAGATTTGTCACCACGATGATGGGGTTGGTATTCGTGATCGTTTTCTCGATCCTTGCAACGCCTGCCCACGCGGAATTGGTCCTGTATTGGGAGTTTGATGAAACATCGGGCGCCACGGCCGCCAATACGGGAACGCAGTCCGGCAACGACGGCGCGCTGATCAACGGCGCCACCTGGAACACCGACACGCCCGGCCTTGCCCACTCGACCGGATCGGTTCACCTGGCCTACTCTGCCTCCGCTGGTCAGTACGTCAACTTCGGCGATACGCAGCTTCTGGCCAATGACGCCGCGAGTACCCCTAACTCCCTGACCATATCCGTTTGGTTCAAGGCCATCACAGGCGGGAACCCAAATGACAAGCGGTTGCTCTCGCCCCAAAGCGTCACCGGAAGCTCCTACAATAATTATCGCTCAGGCATGGTGGCCACCTCGACTAACATCTACTCTTGGGACGGTAGTGCTGGGGGGCTGTCACTGACCGCGCCGATAAGCTTGGACGCCTGGCAACACTTGGCGATCACGAGCACGGGCTCTCTTGCCTATATGTACCTCAACGGTCAACTCGTTGACGCGAAAAACTTCCATAATTTCGATTTCACGGGCGTCAACCTGCTTCTGGGAAAGAGCCAATACGGAGCTACCTTCCATGGCCGCGTGGACGACATGGCCATTTGGAATACGAACTTGTCGCCTGGAGCGATTGCCCAACTGGCGGCGGGCGTGGCTCCCACCGCGATCACTGAAGGCGCCCCCGAGCTTCCCGCCTACAGCCAGATCGTCAACGTGGACATCAATGTGGATGCTTCCCCGCTTCCATCTTACACGGGCAAAGGCGTGATTCCCGCGGCGGGAACCGTTTGGAACGAACCGGTTGCTGTCGGCGGCGCGTTCGACGTGTTCGACGCGGTGGATGACGGTGGCGCGGCGACCGGGATTGCCGTCCACGCTTCGGGATGGACGGCGGCCGCTGCCTACGCGGGAAATCCGCTCCAAAGCGACCATCTTTACGGCGGTGACACGACGACGAACGCTTGGCAAATCGACGGACTCGAAATCGGCAGGACTTACGATCTGTTCTTCTACGGTGAAACCGTGGGGGGCGCGGGGACCGTCAATGTGACCAGTGGCGCGACGCCGACGAGCGCCGATCTCCTGCTGTTCGGCGACCTTCTGCTCGAAGAAGACCAGCCGTCGGATTGGGTGGAGGGCGTAAGTTACGCGAAACTCACTGTCACGCCCACGGATTCCACGATCAGTGGTAATTTCCTGGCGCCAACGGGCGTCACCATGGCATTTTCCGGTGTGCAAATAGCCATGGTAGTCCCGGAACCAGCTACCCTGACACACATCTTCTTCGGCCTACTTGGAGTGTTGGCTTATGCGTGGCGTAAACGGAAGTAAGCGTGCTCGCCGACGGCGAGTCATGGCGATCACCACCACGGGCGATCCTCGCGTGGGATTCACGCTTGTGGAACTCCTGGTGGTGATCGCGATCATCGGCATTTTGATCGCCCTGCTGCTGCCGGCGGTGCAGGCGGCTCGCGAAGCCGCACGACGCATTCAGTGCATCAACAACCTCAAGCAGATCGGGTTGGGGCTGCATTCGCACGAGTCGGCCAAGAAAGCGTTTCCCGATGGGCACTACTGGCCGAAGGACGAGTGGGGAGGGCGGGAGTCCACCTGGATCACCAATATCCTGGAGTACATGGACCAGGGCAACCTCGCCGAGCAGATCAATTGGGATCTCCCGTTCGGCTTTTCGCACGCGACTCCGGGCTACAACGTGGCGGTCTCCAGAACGACGCCGCGGTCGTTTCTCTGCCCGTCCAGCGAGGCCGTGGGATGCGTCATTCCCAACGCCCAAGGGGAAGGATCCTACGCGAGGGGAACCTACGCGGCCAACAACGGCCTGGGACCGATGGCCGAGTGTCGACTCTTGGACCTGCCCGTCAAGCGAACCCGTCTTATCACGACCGGCGGGTCGAGCGTCACCGTCAGTGGGCCTGAACTGGCCGGGGCTTTTTACTTGAATAGCCACCTGAAGGCCGCCGATTTCCCCGACGGCCTGTCCCACACGGCGTTCGTAAGTGAAATCACTCCTATCGCCGGTGAAGATATGCGGGGAACCGTGCAATATCCCGAGGGCTGTCTTTATCACCACAACTACACACCCAATACCAAGCAACCCGACGAAATCCGAACAGGATATTGCGTGAGCGTGATGGATGCCCCGTGCCTCGGCGCGTTCACGGGTCCCTACGATCGTTCTCTCACGATAACAGCCCGCAGCCATCACCCCGGCGGGGTCGGCTTGCTCCTGGGAGACGGCAGCGCGACCTTCATCGACGATTCCGTCGCGCTGGACGTGTGGTGGGCGCTCTGCACGCCCCGCACGATCGACGGGGAAATCAACTCCGCTGAGTTCTGAACTTGTCGAGAAAACGGAAACGGCTCCCATGAGCAACCTCTTGTCGATATTCCCTGCCCGCGGGCTTCCATGCATCGTAGTGGCCGTCGTCGTTGCCGCGATTTGTCCAGGCTGTAGCGAAGGACGGTATCCTGTTCAGGGGGCGGTCACCTTCGACGGAAAGCCCATCGACGAGGGCACGATCACGTTCGAACCGGCCGATGGGCAAGGCCCGACGACCGGCGCACGAATCGTTGCGGGCAAGTACGAACTCACGGGCGACTCCGCCGCATGGCCCGGCAAGAAGACGGTCCGCATCATCGCCGTTCGCAAGACCGGCCGTAAAGTCCGGGACGAATTCTCGGCAAGCGGCGCGATGATCGACGAGGTTCAACGCTACATACCCGACATCTACAACACGAATAGCACCTTGTCCTGTGAAGTCACTCCCGACGGGCTAAACCAGATCGATTTTCACCTGAAATCCCGATAGCTCCAAACCATCCTACCGTGTGCCATAGGTAAGCCAACTCAGGGGGATATCGGGTGTCACGAAACGATCGTTCTTCGGTCGTGTTGCCCGGCACATCTCGTCCGCGCAAGCACGTGAAGGCGAAGGTGTTAAGCACTCCCGGCAGGATTCGAACCTGCAACCCTCAGTTTCGAAGTGTTATGATGCCGTGAGGATGCCTTGCGGGTGCCCTTCAGATCCCGAAATACAAGGCTCTTCTGAACATATTTCCTCTCGAATATTTCGGCAAAATATCAATACTGGGCACAGTTTACAGATGTGTACCCACTTTTCTGCTGACCCACTGCTGTCATCCAACGAGCCGTTGAAGGCTTGGTGCATAACGAGTTGTGACGCCATGCTTTCTGGCGTCAGGGTTCTGTCATCGCTCTTGCTCCTGCTCTACAAGGACTTACAACATGGTGACGCTGGTGACGCGAAGGGCAAGGATTCTGCTCCCCTATTCCACGGGTGGGGCTTTTCGTATGGCAGTACAAGACGAATGCGATTCACGAGTTCCAGATACCGATGCAAACACGATTCCGACTTCCATATATCGCAACCGAGTTCCGCAATAGATAATAAAGCATTGCTTCTACATCAAAATGCACTAGAATAGTAATCACCATGCAACATTAGGCTACAGAATACCCATCCATTTCGAAGCATGACACCCTCCCCAGCTTTCTATTAAAGGTCGTGATTCCAATGATTCCAGGACAACCAACGGGAGGACGGATGGTGGAGTAATTCACCTCTGCTTGCGGAATCATTGTCCGCCCAATCACCAATTACTTGTGACTCCCCCAATCCCACACAGGTAACCGTTCACGCCCTGGGGACGTTTTTTGGGTGAATTGATCTGGACATGGACGCGGTTTTCGAGGACGACATATACCATGTCGT
>JAFGFF010000330.1 GCA_016931075.1 Pirellulales bacterium | reverse complement strand
CACGAAGCTCTACGGCCCGTTCGCCAGCTCCGGCGGCCTGCGCGGGGCGATCCAGGTGCTCCAAAAGGTGTTCAAGTTCCGCACCTGCACGCTGGACATCCAGGAGGAGGACGAGCGGTGGCAGTGGTTCCGTCCTTGCCTGCTGGCCTCGATCCAACAATGTACGGCCCCGTGCAACCGGCGGATCTCGAAGGACGACTACCGCAAGATCATCCGCCGGCTGCAGCGTTTCATGGAGGGCAAGAAAGACACCTTGCTGCGCGAAATGCGTCGCGACATGGCCGCCGCGGCCGAAGCGCTGCGGTTCGAAGAGGCGGCCGAGCTCCGCGACGAGATCCGGCTGCTCGAAACGCTCGACCAGCGCGGCGAGCTGGACACGCATGTTCAGCCCGAGGTGTTTCCCGTGGATCCCCGCAAAGGTCTCGTCGGCCTCAAAAAGGTCCTCCACCTGGACCACACGCCCCGGACGATCGAGGGCGTCGACATCGCGCACCTGGGCGGGCACGAGACGGTGGCCAGTCTGGTGCAGTTCATCGACGGCCTACCCTTTCGCCCGGGCTACCGCCGGTTCAAGATCCGGCTGGTCGAAGGTGTCGACGACTACGGCAGCATCCACGAAGTCGTCGCCCGCCGGTTCCACCGCCTGGCCGCCGAGAACGATGTCTTCCCCGACCTCCTCCTGATCGACGGCGGCCGCGGCCAACTCAACGCGGCGTTGTCGGCCTTTTCAACCCTCGATCTGATCCCGCCGACCGTCGTCTCCCTGGCCAAGCGAGAAGAAGAACTTTACACGCCCGACTCGGCCGAGCCCCTGCGTCTTGCCCGGCACAGCTACGCCCTGCGCCTCCTCCAATACGTCCGCGACGAAGCCCACCGGTTTGCCCAACACTATCACCACATCCTGCGTCGGAAGACGACGTTGGGGGAGTGAGGGGCGGGGGTTGGGGGCGAGGGGGCGAGCAGGAAGAGAGGGCTCACGCAAAGGCGCTAAGACGCCAAGGAAAAGAGGCAAGAATGTTCGTGGGACAAGTGTGTCCATCCCACCGTTCTTTGCGCCTTTGCGTGAGACTTGCTGAAAAACACTTCCCGATTCTACTCCGGCATGTCGTAGATCGAATCAACCACCGGTTGGCCGGAGTAGTTGGGGCCGGGGGTGTCGTCGGCGCCCAGGTAGGTCAGGTCGAAGCGGAGGGTCTTTGGACCTTCGCAGGTCAGAAGGTGCTGGCGGGTGTTGTAGTGCAAGTCGTTATCGCGGAGCAGGCGGGCGATTTGCCGGCCCAACGGGCGGCCGTCGGGGTAACGGAAGTTCTGGAGGTCGAGGCTGGCCAGGAACAGTCCTTCGGGTGAGAGCCAATCGGCGGCCCGTTCGATCAGCCCGAGCTTGTCGCCCATGTAGTGCAGCCCATGGACGCATGTAATCAGGTCATAACGCCGCTCCGGTGTCCAGCCGTTTAGCGAAGCCGCTTCCAGACGCACGCCGTCGATTCCCGGTGGCACGTGGCAAAACAGATCAACCAGATCCACGCCATGCAGCAACAAAGTTGCCCTGGGTTCACTCGCCTGAAAATGCCTGGCCACGTCGACAATCGCCTTGCCCCGGCCACAGCACAGATCGAGCCACGAGGCCTCGCCCACGGACGCAATCCGAGCCGCGAGCAACTCCACGACGCTTAGCCGCAGCTCCTTCTCATAGCTATTCGGCCCGACCGCGTTCCTCTCCCGATTCATGGTCGAATTGGCGACCACCTCGGAAACCTCCAGCGCCTTGTCGTCCAGCCATGCCATCGCAATGTTATTCCATGAAAAACTTGGCGTCTTTGCGCCTTTGCGTGAGGCTCTTCTCAAATCTGTTCTTCACCCTGATCCGCTTCATCCGTTTCTCCTGCCTCGCTCTGCCCACTCGACCCAATCCACCTCTCGGGCAGCGGGCGGCAGATGAGGTAGATGAATGACGTGACCAGGATAATCCAGCCGGTCATCCAAGCCAGGACGACGGATAGGGATGTTGGGGCCAGAAGCGGCGGGTTGGGCATTACGGCCCTGATCTTTTCCAAGTTGACTTCCTCACCGCCGGCGATGGTGGCGAGTGCCTTGAAATCGGCGGCCGTCAGGCGACCATCGATGTAATCGACGCTCCCGTCGGCAAACGCCACGTTGCCCAACGGACGGGCGAGATCCGGTGCACGACGATCGTGGTGACTTGTGATGGCTTCGGTTGGATCGGCGGCCAGCACTTTGTCAAGTGTCAAGTCACGGGGCGCATTCCAGGGGATATCCGAACCGGACGCCTCGATGAGCATCAGTGTGTTCGACGTTCCGTCTTTTATGTCTCGTATCCCACAACCTCGGCTGTCCGGCCACATGGTGCCGGGCCCCGTCACGGCTACGTAGTCCGTTGTGCCTGGGATCGGGTTTTTGTTCGCGGGACAACGAAACAGGAGCGGCGTCCGTGCTGCGACTTTCCGATTGTATGGACTGTCCCAAGGCTCGTCCAAGCGATAGGCCTTGTAGAGAGCCGTTTCACCAATTTCCGGCAGGATCAGCACACGCCAACTATGCATCGGCCGCCCCTGGGCATCGACAACATAAGGTGGCGGGAATTGACCGTACTGATCGTGATAGATGTGAAGAACTAACCCAAGCTGTTTGAGGTTGCAATTGCAGCTTGCCTGTCGGGCGCCCGAGACGGCCTTGTTCACCCCAAGATATCCGAGATATGCGAGGACAAGAACCATTGCGATGGTCAGTGATAAAACCGCCGCGCAGTTGTTGAGGGTTCTCGTCCGCTCACTCGCCAGCGCCACCCGTCCGGCCGTGACCAAATAAAGAAGATACGCTGCGCCGACCAGCCCCCACACCCCGCCCAACCCAAGTGCCGCGGCGGCATAAATGAAGATTACCTGCAAGGTTCGCAGCGTGAATTGCATGGGCGTGGGACTCTGTATCACATCGCTTTGTTGTCCGACGCAGTATTGCTCACCTCCGCAGCCTCGGCCTGCCCACGCGGTCGGATCCACCTCTCGGGTAATGGGCGAGAGACGAGGTACACGAATGAGACAAGCAGGATGGCCCAACCGATCAACCGGGTCCAGAAGAGAGACATGAAAGGTTTCAGCCTGGGCACGGTCAACGCCTCCAGGTTGCGAGTGTCGACGTTCTCGCCCCCGGCAATCGTGACCAGGGCTTTGAAGTTCTCCGGCGTCAGCGGACCGGGCACGCAGTCGACATGTCCGTCGGCGAAGGCTACGTTGCCCATGGGCTGGGGCTCGTCGGCGTATTTCGACAGATGGTAGCTCCGGATCGTCTTGGCCAATTCCGGATCGATCGCCAACACTTCTTTCAACGGGACGTCGAACGGCGCGTTCCAAGGGATCCCGGAATCGGCCATCTCGACGATCATCAACGTGCGCTTTGGCCCGTCGGTGATGTCCTCCAACTTGCACGCCCGGCCTTCCTCCCACATCGTTCCCGGGCCGATCAGAGCGACGTAGTCGGTCCATGGAGGCGTGTCGTCGTACTTGCCAGGGCAAGCATAGTAGAGAGACATCATGTCGGCGAGCTTTTTATTGTTCTTGCTATCCCACGGCTCGTCGAAACGATAGACATTGTATACCGAGTCCATTCCAACGAACGGCAAGATCAACACCCGCCAACTGTGCATTGGCTTGCCTTGTGCGTCAGCAACATAGGGTGGTGGGAAGACACCGTATTTGTCGTGATAAGAGCGAAGCCCCAACGCGATCTCCTTGAGTTGGTGGGTGCACATCGCTTGCTGAGCGCACA
The DNA here is from genome assembly GCA_016931075.1 of Pirellulales bacterium. Classification (GTDB taxonomy): domain Bacteria; phylum Planctomycetota; class Planctomycetia; order Pirellulales; family Thermoguttaceae; genus JAFGFF01. The sequence goes on along the minus strand of JAFGFF010000330.1, from coordinate 8,391 downwards.
TCCTTAATGTACACCTCGTGCGGACACACCACACAAAGAATGCTGGCAGAAGCAGGCTTAAGGAAACGGCTGCAAACACGACGGCGGCAAGACAGCCATACGCGGATGCCAAGCGACGACTGACGACCAGGAACACCAAACCCACCATGGCAGCCAGCCCCCACACTCCGCCCAGCCCGAGGGCCGAAGCGACGAAGATGAAGACGACCAGGAGGGTACGGAGGGTGAATTGCACGAGTGGAGACTCCGTATCACATCGTATTGTCTTCCGGCAGCGCGTCAGCCGTTTCTGCCGTGTCGGCCTCTTCGCGCGAGCGGGTCCACTTTTCGGGCAAGGGGCGAAAAACGAGGTATACGAACGAGACGATAAGAATCAACACGCCGGTGAGCTTGGTCCAGAGGCCGGGAATGGTGGGAGACGGTTCGGGTAGGATCAGTGCGTCGAGGTTCTGGATGTCAACGATTTCGCCCCCGGCTATTGTGACCAGGGCTTTGAAGTTCTCGGGTGCGAGGCGGCCTGGGACGAAGAAGACGGTGCCGTCGACCAGTGCCGCGTGGCCTACGGGCTGGGGCGGGCCGTCGGTGTTCCCGAGATGATAGCTCCGGATTGTCTTGACCGATTTCGGATCCGTGTCGAGCGCGTCTTCAAGGGGCAGATCGAACGGCGCGTTCCAGGGGATCTGCGAATCGGCCATTTCGACAAGCGCCACCGTGTTGGACATGCCGTCGGTGATGTCTTTCACCCTGCACTCGCACCCCTCCTCCCACATCGTGCCCGGCCCGGTCACGGCCACATAGTCGGTCATGCCGGGCTTTGCGTTTCGGTACGGATAGCACCGGAAACAATCGGGCGTCTTGGCGGCGACCTTTTTGTTATATGTACTGTCCCACGGTTCGTCACAGCGATAGGCGTTGTAGAGTGTGGTTTCGCCAAGCCAGGGCAAGAGCAACACCCGCCAACTGTACATCGGCCGACCCTCGCTGTCCTTCACACAGACCGGCGGAAAGCTACCCCACTGGCTTTCGTACTCTTGAAGGGCAATCGCGAGTTGCCTCATCTTGCCTGCACAAGCCAGGCGACGTCTCGACTGTTGGGAGGGTTCGAATGAGGACAAAATCAACGCAGCCGGGAGCACCAAACCCATAATCAGCAAAAAGCCCGACGCAACCGGGAACTTCTGCCGGATGGTCTCCCGGAGGAAAAGCGTCAGCAACGTGAGATACAGGACTGTCACCAAACATACCACCCCGCCCACCCACAGGGCCGAGGCGGCCAGAATGAAGACGACCAGGAGGGTTCGGAGCGTGAATTGAATGGGCACGGGGGGCCCTCGTGGGTGTAGAGTCGTGGGGCCGGGTTCGTTCCCAGTGTACCCTAACCGAAGGCGCCAACGCCACGGTGCTTGGGCCGGCTTTCTTGCGGGACGCCAGAACAAGGGCTCACGCAAAGGCGCGAAGACGCTAAGGGAAAATTGGGATAAGCTGGTGGGGCAAGTGTGCCCCACCCTACATCCTTGGCGTCTTTGCGCCTTTGCGTTAGATTGCTTTCCGCCAAGAGCAGCGATCAGTTCTCCAAAACCTCTTTCTCCCGCGCCTTGGCAAGATCGTTGGCTTGCGATTCGTACTTTTTGATGAGGTCTTGGATTTCTTCTTTTGCGCCGTCGCGGTCGTCTTCGGAGATGGTTTTGGCTTTTTCGGCCTGTTCGGCCTTTTTGATGCCGTCGCGGCGGATGTTGCGCAGGGCGACTTTGGCCTCTTCGCACAGTTCGTGAACGCGGGAAACCATCTTGCGGCGGACGTCGGCCGAGAGGGCCGGGACGTTCAGGCGGATGACCTGGCCGTCGACTTGCGGGTTCAGGCCCAAGGTGCTGGCCTGGATGGCCTTTTCGATGTCCTTGGCCGTGCTCGGGTCGTAGGGCCGGATGACGATCTGGTTGGGATCGGGGGCCCCGACCGAGGCGAGCTGTTTGATCGGGCAGGACGAGCCGTAGACTTCGACCCGAAGCGAATCGACCAACCCCGGGTTGGCTCGGCCCGTGCGGATGCCGGCCAGGGCGCTCTTGAGTCCTTCGAGCGTTTTCTCCATCCGCTCTTCGGTGTCCAGAAGGATTTCTTCGACCGACATGCGAGGGTTCCCTCCGTCACTACAGTAGGTCAGGCTGTGCCTGGACCGGTGAATGCAATTTGCCGTTTTATATCCCGTCTTTGTAGCGTCTGGGCATGGTATCCGGCAACAACCCACACCCTGTAGGGAACGCCCTCCGTGGCGTTCCTACGGTTTCTACAAGATTATTGCCTCAAAACCGGAACGTCACGGAGGGCGTTCCCTACAGGGTGTTGATTGGCTATCCGTGTCAGGCACAGCCTGACCTACGCCGGTTTCGTCCCGTGGACCAGGGTGCCGACGCGATCGCCGGCGACGGCGCGTTGGATGTTTCCTTCTTTGCGGAAGTTGAACACGAGGATCGGCAGCTCGTACTGCTGGCACTTCGCGATGGCCTCTTGGTCCATCACCCGGAGGTTCTGACGCTGGACGTCGTCGTAGGTCAGCTCGGGGTAGAGAACCGCGTGGGGGTTCTTTTCCGGGTCGTCGCTGAAGACGCCGTCCACTCGGGTGGCCTTCAGCAGGACGTCGGCGTCGAGTTCCAGGGCCCGCTGGGCGGCGGCCGTGTCGGTGGTGACAAACGGGCTGCCGGTGCCGGCCACGAGAATAATGATCCGGCCCTTCTCCAGGTGGCGTCGGGCGCGGCGGCGGATGTAGGCCTCGGCGACGCCGTCCATCTTGATGGCCGTCATCAGCCGCGTGTCGCAGCCGAGCGATTCCAGGGCATCCTGCAGGGCCAGTCCGTTCATCACCGTGGCCAACATGCCCATGTAATGGGCCGTCGCCTCGTGGATGCTCGAATTGCCCGAGGTGAACTGGGCCCCGCGGAGGATGTTCCCGCCGCCGAGCACAATGGCGATTTGGGTGCCCTGCTGCGACGCCTGGTAGGTTTGCCGGGCGATGTGCAGGACGCAGTCCATGATGATGCCGCGTTCGCCGGGCTGGCAAAAGCCCTCGCCCGAGATCTTCAGCACCACGCGTTTGTACGGCAGCGGCACCGGTTGCTGCGACGCGCTCATCGGCCTACTCCTTGCCCAATTCCCAGTGGATGTATTGCTTGAGCGTCATGCCGGCGCCCTTGGCCACCTTGCCGACCGTCTGTTTGTCGTCCTTGACGAACGGCTGCTCGGTCAGACACTGCTCGGCGTAGAAATTGCGCAGCCGGCCCTCGACCATCTTCTCGATGATGTTTTCCGGCTTGCCTTCGGCGCGGGCGGCCTCGGAAAGGATTTCGCGTTCCTTGGCCACGGCCGCCGGATCGAGGTCGTCGATGCCCAGCACCTTCGGCCGCATGGCGGCGACGTGCATGCAGATGTCCTTGGCCAGCTCGGCGTTGCCTCCTTCGATCTCCAGCAGCACGGCCGATGCACCGTTGTGGTGAGCGTAGGCGCCGCAGGAGCCGTCGATTCGGGCGATCCGCTGGAGCTTGAACACCTCACGGATCTTGTTGGTCAGGTCGTCGAACTGCTCCTTGAGCGTCTTGGACGGGCTGCTGGGCGAAGGTTGGGCCAGCAGTTCCTCGGGCGTCGCCGCGCCGGGGCCGGTGGCCAGTTGCTTGGCCAGGTCGGCGGCCAATTGGACGAACTCGTCGTTGGTGGCCACAGGGGCCGACTCGCACTGGAGTTCGACGATGGCCCCGACGCCGTCGCCCGTGTAGATCGTGATCCGCCCGCACTCGGTGGCCCGCCCGGCCCGCTTTTCCATCGTCTTCGCGCCGGCCTTGCGGAGGATTTCGACGGCCTTGTCCAGGTCGCCGCCCGACTCGGTCAGGGCTTTCTTGCAGTCCATCATTGGCAGGTTGGTCCGCTCTCGCAATTCCTTGACCATTGCGGCAGTGATTGCAGCCATGTTTTGTATCTCCTCCAGTACGGTGGTCTGTATGGTTAGGTGTATTGGTGTCGGTTTGGGGGCCCGAACCGTGCCAAGTTCGTCTTGTGATAATGGCTTCCCGTGGGCGCCATTGGCTCTGCCAGTACAATGGCCCGGCACTGGCAGAGCCAGTGGCGCCCGAGCTTGAGCCAGTGTTTCCTGAAACTAGCGCTGGGCAGGGCTTCCCGCCGCAAGACGTCGGTCTACGCTACGACCGGGGCCGTTCCTTCGTCGCCGTCATCGGCGTCCGAGTCGCCTTCAGCCTGCTCTTGCTTCAGATTCCCGCCGGTCGCCCTGCCGGCCAGACAGGCGTCGGCCAGGTAACGGACGATCAGTTCGATCGACCGGATGCTGTCGTCGTTGCCCGGGATGGGCAGATCGACCATGTCGGGATCGCTGTCGGTGTCGATCAGGGCGACGGTCGTGATGCCCAGCTTCCGGGCTTCGTTGATGGCGTTCTTTTCCTTCTTGGGGTCGATGGCGACGATGCACTCGGGCAGGCGGTTCATCGTGCGGATGCCGTTGAGGTTGCGGAACATCCGGCGATACTCGCGGTTCAACGACGACTGCATCTTCTTCGAGTACTTGGCCAGCTCTTCGCTTGCCCGAAGCTGTTCGAGCTCCTCGAGGCGGCCCAGCCGGCTGCGGATCGTCCGGAAGTTGGTCAGGGTGCCGCCCAGCCAGCGGTCACTGACGTAGGGCATCCCGCACCGCTCGGATTCATGCTGAATCGTATCAGCCGCCTGACGCTTGGTTCCAACGAACAGGATCAAACTCCCGCCAGCAGCCACCTGCTGCAGGAATTTTCTTGCCCGAAGCAGCCCGCGGACCGTTTCGCGCACGTCGATGACGTGGATCAGGTTCCGCCGGGCGTAGATGTAGGGTCGCATCTTGGGGTTCCACCGGCTTGCCCGATGCCCATAGTGGACGCCCGCCTCGATCAAATCTTTAACAAGTACACTAGCCACGACAATCACTCTCCTTCACAGGCACACCGGCGATGTCCCCTCGCATCGGGGCGTCCGGCGTTGGGTAAAACGGATTTCGGTCTGATCACGGAAAACAGCCCCCTGCCAGCCCCGGACCGTTCGGAGCGACAAACCCTTAAGAGTATCGGTTGGGGGGCCTGACGTCAATCGGATGTGACCCGACCGACCTGCACCAGCGATCCCCCCACGCGGGGAGAGTCCGTCGCTCGGCATCATACGTTGCCAGCCGCCCTCAAATGCTCTACAACGAGCGGCATCGGGGTTGGGCGGGTCTGGACCTGGCATGGCACGGTGATCGGCAGATGGCGGATCCACAGGCGAGGAAGACGGCACTGGCCTTCATGGCCCATCCAGACGACGCTGAGATTCTCTGCGCCGGTACGCTCGTGCGGCTGGCCGAACAGGGCTGGGAGATCCATCTTGCCACGGCTACCTCGGGCGATTGCGGGACGACGACCGAGACGCCCTGGGCCATCAGCGCCACCAGGACCGCCGAAGCCCGACGCGCGGCGGCCCTGATCGGAGCTACGTACCACTGTCTTGACGAGCGGGATGGGCTGGTCGTTTACGACAAGCCGACCGTCGCCAAGAGCCTCGACCTTCTTCGGCGGATCGCCCCGTCGCTCGTCTTCACGCACGCGGCCCGTGACTACATGATGGACCACGAGATGACGTCGCTTTTAGCCCGGGCGGCCAGTTTTCTCTATGCGGCTCCCAACGCCTCGGCATTTCCACTCATCGAAGGTTCGTGCGTGCCGTATCTCTACTACGCCGACCCGCTTGATGGCCTCGACCCGCTGGGCGATCCGGTCGTGCCCACTACGTGGGTCGACATCAGTGAGCAACTAGAAAAAAAGACCGAAATGTTGGCCTTGCACACCAGCCAGCGGGAATGGCTTCGGCAACACCATGGTACGGATGAGTACCTCGACGCCATGCAGCGCCACGCGGTCAGTCGAGGCCAAGAGATCGGCGTGACGGCTGCCGAGGCTTTCGTCCAGCACCGGGGACACGGCTATCCCCGCGACGACCTGCTGACGGCGTTGTTTCCGTCGCCTGCCTGACCAGATCGGCAGACGTTGGTCCGAGCCGGTCCACGAAAGGCCCCCCCCCATTCCAGATCCCCCCTGAAAGCAAGGGACGATGAAGAGATGCCACGAGTCCTGAGCAAAGTCGCGCCTGATTGGTGGGACTATACGACGTTGGACCCGGAAATCGTGGACGACGCAGCCCGGTTGTCGGTCGACGATCTGGCAGGCTTGTCGCGGGCGGGTTTCCGGGTCGTGATGTATGACACACTGGAGGACTTTTACCTGGCCGAGGCGTTGGAGTACCTCACAGCCTGGAGGCAGTCGACCGTGGACAACCCGGCCGGCATTTGCGGCCCCATCGGTCCGACGGAACAGTTGCCGCTGGTCGCCCGACTGGTCAACGAGTTGGGGCTGTCCCTGCGTGACGCCCATTTCTGGGGCATGGACGAATGGGTCGACGACCAGGGCGTGCCCATACCGACCACCCATCCGCTGAGTTTCGCCCGGGCCGACAAGGAACTCTGCTTCAACCGGATCCGCCCCGAACTGCGGATGCCCGAGCAGAACATGCATTTCCCGACGGGCGATCTGGCCGCGTACAGCGCGTCGTACGACGAGATTCGCTGCCTTGTCATGCAGGGCGGCCAAGGCGAGGTAAAACACTGGGCCTTCAACGATCCGCCCCGGCGCGAGGCCCCCTACGAAGACAACCCTCCGAGTCCCGAGGAATATCGGCGTCTGGGGGCCCGGGTGACGGACCTCCACCCGATGACAATCATCCAGAACGCCCGGACGTCGGGCGGCGGGCATATCGCACTGGTTCCCCGCCGCGCGGCCACGGTCGGTCCCATGGAGACGTGGAAGGCCCAGAAGGTCTCAATCTGGCAGGCCGGGTTCCACGACAACCCATTCGGGATGCGTCTGACGGCCCTGATGATCTCGAAGCGGCTGCCCGACAGTGCCGTCCCCATGTCGCTGCTGGCCGACCACCCAAACGTCCAGTTCAACTACTACCGCCCCGGACTAGGCACGGTGGTGGCCGAGATGCACTGAAACGCTCTTCAAAGCCAGCCCCAAAGGAAAACGCCCCGGTACGACCGTGGTCGCCGGAGCGAAATTCCGCCATCAGAGCGCGTTAGGAAAGCAACCCGGCCAGGACTTGAACCTGGAACGAGGGAACCAAAACCAAACAAGATTCTAGCCCTGGAACCTTGAACGAGGGAACGGCAATCAAGGGGCCAAACCTTGAACAGATTCAAGGACTCGACCTTGGTTCCCCCATTCAAGGTTCAAGTCCTGGGCGCATCGACGATCTTCACCGATGATGACCGCACCCAATCTCGCCGCTGGTTCTTACGGCACGATTCCATAGACGTAAGTAGCTACCCCGCAAGGATTTGAACCTTGAATAGCGGAACCAAAATCCGCTGTGTTACCGTTACACCACGGGGTATTAACAAACCTATTGGGACTGCTTCAATCAAGAGCGACCGGAAAAAGCCATTCTAGGTTCGAGTCCTGATTATATCAGGTTCAAGACCGCTTTCAACTGGCCTGGTTCGCGGTCCAGTCTCTCCCATAACGCAAACATCTCCTGATTTTATTGATTATGCCGACGCGGGAAGAATACGTCATGCCCTTGCAGCATCGGATCGAAATGAGAGATAAGTGCCATTATCGACATACCCCACTCCAGTTGGGCCAATATGCTTCAAGACTACCGCGAACTCACTTCCGATCAGCATGAAGCGTTGGAGAAGCAGACGCTCCGAACGGTCGTGCAAGCTCTACAAGAGTATTCCAAAGAGGCGAAGGACATTTTCGACAACACCTGGGCCGACCGCAAGAGCGAAGTGATTGTCTTATCAGAAGACCTTGTGCAATACGCCCTGGAAGTTGCCGAATCGTACCCAATTAACAAACGGTTTGCCGGATTCATCGACTACAAGCGAGTTCGGTGGGCGGCTACGCCGTTTGGTTTGCTGCCCCAAGCGTTTCTAGTCGATGCCAAGGCTTCCACGGAAAACAACAGGGATACGCTACAACAGTCTCAGTTGCCGATGGATGCCGAATTTGAGTCCGAAGGAAAGACAGTGAAGCTAGCTGCGGGCGTGCCGCCGCACCTAGAAATTCCGACCTCCTCTGGGATGCCGTTGTTAGCAGTCACTACCTCGACCTTCGTTCACTTCTACTATGAAGACCTGAAAACGGATACGCCACCCTTTCGCAATTTGAAAGCGATCTACGCCCTATTGTTACCACATCAACGATTAAAACCGATTTACAACCCGTCTGCGTCGGTGACATTCTTCGTAACCGTTCACGCCCTGGGGACGTTTTTTGGGTGAATTGATCTGGACATGGACGCGGTTTTCGAGGACGACATATACCATGTCGT
>JAFGFF010000329.1 GCA_016931075.1 Pirellulales bacterium | reverse complement strand
ATCGTAACCCGAAGCGTGACAGCTTTTTTCACTACTTGATATAAGCTATTGCGCGAAAAGGAGTTGGTGCTCATGATAGTCTCTTTCGTTACCACACGGAAGGAGCCTGATCATGGAGCACCAACTCTGGAAGGTCATTGTGGCACTCTTGGAGGCCATGGACAAGTCACACGCGAGGAGGGAAGGGGATTACACGGATCGGCGGATCGTGGCAGTGTACTATTGGAGCGTGTTGTGCGATCGGCCGATATCTTGGGCGCTGGAGCGTGCGAACTGGCCGATTGCGTTGCGTCGCCATCCGTTGCCCTCGAACTCGACAATGAGTCGGCGTTTGCGAAGCAAGGGGGTGCGGCAACTGCTGCGAGAACTTGAGGATCGTGTACTACGGAAATTGGAAAGGGGCACTTTGGTTTGGTTGATTGATGGAAAGCCGCTGCCTATCGGCGGCGCCTCGAAGGACCGTCAAGCAGGCTATGGGCGAGCGGCTAGCTGCAAGGCCAAAGGCTACAAGTTGCACGCCATGGTGGGAGCTGATAAATCGTTGCCCGAATGGCGGTTAGCTCCCATGAACACGGACGAACGCAAGATGGCCAAACGGATGCTGCAACAGGCAACCATCGCTGGATACGTCGTTGCCGATGCCAATTATGATTCCAACAAACTGCATGCCACTTGTGACGAACGAGGCAACCTGCAATTGGTCGCACCACGCCGCTATGGACCGGGCCGAGGCCATGGGCATCGCAAGCAGACGCCCGGTCGTCTCCGCTCGAAAGAGATCCTGGAAAATCCGAACCCCCAGTTTGGCATGGCCCTTCTGACGCAACGGGATGACATCGAACGTTACTTCGGCAACCTCACCAACTGGGGCGGGGGCCTGTCGCCTCTGCCACCCTGGGCCCGTGGCTACCGCCGCGTCCACCGCTGGGTGCAAGCCAAACTGATCATCAATACCATCAAACGTGCCCCTTGTTCAACGACTTACGTCGGGTAGTGAAAAAAGCTGTCACGCTTCGGGTTACGATGGGAACCAGCCGATCAGGACACGAGCGCCGCAGTTGTCAGGCACAGCATGACCTACTGAGCCGGCCAGACCGAGCCCCCCCTGCCAGGGAGTGCGATTCCCTGTCGGCGGCCGTCCGCAAGCCGCAACATGCGTCTAGACGCCGGTTGGGGCTAAATCCGGGCTGTCTTAGGCCTAACTGTCGTGTCCCTTTGTTGCGTTGTTGGCAAGGGGTAACGATAATGGAAGCTTATCCCGCGGCTCCTGCCCCGCTTACCTACCCCACGTGTTCGGAGGATCCACCCGTGCGTTGCCCCACCCATGTCTGGCTGACTCGTCTGCTGTGTGTTGCTGTCGTTTTGTCGGTCTGGATCGCGTGGACTCCTGCTTGGGCGGAGGATTCGAAGGCGGACGATCCCCCGGCCGTTCCCTCGCCGAAGAATCTCGAAGATCTTCGAGCAATCGAAACAAAAGTCCAAGAGGTCGCGAAGAAGGCTCTGCCTTGCACGGTCGGCATCAAGATCGGCCAGGGCAGCGGCAGCGGCATCATTGTCAGCGAGGATGGGCTGGTCATGACGGCGGGCCACGTTGCAGTGAAGCCGGGCACCAAGGTCGTCTTCATCTTCCAAGACGGCAAGACGGCCAACGGCGTCAGCCTGGGCATCTACGGCAACGCCGACGCCGGGTTGATGAAGATCACCGACAAGGGCAAGTGGCCCTTCGCCCCCATGGGCAAATCGAGCGACCTGAAACGCGGAGCGTGGTGCGTGGCACTGGGGCATCCGTCCGGCTACAAGCCGGGACGGCCTCCGGTGGTCCGGCTCGGCCGCATTCTCAAGGTCGATGAGACGACCATCCAAACCGACTGCACGCTTATCGGCGGCGACTCGGGCGGGCCCCTCCTGGACCTGGACGGCAAGGTCATCGGCATCAACAGCCGGATCGGCCGGACGCTTACTTTAAACTTCCACGTCGCAGTCGACGTTTATCACAAGTATTGGGACCGCCTCAAGAAGGGCGACATGTGGCAGGACGACGTGCCTACCCTGCGCAACGCGGCCGAGGTCAAAGCGGCATTCCGGCCCGTGGTCGCCGCCGCGTCGAAGTGCGTCGTTCGCATCAAGTGCGACGGCAAGGACGCCGCCCTGGGGACGATCGTCGGGCCCGACGGCTGGATCCTCACCAAGGCCAGCCAGCTCAAGGGCCGGGTGACCTGCCGGATGCGCGACGGCCGCGACCTGGACGCCAAGACCGTCGGCGTCAATTCACAGTTCGACCTGGCCATGCTCAAGGTCGACGCCACCCACTTGCCCGTCATCGCCTGGACCTTCAAGGACCCGGACGTCGGACAATGGGTCGCCGCGCCGGGCTTGAGTGAGGATCCTCTGGCCATCGGCGTGGTCAGCGTGCCGCGCCGGCCGATTCCGCCTCCGCACGGGTCGCTCGGCGTACAGACGATCAACAGCCCGAAGGGCCCTCAGATCGTCCTGGTGATCCCCAAGAGCCCCGCCGACCTGGCCGGCGTGAAGAAGGGTGATATCGTCACGCACGTCAACGACGTTCCGACGAAGACGCAGGAAGAACTGGCCAAGGAACTCCAGAAGCACAAGCCGGGCACCAAGATCGAACTGGGCGTCTTGCGGGGCGACAAGACGTTGAAGCTCTCGGTCCGGTTGGGAGTGATTGTCACGGCCTCGTCGAAGAAGTGGGACATGTTCCACAAGGCGGGCGGCCAGAGCACGCGGCACGACGATTTCCCGATCGCCCTGCAGCACGACACGGTCCTCGGCCCGACCGACTGCGGATGTCCCCTGGTCGGTCTGGACGGTAAAGTGGTCGGCGTGAACATTGCCCGAGGCGGTCGCACCGAAAGCTTCTGTGTCCCGACCAACGCCCTGATCCTCTTGATGTACGACCTCATGTCCGGTCGTCTTCGCCCCGGCAGCTCCCCCGCGAGCCCGGCGGTCACCATCAATGCAAAGCCCAAGGAAGGGCCCAAGCCCGAGCCGAAGAAGCCGGAGGCCAAACCCGAGCCGAAGAAGCCCGAAGTGAAGCCCGAGGCCAAGAAGCCGGAACCGAAGAAACCGGAAGTCAAGCCGGAGGCGAAAAAGCCGGAGCCCAAGAAGCCCGAGGTCAAGCCGGAAGTGAAGAAGCCCGAGCCGAAGAAGGCGGAAGTCAAGAAGCCGGAGGCCAAGAAGCCTGAGGCGACCAAGCCGGCTCCCAAGACGTCGCCCAAGCAGCCGGAGGCGAAGAAGCCCGAGCCGCGGAAGGTGACGCCCAAGAAGACCGAGCCCCGGAAGCCTCGGCCGAAGAAACCGGCCGTGAAGAAGGCCGAACCCAAGAAGCCCGAGGTTAAAAAACCCGAGCCCAAGAAGGACGCCGTAAAGACCTCGCCGAAGCAGCTTGAGGCCAAGAAGCCGGCCGCCCAGCCGGAAGCCGCCAAACCGGCCGCACCGAAGAAGCCCGCCGCCCAGCCGGCGCCCGAGAAGAAGGCCGATACCCCGAAGGCATAAGGCGGCTCTCTCGGTGAACTCATACGCTTTCTAATCTGAAATTGCGCGGCACGGAGCAAAAAATGGCCTGTTTTCCCGCAGGGTTAACAGGCGGTCGAGTCCAGGATCACGTTTGAATCGGTATCCGAGTAGTTGGACTCCATCCTCTCCCCGCGCCGCCGCGTCTTGGCGCATTCCTCCTCTGGGTTGTATACTCATCGACAAGTCTGGGCCATTTCCGGCCACAGAGCGACTTGTCGACGGGGAAAAGACGCATGGCTCCACCGATCCAGTGTCCGTCGTGTTCACAGCGCTACCCGTTCAACGAGGCCCTCTCGGGCAAGCGGGTGAAATGCAAGAAGTGCGGCGGAGCGTTTGTCGTGCCCGCCCCTCCGGCTGCTGCGCCGGCGGCCGGTTTCTCCGACTTCCTGGCCGAAGAACTCGACACACCCCATCCGGCCGCCGCACCGCCGCCCGCGGTCGCCAAGGAGCCGCCGTCGCCTTATCACTCTACGTTCGATGAGCCGGAAGGGAAGCCATCGAAGAAGAAAAAGAAGCCCAAACGCGAGAAGCAGAAGACTTCCATACTCTCGATGATTGGCTTCATGCTGATCGTGATGCCATACGCGCAAGCGGCCGCCCGACATGAGCCTCTCATTCAGGGTCCCTTCACCGCCGCGTTCGTCGTCGGCACCACATGCATCGGCCTCGTGTTGATCGCTCTCGGATGGCTCCGCCGGTAGTCGTTTCACAAGCGGCGTTTCTCACTTCGTCCCGAATCGTGCCGCCGGGCCTCTGGAAGAGGCGGTCGACCGGTTCAAATGCCCTCGAAGAAAGGGCGTATTGGCCTCGATTGCCAGCCATGCCCAACTGACGTACAATCGGCTCCCGACGGCTTTGGAAGCACCACGACATCGTAAACACGGAGGACCACTCATGCCCGAACAAAAGCTGCCCGCAAGCCGGAGGCCCAGCCAGACCAAGATCGTCGCCACGGTGGGACCGGCCACGTCGGAGACGCCGGTGATGGCGTCGTTGATTCGGGCGGGCGTCGACGTCTTCCGTGTCAACACGGCCCACGGAAGTCGGGAGGAACATCAGCAGCGGGTCGAGCAGATACGCGAGGCGGCCCGCGAGGTGGGCCAACCGATCGCCATCCTGGTCGATCTGGCCGGGCCGAAAATCCGGCTGGGCGAATTGCCCAAGGGCCAGTATCGGTGCATGGCGGGCGACCAGGTCCGGTTCGTCCGCGGCGAGTCGGCCACCGCCAAGGGCGATCTGACCAGCAACTACCCGCGGCTGATCGACGAGCTGGCCGTCGGCGACCGGATCGTTTTGGCCGACGGCACCGTCGCCCTGATCGTCGAAGAGCTGGCCAAGGAGGCCGCCACGTGCCGGGTGATCCAGACCGGCCTGATCCGCAGCCGGCAGGGCGTCAACCTGCCCGGCGTGAAGCTCAGCGTGCCGACCCTGGGCGAAATCGATCGCGACAACGCCGTTTGGGCAGCCCGGGCAGGCGTCGACTTCGTCGGCCTGAGCTTCGTCCGCTCGGCCGGCGACATCCGGCAGCTCAAAGCGCTCATCGCCGCTGAGAATGCTCCCACCCAGGTGATCGCCAAGATCGAAAAGCCCGAGGCACTGGCCGATCTGGAGGAAATCGTCGAGGCGACCGACGGTGTGATGGTCGCTCGCGGCGATTTGGGCGTCGAGATCGACATCGCCGAGGTGCCCGTCGTGCAGAAAAAAATCATCACGGCCTGCCACCGGCACCGCAAGCCGGTCATCATCGCCACGCAGATGCTCGACAGCATGCAGCACTCGCGGCTTCCCACCCGGGCCGAAGCGACCGACGTGGCCAACGCGATTCTGGACGGGGCCGACGCGTGCATGCTCTCGGGCGAGACGGCCATCGGGCAGTACCCTCGCGAGGCGGTCGAGATGATGCACCGGATCGCCCTGGCCACCGAGCCACTCTACCGCAACCGCCCTCCGCTTCCGGCCCCCGACCTGGATGACCCCGAGGTCAACCCGATCACCGAAGCCACCGGCTACACGGCCGGCCGGCTGGCCGAGAAGCTCGACGCCCAACTGATCGTCGTCGCCAGTGCCAGCGGCCGCACCGCGCTGCGGATGTCGAAGAACCGTCACTTCGTCCCGACCGTCGGCGTGAGCGACTCGGAATCGACGCTACGGCGCATGTGCCTCTACTGGGGCGTCATCCCCCTGTCCGGCGCCCCGACCGACGACCCCGCCGCCCTGATGCAACACGTCATCTCCCAAGGCCGCTCCGCCGGCTACCTCGCCTCCGGCGACCGCATCGTCCTGCTGGCCGGCACCGGCACGCCGATTTCGAAACACAACATGGTGGTGGTGCATCAGGTGGAGGAGTGAAGCCCATGTCTGGCAAACAGCTAGTATGGTCCGTTCTTCTGGTCGGGCTGTGGGCGGCCATGGCCCAGGCTGTGAACATTGATCTCGTATGGGTTGGCAATCCTGGAAACGTCGCCGACGATACAGGTTACGGCAGTGTGGACAAGACGTACTACATCGGCAAATATGAAGTGACTGCCGGGCAGTACACCGAGTTTCTCAACGCGGTCGCCGCCACAGACGTTCATGGACTGTACAACACGAGCATGATGGAATCACCGTTCGGCTGTAAAATCGAACGTCGTGGAACGCCGGGGAATTACTCGTACCATGTTGCCGACGACCGCAAGGACCGACCGGTCAACTTCGTGAGCTTCTGGGACGCAACGCGATTCGTCAATTGGTTGCACAACGGCCAAGGAAACGGCGACACCGAGAGCGGTGCATACGTCAATGTCGGCAACCAAACCACATTCGCCAGACAGCCTGGCGCAAAGTGGTTTATTCCAACAGAGGACGAGTGGTATAAGGCGGCCTATCACCGAAACGACGGCGTGACCGGAAACTATTTCGACTATCCAACCGGCAGCGACACCGCACCGCTGAACACGGTCGAAGCAACGGACCCAGGTAACCGCGCGAACTACTATGACGAACTCGGAACCGGCAATGGCAGCTACACGATCGGCGGCCCATACTGGATGACCGAGGTAGGTGAATTCGAGAACTCGGCAAGTCCCTACGGAACGTTTGATCAGGGCGGCAATGTGTGGGAGTGGACCGAAAACGCTACCGGTTCGGCGCGAGGATTTCGCGGCGGTGCCTGGTACCACGAATCGCCCTATCTGGCCGCGTCATATAGCAGTTGGCTCGACCCTCGCTACGATCTCAATAATTTCGGATTTCGCGTGGCGAGTATCCCAGAGCCTAGCACTATCGCTTTGTTAGTCGGCGGGCTGCTGAGCGTCGTCTGCTGGCGACGCTGCACGCAATGAAGAACATCCTCAAGGCGTTACCCTGGGCTGGCATGTGGGAGTCCTTTGGGCCCAGCATCCGGGCGTGTAGCGAATAGATCGACAAGCAATCTGCCAGCCGCCGCGCGAATGACAAGGGAAGCTCTGCCCCGAGTCTTCCCTGATTTGTCGCCCGACGTCAGATGAGCTTGACGTTTTCGGCGCAAGGTCCTTTGGGGCCGGAACCTTCGTCGTACTCGACTTTCTGACCTTCGCTCAGGGCATCGAAGGTGGTGCCTTGCAACGCTGATTGGTGGAAAAAGATCTCTCCCTTCGATCCCGCAATGAACCCGAATCCCCGGTCTACCAGCTTCTTAATCGTACCTTGTGGCATTTTCCACTCCCTACAAAAGAATTTGACACCCACACCGTTGTGGATGCCTTAATAGATCAACCATTCGCCAAGAGGTCGGCAAGCGTTTGCCCACGTCAAGTCAGAACTCGACCCTTCCACCGAGTTGGGGATTGCCGAACGGCATAATTTCTACCATGAACGGCCCCCCTTGAATAGCCCCACGGCAGTCAAGTAGAAGTCCGCTGCCCTGCTGGTGAATTCAATGCTCGATGAGTCGCTTCATGGTCCGCCAGATCATTCCCTGCTTGCTACGGCTGTCGTAACTGAACGTCCGCTCCAGGTAGGGAATGGTCGGGCACTTTCGCAGCTCGGCGTCGTCAACGGATACGGTGACCAGACGGCCATCCTCCACGACGCGGCCGATACGCTTCGCCTCCACTCGATCACACAAGTGGAACTCCCGTCCGTCGGGCAAACGGAAGTGCTCGCCATTGTTCAGACGTGTATTCATCACGATTCTCCTCGACTGCCATTCTCCCGGGCTGGTTGCCCCGCTACCATTATCGTGGCGGTGGGGGAGAACAAAACCCCCACAGTGGAACCGAGGGTGGCAGCGATGGCTTGTCAATCGGTGCTGCCCGCTTAGATGGGTGGGATCGGACGCCTGTGCGGCTCGAACGTGTTCCTCCGTTTAGCCGCAAGAAGCATCCCCAGGGCGGTGCACTGGGCTGAAATGCAGGAGCCCTTTAGGCTCCTACATCGGTAAACCGATAGACAATTGCATCAGGTCATTACCCATATTAAGACCAATCGAGGCTGCCACCGCTTTTTCTCTGAGATCATGCCCATCGACTTCCACATTGACCCGAAGTTGTTGAAAAAGAAAAACGCGCAAGCGGAATTTCGGTGGCGTCTTTGGGAGAAGAAGAATCTGAACATCCATCGTGCTGTCATCGAATGGGTGGTCCCCGATTCGTTCAAATCGATCGACGACGTTGCAGTGAGGGTCCGGAAAGGCGTATGCGAGGAGTTTCGGCCCGGACGATTCCGAGGACTCGGATTCGGCGCCATCCTCTACTTCGACAAGCAACCGCCCGGATTCTATCGGTTCGATGAGCATATCGACCGTCGGCAGCGTTCTCGCGAGATCTGGCAATGGGTGATTGCCATAATCGAGAAGGACCGGCTCGCCGTCGGCGTCCATACTTGGCTGCCCGGCTACCTTCGCCCCGTGTATGATTCCATCCTCGCGCAGCTCTCCGCGGCCGGATTCGAGTGCCATGCCGCGGACACGGGAAAGGACACGTTCATTGAAAACAGCGAAAGGGTCCAGGAGGTCTTCAGCCTGTCGAGCTGGCTGTTCTGGATTCTGGGCCTGCGAGAAAGGCCGGGCAGCCGTCGTCACCCACCGGCCGAGGGCCCGTGAACCACGAGCAGCGTCTGTTGGTTGAATGCCCTTCCTTAATCTTCTGCGCAACACCGCCAACCGACTGTTTTCTTCCGCTACAGCCAGATGGCCAGGATGAACATGAGGCTGCTGGCAGTGACGAGGAGGGACCATCTGGCGAGGTGGTTGGTCCGCTCGGCCAGTTGCTCGCGGAGGATGTCCAGTGTGGCGACGTAGAGGAAGACGCCGGAGAGCAGGGCGATCGAACTGGCGATGAAGATCTGCTCGCCGTGGCCGGTCAGGAGTTGCGTGGCGGCCATGCCGACCAACACGCCGGTCGGCGTAGTCAGGGCGAACAGGAGGATCAGCCGCCGGCCCCACGATCGGGCGATGCCGCCGCGGCGCATGCTCACGCCCAGGGCGAAGCCAGCCGAGCCCTTATGGGCGACGATGGCCAAGAAGATCAGCAGCACACCTTTGATGTGCGGCTGCGCGCCCAGGGCCAGCCCGGCAATGAACGACCCGACGCCCAACGCCCCGAGCAGCATGTACGGCGCGAACTTCGGCGAACCGGTCGTCACGAAATCGTCGGTCCCTTCACCCGTCTCGGCGTGGACGATCTTCCCCTCGCGCAGCGACGGCAGCACGTGCTCGATCAGCATCAGCACCAGAAACGCGACCAGCGCCAACGCGAACGCGATCGGATAGTCCACCTCCGGAAAGAGCTGTTTAAAATGCCCGTCGGCGTCGTGGAGCATGAACAGCAGTCCCAACGCCAAAAAGATGCCGGCGGCGAACGCGTTACCGTATTCCAGAAACCGCGACCGGTCCGAATCCACCCGCCGCCAATACGGAAGCATCCCGCCGACGAACCCGTCCAGGAACACGGCGACTACCAGGATCAGCTTGGCAAAAACAAGATTCATGATCGACGTTCCGTACTGAAAGCAAGGCCACAAGGCTTCGGATACGTTGGGGAT
The DNA here is from genome assembly GCA_016931075.1 of Pirellulales bacterium. Taxonomy (GTDB): domain Bacteria; phylum Planctomycetota; class Planctomycetia; order Pirellulales; family Thermoguttaceae; genus JAFGFF01. The sequence goes on along the minus strand of JAFGFF010000329.1, from coordinate 3,213 downwards.
TCTCTGCTGTAAGTATAGAACGCTCACAGGCCTCGCCGGCGAAACTTGTCAATGTTTCGCAGGCAACGGACGGCCGAAAACCGTCCAGAATCCCCGCATGCATCCGCAGGGACGCGGTGGTATACTGGGGGCTAAGGTGTAGAATCCAACCGCGTGGAGGGACACGCCAGGCTGAACCCGCCAATCGCAAAGGTCCTACGATGAGAACATCGCTGCTTTGCCTCCTGTCCGTTGTCACGATGCTGAACGCATCGAGCGCACTTGCCGGAAAAAGGTCGCTCGGGATCGAGGACATTGGGTCTTGGAAGCGGATCACCGAGACGGTCGTTTCGCCCGACGGAGAATGGATCGCCTACAAGACGCAGCCGTGGCAGGGCGATTCGAAAATCTTTCTTTGCGGCAAGGACGGCAAGAAGCGGTTCGAGGCCAATCAGGGGCACAAACTCGCCTTTTCGGACGATTCGCGGTTCCTCGTGTTCTTGATCTCGCCCAAAACCGAGCAGCTTCGGGAGCTTCGGCTCAAGAAAACCCATCCCGACGAGATGCCCAGAGATGAGTTGGGGATTCTTAACATCCAATCGGGCAAGCTGGACACGATCATGGGCGTCGACGACTACCGGCTGCCCCGGGATTGGGCGCAAGTTGGAGGGCCACGCTCCGTCGTGGCCGAGCGCGACCCAAAGCGGACGCGACAGAGCGCGTCCCTCCAAAAACATGGAGGGTGGATTGCCTACCAGGTCGACGGAGGTTATGGCCCCTCGACGGGCGTTATACGCTTGAGCAACGGGACGTTCAAACCAACACGTGAATGGAATGGTTTTGCCCTGCACCTGCGCAACCTCGAAGGTGGCGACGATCGGTTCTGGCCGTCCGTATACGACTACCGTTTTGCTCCAAAGGCCAAGAGACTCTTTTACGTTTCTTCGCCACGCGGTGAGCAATCCGTGACCGAGGTGTACGTGTGCGACGTCGAAACCGGCAAGACCGAGCCGATCCTTCACGGCGGGCAGGACATCCGGCAAATGGCCGTCTCGGAAAACGGCGACCGGGTTGCCTTTCTCCGCGGGCCTGCTGGCAATTCGGACAAACCGAAGAACTTCCTATTGGAATTGTGGAGTGGCAAGGGTCGTACCCAAACGATTGCCACCTCTCGCGATCCCGGAGTGCCGAAAGGCTGGCGGATCAACGAGCGAGGACGGATTTCGTTCTCGGCCGATGGAAAGAAGGTCTTCTTCGGCACGGCGCCGGTCCGACCCGAGCGCGACGCGTCTGTGCCGGACGACGACTACCCCGACGTGGACATCTGGCACTGGAACGAAGGCTACCTGCACAGCGTCCATCTTGCCAACCGCACACGGGAGTTGAACCGGACCTATCGGGCCATGGTCGACCTGGAGACCGGAAAGCTCGTCCAGATCGAGACTGAAGAAATACCCGAATCGACGCTCCTGGCCGACGGCAACGCTCAACAGGTGCTGCTCCACTCCAGCAAGCCCTACGAACTGGAGTCGATGTGGGATCCGATCCGCTTCGATGTGTATCTGCTCGATCTGGCGACGGGCGTGCGGCAGCAGATTCTCAAGGGCTCGTGCAGCCGGGTCCGGCCCTCGCCCGGCGGGAAGTATCTGCTCTGGTACGACTACGCCGATCGGTCGTATCACACCTACCACGTCGCCTCGGGCAAGCGGCGCCGCATCACCACGCCCAAAACCCTTCGGGCCGACAACGAAACGAACACGACGTTTGACTACGATCCGCCCTACGGCGTGGCCGGCTGGATGGCCGACGATCGGGCCGTGCTGATCTACGATCGATACGACGTCTGGCAGGTCGATCCCGAGGGCAAGACCCGGCCGGTCAATCTGACCATCACCGGGCGAAGAACTCGGACCGTCTATCGCTTGATTCGTTTCGACGGCAATGAAAAGGCCCTGCACGAGGGCAGCCCACAACTGCTGAGCGGATTCAACGAGGGCAACCGCCGGGCCGGGTATTATCGAAACAAGTTGGGCACACCGGCCGAGCCCCGGCGACTGTTGGAAGGCGATTTCCGGCTCTCCACACCCCAAAAGGCCAAGTACGCCCGGACGGTTGTCTACACGAAGGAGACCTTCGAGCAGTTCCCCGATCTGTTCGCCTCGGATCTCGACTTCCGCGAGAGCCGGCGGATCAGCGACGCCAATCCGCAGCAGGCCGAATTCCGCTGGGGCACGGCCGAGCTGGTGCACTGGACGTCGCTGGACGGCCGCAAGCTCGACGGCATCCTGTTCAAGCCCGAGGGCTTCGATCCGAGTAGAAAATACCCGATGATCGTCCAGTTCTTCCACAAATCGTCGGACCAATTGCACCTGCACCGGACGCCCGAGTTCCACCGCTCGCGGATCGACTATCACTTCTTCGTCAGCAACGGCTATCTCGTCTTCAATCCGGACATCTACTTCGATCGGGGTTATATCGGCGAGAGCGCCTACAAGTCGATCATGCCGGGCGTAACGGCCCTGATCGACAAGGGATTCGTCGATCGCGAACGGGTCGGCCTCCAGGGGCACAGCTACAGCGGTTACCAGGCGGCCTACCTGGCCACGCGGACCAACCTGTTCGCCTGCATCGAGGCCGGCGCCCCCGTGGTCAATTTCTTCAGCGCCTACGGCGGCATCCGCTGGGAGACCGGCCGCAGCCGGGCCGCACAGTACGAGCACGACCAGACCCTGGGCACCATCTGGGAGGTCCCGCTCCGGTTCCTCGAAAACTCGCCCCTGTTCGCCATGGACAAGGTCGCCACGCCGATCCTCATCATGCACAACGACGCCGACGGTTCGGTCCCCTGGACCCAAGGTATCGAGTACTTCATCGCCCTGCGCCGTCTGCGCAAGCCCGCCTGGATGCTCAACTACAACGGTGAAGGCCACACGCTGTCAAAACTGAAGAATAAGAAGGACTTCCAGATCCGTCTCTTCCAGTTCTTCGGCCACTACCTGAAAGGCCATCCCATGCCGCCGTGGATGCGTGAGGGCGTGCCCGCGGTGGAAAAAGACCACAATCTCGGATACGAGTCGCCGTGAACCGTGTTACCACGTGTGAGTAATGTTGGCGATAGCAAGCACAAGTAACCCAATTTGCCCATCCGCTCCCCGTACAACACCGGAATCGAACGCGCTCTCTTTGGGGCGATGCTCGAAGTAGCTGGGAAACAGGGACTTAGCGAGTTCGCGT
>JAFGFF010000328.1 GCA_016931075.1 Pirellulales bacterium | reverse complement strand
TCCTGGGCAAGCCGGATGCGGGAAATCCGCATGTCCGGTTTGACGAGGGGAGAGGCGGCAGCCCCGCTGCCCCTCTCCTACTCGACTACTTTCGTCTCTTCGTAGCCCCTTTGCCAAAAACCTCTTTTTTCAGAGCACGCCCGGAAGCGGGTTCGGGTGTCCACTTGCCCCTGCAGAGCTTGGCCGACATAGGCTAAGAACGCAAGGGTTGCCGGGCTCGATTTCCCGGACGCCCTCAGCGGAGCTATCGGGCCACCCGTGGGCCCAGCGGCGTATCTTCGGAAAGCTACATCGAGTACAGGTCGTATTCGCCGTACTCGTCCTTGATGGAAACGATGTTTCGGTATTCCTCCGACACTTCGTTATCACTAACCTTGAGAATCCCAGCCTCCTGGAAATCATCAATATACCAGGGACTCTCGCCGTTGAGCTTGTATCCCCACGGCTCGATGAATGTCTCAATCAGATAGACCAACCAGTCCTTGCTGAAGTAGAACTTCTCATTCTTGTCCCATTCCAATCCCTTGTGGTCTTCGGTGGGGACCCATTGGCAATAGAACGTAGGCGGCTTTCCGTCACCGCCCGGCTCTCCAGACTCGTCCTCGTGTTCGGTTTCACTGAACTCGATCAGGATCCTGGCGTGTTCCGGATCGAGCGTTCGATCGAAGCTAAACGGCCTGAGATAGATGGTGGAGAATCCCATATTGGCCGCTTCGGAAAGGTTGGAATGAGATGTGTCGGACTACACCTTGCCGTCGCGGACGAGTCGGGCGAAGTGGTCGAAGGAGCGGTCGTAGGTCTGTTCGGCGTCGTCGGGGAAACAACAGCCGGGCAGTTCACGGGACCGTAGGTGATAGGTCAGGCAATCGCAACAGACGCCCTTGCGCGAACAAGGTTCGTAGCTGCAATTGCAGTGCTGACGGTTCTGTTCCTTCTTGCACTCCATCCGATAACCTCCGTGGGGGTGATGCCCCGGCCGTGGGTTTTGCAGAAAACGCTTGGGTTACGCTCAGGACAGGCCTATTAGCGACGACGTCGAACGACCAGCAGGACCGCCAGTGCTCCCAAGACGAGGGTGAGCGTTGCCGGCTCGGGCACGCAGATCGTCTCGACGAGGATCTGGTCGACCACGCCCGCGCCGGTCCAGCGGATGCCGACGAACTCGCCGGTCGGGTTGGGACGGATGACCATCTCCCGGGCTTCGGTGATCCAGCCGTCGCCGTGGTCGATCGAATCGATCAGATCAGGCAGACCCGGCCCCCAAGAACCGGCTCCTGCATCCAAACCCATAGCCTCCCAAATCGTCGGACCTTGTCCGTAATAGGTCACCTGCACCCAGATTCGCTTCTCGATGTTTGGATCCGGACTGTTGGGGATGTCTATGCTGAAGCCATTTTCGAAATTCTCCCACGAGATGACGCCCGACCGGCCGAAGAGGTTGTCGTCCAACTGCCAGATGTCGGAGTACATCCAGATGCTCGGTTCGCCGAACGGATTGGTGTACGAGTCCCAGGCCAGGTTCCACGACGCCGGGAAATCGGTCTCCTGGATCGTCGTGTTAGGCTGACCCCGCCATGGGGCCGGGATGAGGTCGTCGGCCGACACCGGCGACCAGACAACAAGGACGGCTAGTGCAATGCAACCCACAACAAGAATAGACATTCGTCTCATGGTTGGATCCTCCCCGCGTGAAGAAAAATGATCCGTACCAAACCACAGCCGGGGGCCGCTCTTGTGAGCGGTCTCTCATCAGCCGCTGAGTCTAGCACAACCGGGGAAAATGGCAAGCACTTTCCATGAGGGGGTAGCCGGGGTGATCAGCCAAGCTTCCAAGGGGCCCGGTATTCGTAGTGGAGCATGGCGTTGGCGGCGTCCGAGTTGGTAAACCGCTCGGACTGGGCGTCCCACTCGAGCCGTTGGCCGACGGCCAGGGAGATGTTGGCCAGGTGGCTGAATGTGGTCGACCGGTGGCCGATTTCGACGTCGGCCGCGGGTTTTTGACGGGACTTGACGCAGTCGAGGAAATTCCGCACATGCCGCGAGGTGAGGTTGTGGTTGCCTCCCTTGTCCAGATATTCGATCGGCTTCATACGCGGTCGCCCGTCCTGGAATTGACCACCCCGTTCGGGGATGACGCGATAGTGTTTCTCGTCGATGCAGAGGGTTCCTTGCGTGCCGCGGAGTTCGAGCTCGCCCTCGGGCAGGGCCCGATTGCTGCTTGTCTCGTATTGGCCGAGGATGGCCAGCCGGCCGGAGGCGAACTGGAACATCGCCTGGGCCGTGTCGGGGATCGTCCGGTCGTCGTCCACGGCAAAGATGCCTCCCATCGTGCAGACCGACGCGGGGGCCGTCTCGTCGACCAGCCAACGGATCGCGTCCAGGTAGTGCACGCCCCAGTTGGCCATCTGCGACGAGTAGAGATGCCACCAGCGGAACTTGTAGGGCGCGATGTTGTCCTGATATTCCCGGGCCGGGCGGGGACCCAGCCACATGTCCCAGTCCAGGTCGGCCGGCGGCGCGGTCGGCTTCTTGTGGCCGATCCCGTTGGGGAACATGTTGCTCAGGCGGAACGATCGGGCGACCGTCACCTTGCCGAGCTTGCCCGAATGGACCAGTTCGGCCGCCTTTTGATACAAGGGTGACGACCGGCGATGGGTGCCCACCTGCACCACAGCCTTGTTTCGCCGCGAGGCTTCGACCATCCGTCGGCCTTCGTGAATCGTGATCGACAGCGGCTTTTCGACGTAGACGTCCTTGCCCGCGTCGCAGGCGTCGACCGTTTGCAGGGCATGCCAGTGGTCGGGCGAGGCGATCAGTACCGCGTCGATGTCGGAACGCTCGAGCAACTTGCGATAGTCGCCGTACGTGTCGAGATTGGCTTTGAGCTGCTTCTGCGCGCTGGAGAGCATCCGTTTGGACACATCGCACAGGGCGACAATCTTGGCATCGTCATGGTCGCCAAAGGCGGCGATAACCTGGCGACCGCGGCTGCCTGTGCCGATCACGCCGACGCGGATCTTCTCGTTGGCTCCCCGAGCTGCCCGAGCGCTGGCGGCCGTCCAGGCCACGGTGGCGGCGGCGACCGATCCTGCCTTGACGAACGTACGACGAGAAACCCGTTTTGAAGAGTGGCTCATGATCTTGCCTTCTGCTATTTGATACCGATTCTAACTTGATCCTGGACTCGACCGCCTGTTTACCCTGCGGGAAAACAGGCTATTCTTTGCCCCGTGCCGCGCAATTTCATATTAGAAAGCGTATGAGAGGGGGGCGAAAACGGGCGGGATCATCAAACCTATTGGGGCGAGACGATCGGGGAATGACCAGACACGGCACGGAGGGAGACACATGCTTCGGACGGGCTGACCAAGGGGGGGTGGCGCCCGTCCGAAGCTTGAAAGCGTCTGACGATTATGGTAGCGGTCCCCCCGTCGCGAGTCAATCGGCCCGACACCCGAGACGGGACTGATTTTTCCTGAAGACCTAACCCGTTGGGGGCTTTTCTTCTAGGGACCCGAAGGTCTAAAATCTTCCGTTGCCGCCGACGCCTCCCGCAGTCGAAGCGAGACGTCTCCCGCTGGGGGTAGTCGAATCACCGGCGAGCCGGAGCGGCCAGGCCGTTTCCATCGAGTGAGCCCCCATGATGCGTGCGGCCGAGGCGCCGGCGGCACTACTCGTCGCGTTGCTGTGTTTTCCGACGCCCAGCCTGCTTCTTGGCGCTGCGCCGCCCGTTTGCCCTACGGGAAACCTGGCTCGCGACACGCTGGAATCGCACGATTTCAAATGGAATACCATCCGGCGATCCGTTTGTCGGGGGGCAAATCATGGATGTGCCTATCGTGCTCCTGGCCGAGGATGACGAATCGCACGTCGAACTGCTTCGGCGCGCCGTGGATCGCAGTGGCATCGAATGCCAGGTCGAAATCGTCCACGACGGCGTCGAGTTGATTGAGAGTCTCTTCGCCACCGGGAAGCAACAAGAACGCCCGCCGCTTGTGCCCGACTTGATCTTCCTCGACCTGAAGATGCCCCGGATGACCGGACTGCAAGTGTTGCAGGTGCTGCGTCGGGTCCGCGGAGGGCTGCCGATCCGCTACGTGCCGGTTGTGGTCTTGACCAGTTCCGACCAGGACGACGACGTCCAGGAAGCCTATCGCCTGGGCGCCCAGAGCTACATCTGCAAGCCGACCGATTTCAGCGAGTTTTCTCAGGCCGTTCGCGACGCCCTGCAGTATTGGCTCTGCATCAATCGTTCGCTCCCCCGCCATCGTTTGGCGTCGCATGCCCTGCGCGCGTCGAACCAGCCGGGTGCGTATCTCTAAGCGAGGAACGGGGCCAGACACTCGAAATCAGCTAGTCGGCACCTTTTGCTTCAATCGGGCCAGTTCGGCGCTCCAGTAGGCGGCGGCGTCGGTCCGCCCGGCGGCCTTGAAACGATCGATGGCACGCTGGTACATCTCCAGACAGTACGGATTGGGCCGGGTCTGACGGAGTTGGGGGACCTTGGGCAGGAAGGTCTGGTAAAAGTCCATCAACTGTTTGTCGGCGCCGGGGACCTTCTTGCAGACCGCTTCGAGTTTGTCCAACAGGGCCGGCACGTAGCGACCCTCGTCAGGGAAGGCCATGATCGTGTTGGACAGCCCGCGGATCGCCTTGTTGTACTCCTCCTGCTCGATCAGATGAGACGCCTGCGTCAGCACGGCCTTGCAGGCCAGGTCGGGACGTTGGGCCCGGATGTACAACGCGACGAGCTGTTCGTAGAGCTGGCCCCGTTTCTTGGGCACCTTCTGGCAGGCGATCAGGTCGTCGAACACTTCCCAGGTGAAATCGGGAAATCGGGCGAAGGTGGTGAAAAGGTTGTTCAGCACCTTGACCATCAGTTTGTCGTGCTTCTGGGTGAGCCGGCCGTCTTTGGACATTTTGGCTATGGCATGCCAGGCGTCCTCGTTGCCCGGGCAGAGGCGGATCACCTGGTCGAGGAACCGCAGCTCCTTCGTGACGTCCATCTTGGCCTGTTCGCGGAGCATCGGATAGGCCTTCATCACCAGCGCGGCGTGGCGTTTGCTCTGGGGATTCAGGCCGACAGTGTGCAGGCGCAATTCCATCTGGCGGTCGGTAAATCGCTGGCCCGTCTTGGGATCGGTCAGTTCGCCGACGTAGTAGCGGTCGCCCCGGTAACGGCCGTAGGACTTCAGTTCGAACTGGATGCTCGAGGGCGTAACCGACATCAGCTCGACCCACATGACCCAGGCGTGGCGTTCGCCGCCGCGTGCCTCGCCGCCGACGTACTCGGCCGGCACGCCCAGGCTCTTTGCCACGCGCGAGGCGAAGTCGGCCTGCATCGCGCAGACGCCGCCGAACAGACGGATATTGGGCAGGTTGTACGCCTGGTTGTTCAGCTTGGCGACACGGCTTTGCGAATCGCGCATTTCGTCGTCATAGGGCACATCGTGATAGCATTTGCCGATGTCCACCCGTTTGGCCAGGTAGTTGGTCATCGCCCATTGGCGTTCGATCTCGGGCGTTTGGTGGTTGACTACGTGGACGAGAAACTCCCAGGGCAGATACTGGGCCCGACCCTGCATGACTTTTTCGATCTCGGGTTTCAGGAAATAGGCGAAGTTCTCGATCGGTCCGATCCGTCCGTCGGGCAGGCTGCTCTTCGTGCGGTGCTGGTGGCCCACATAGTCGTAGACCCCGCGGCCCTGCCGGTCCCACGTGACGGCGATCGCGATAGCCAGGTTGGAATAAGCGGGAAATCGCGTCGGGTACTCCTTGACCAGTCGGGCGAAGAGCCCCAGCGCCCCGGACACGTCGTCATGGTCCGGGTCGATCGCCATGAACAGCTCTTCCTTGACCGCCGGATGCTTGGCGAACAGCTTCGCGGCGGGCGAATCCGGCGGAAGCGCCCGGCGCACGGCCGCCGCGTACTTCTGCTCGAACCGCTTGGTAAAAATCTCGCGGATGGTCGTATACTCGCTGGACCGGAAAAGCCGGTTCTTCTTGAACAGATCGAGCAAGACTTTGTCGCCCTCGTCCGGCTGAGCGGCGACAGGAAGCAACGGTTCCGAAGGTTTACTAGGTGTAGCGACCGTCTTGGGTGGAACGTAGCTCTCCGGCGGTGCGACGGGCGCGGCGGGAGTTTCCGCCACTGGAGGCTCTACAGGTTCGACCGGCGGATTGTCGGGAACCGGCCGGGTGAGGTGGACCTGGAAGGTCTGCTTGGAGCCGACCAATCGCTTGGGCAGTTCCACCGCGGCGACGGTGATCGAGACGCTTGAATCCGATTCGATCGAGCCGGGCGTCCAAGTCAGCCTGCCCGTCTTGGCGTCGAGCGTCATTCCGTCGGGCGGATCGCCGACTAGGCGATAGGCCAACTCACAAGACGGTACGTCGGGATCGGTCGCCCGAACGTCCAGGGCAAGCGTCGAACCGAGTTCGACTTGTTGCGCGGGGATCGGATCAAACACGGGCGGCCGGTTCACTTCCTTGACCAGAACGCCGAACTCGCACTCGCTCGCAACCGGCGGATCGCCCGAGGTGACCGCGCGCACGCGCATCGTATACCAGCCCTCGCCCTGGGCTTCGGTCGGTGTCCAGGAAAACACGCCGGAATCCGGATCGAGAACCGCGCCGGCGGGCGCGTCGAGCAATTCGAAGACAACCTTTTCGCCTGGCGGAGCCGGCTCGGCCAATTCGACCTGAAACCTCAGCGTGGCCAGTTCGTCGATCTTCTGATCGTGAATCTGGGCAAGCCGCAGATCCGCGGCGGGCCCGGTGAACAAGAGGACCGCGACGCCAACCAGACACATCAGGGCGAAGGCGATCAGGAAACCGATGGCCAGGTGGCGCGAACGCCCCGCCGAGCGGCGCGGCGCGGCGCGATCCGACTCGGCCGACGTGTTGATCGCGAATTCGGAATCCGACGCTTTTTCGCGTTTGGTGGAACGGGAGTCAGACATGGCCTCTTCCTGTCAGCGAAGTCAGACGACGCCCCCCCAACCAGTATTCTACGACCACCCTCGCTCCGCCACAATGGTATGGCAAAAAACGGGCTTGTTTCAGGAAAGATAAGGGTTCGGTTGGAGTGGCGGGCGAACGGATCCAGAAAGGCGACGACGTGCTCGCGCAGCCGCACGGGCTTGTCGGCTAGGCGGTGCATCTTGAGGATAGCCTCCTTGAGCCAATGCCACCGTTTCTCGATCGGATTCAGCCAAGGAGCGTACGTCGGCAACCAAACCGGTTCCATTTGAGGATAGGATTTCATACTCTCCAGCACGTCCGGATGGCGATGAATCGACCATTTGTCTTGAACCACGTAGATGAGTTCCGCGCGGGGATGCGCTTCGGCGATCTGACGATACACGGCCATCACTTCTCGACGTCCGACGATGTGGTTGTCGCGGTGGAGCGCGCGACCAGTCATGGCGTCCACCATGCCGATTACGCCACAAACCGTTGTTTGCGTGCCGCCGCGAAAGCAAGCCCTCGATCCCGCTCTCTTCGTAAATGTTCATCCAGTTATTGATCGTGTCTGGACAACGCCGCTTCAACAATCCATGCCTCGCCACGGAATACGGAGCCCGCCCGTCGGCCACCTTCAGTAGTGCCCCACACCGCTCCCGAATGTCAGGCCGCCGATCATGATCCCGATGCTCCACCAATCTGCCGCTCCTCGCGCGACAGGACCAGTTTTCGTTTTGGATAACTCATATACCCCCCCTATCACTCCTTGAAACAGAACTCCATACCCACACATAAGTTGCTATGACCATATGACCAAACTTGTTTGTCAAAATACATCAGGGGTGTGGCGACGGATTGGCTCTTCACCCTGCGGGCCGGGGCGTATATCCTTAGGGTATAGGAAGCACAGTGGGCCGGATGGTCGCCGGCCGGGGCGTGCGGGCCGCCACACCGGCCCGAGGCAGCTCCGGCGGGAGGAAAGTCCGGGCTCCGCAGGACACGGTGGTGGGTAACGCCCACCGGCCGCAAGGCCAGGGAAAGTGCAACAGAAAGCAGACCGCC
>JAFGFF010000327.1 GCA_016931075.1 Pirellulales bacterium | reverse complement strand
GCCTTCGCCTTGGTAACCCAAGCCGTCGAAGCTCATCTTGCCCACCAATCCGCTCCCTCATTGCTCCCCGGGGCGTGAACGGTTACGAAAGCGACGCTTGCTTTTGCAAAAGATGAATTCCGCCGCTACAAGGGCATGCTAAAAGATGACGCGATTCCCCTGAGCGACGTAGAAAAGGAGCGCACACTCATCAAGGAACTGGATGCCTTCCTCTTACAACTGAACGTGATGCTGAAGGAAGTCCGGGAACGCAAGACCCGGCTCGACATCATCGCTCCGTTCGACGGGAGCGTCGTGGCGAAATACGCGGAACTCGGCGAATACGTATCCGTGGGCAGCCCAATCGTCGACATCGTTTCCAACGGCCGCATCGACGTCCGAATCATGGTTCCCGAAGAATCGTTGCCGCTGATCGACGTGGGCAGTGAACTCGATCTCGTCGTCGATTCCCTTGGGCTGGAACTTCGAGGCAAGGTCTTCTCGATCAATGTCCAGGGCTCGGTGGGCAGCCGCACCTTCCCTGTTCGCGTTCAACTTGACGACCAGAAGGGCAAACTCATGCCAGGCATGGGCGTGAGCGTCTTCGTGCCAGTCATGCGGGAAACGACCGAGCTGCTCGTACCGAGGGACGCCGTCCTCACCAAGCCCGACGGCTCCACCATTTGGGTTCTCCGCCCCAAGAAGACACAGAAGAAAGATGGCGGCGAAGAACAGGCGCAAGACGCGATTGTCGCTGTGCCCGTGCCCGTTCGCATCCTGTCGCATACCCGTGACGCCTATGCGATTGCCTGCGAGCGGAAACGCGATTTGGACATGGTGCATCCCGGCGTGAAGGTGGTCGTCGAGGGACTGGAACGTCTGATTCCCGGCGTCACCGTTCGCATCGACCCCAATACCGCGCCTCTGGCTCCGGTTCCCGGGATGTATCGCACGGGGCAGCAGGTGGTGGGAGGTTCGGAATAGACGACGATGGACCCCATTCGGTTTGCCATTCAGAATCCGGTCAAGACGACGGTCGGCATGATCCTCACGCTGCTGTTCGGCGTCATTGCGCTGGCCCGGATTCCCGTCCAGTTGACGCCGGACGTGGATCGCCCCGTTGTCACCATACGCACCTCTTGGTCCGGCCGCAGTCCCGAGGAGATCGAGAAGTCAATCATCCTGGAACAAGAGGAGAAGCTTAAATCGGTCCAGGGCCTGTGGAAGATGACGTCGCAAGCCCAACTGGGCACCGCGATGATCACCCTGGAGTTCAACATCGGCTACTCGCCCGAACGCATCCTGCAAGAGGTGTCGAACAAGATCGACGAGGTGCCCGAGTATCCGGAAGACGTGGATCGTCCAATCATCGACATGGCCGACACGGCTGGCGACGACGCCATCGCCTACCTGCTGTTGCAGGCGGACGATCCCGACTTCGAGGTCGCCACGTTCTTCGATTATGCCGACCGCTACCTCAAACCCAGCCTGGAGCGAATCGAAGGGGTTGCGGAGATCGACATCAAGGGCGGGCGTGAGCATCAGGTCCAGGTGCGTTTCGACCCGAAAGCCCTGGCCCGGCGCAACATCACTATCTCGGAGCTGCATTCCGTCCTAAGGCTTGACAACGTCAACGCCACGGCCGGTGATTTGGTGAACAGCCGCCAGGACGTGCGTTTTCGCGTGTTGGGACAGTATGATTCGCTTCAGCCGCTCCGCGACACGATCATCAAGTACGACGAGTCCGGCAGCCCCGTTCGTGTTTCCGACGTGGCCCGCGTCGAGTTGGTCCTCGAAAAGACGTCCCATTTCGACCAGTGCAAAGGTCGCACGTCGATGACGATCTTCGTCAAGCGCAAGACCGGCAGCAACGTGCTCGACATCATCGAACAAGTCCATCGAGTGGTTGACGAAATGAACGCCGACAACGGCGTCTTAAAGAGCTTCAAGAACAATCGTTACGGCCTGCATTTGCGAATGGCCTTCGACGACTCCCACTACATCCTTAGCGCTATCAACCTGGTTCGAGAGAACCTGTTGATCGGCGGCGGTCTGGCGATACTGGTCCTCTTGCTCTTCTTGCGCAGTCTGCGTTCGACTTTAATTATCGCAGTAGCCATTCCCATTTCGATCATCGGCACGTTCGTGGTGATGTGGCTGGCTAATCGAAATCTGAATGTGATCTCTCTCGCCGGGCTGAGTTTCGCCGTCGGTATGGTGGTCGACAACGCGATCGTCGTGTTGGAAAACATCGATCGACATATGAAGCTGGGCGCTAACCCCGTCGAAGCGGCCTACCATGGGACGCGCGAGGTCTGGGGAGCGATCCTCGCCTCGACGCTGACGACCATCGCCGTTTTCGCACCGGTGCTCACGATTCAAGACGAGGCAGGGCAATTGTTCTACGACATCGTTTTGGCCATCTGCACCGCGGTAACCCTATCTCTCGTGGTTTCGATTACGGTGATTCCCACGGCGGCTGCGATTTTTCTCCGTAAGCACGAGCATCGGGGACCTGTGAGCCGTGCATTTGCCAACCTGTTCGGTTTGGCGCCTCTTTTCGGATGGATCGGGAACAGGTGGGCTTCTTTGATCCATTTGCTCACCTTCCGAAGCCTCTCCAGCGCATGGCTGCGGATCCTGATTATCGCCGTTATCATCGCTGCGTCCGTGGGTTTCAGCATCCTGCTCACGCCGCCGGCCAGTTACCTGCCCAACGGCAATAAAAACTTCACCTTCTGCCGCATGTCGACTCCCGCCGGCTATTCGCTGATGGAGAATTATTTCGTGGGGCAACGCATCGAACAGGAACTCAAGCCCTTCTGGATCGCCAAAAATTCGGAAGAGGCCTCGAAACATGGTCCGGTCGTCGACGTTCGAACCGGCAAGACATTCACGAAGATCCCGGTCCTGAAGGAGTTTTTCTTCGTCGTGGCGCGTGGCACCGTTTTCATGATCGGCATCAGCGACGACCCGGAGAACGTGGAGCCCATCACGGCCATCTTCGGCAAGGCATTCGAAGTAACCCCTGCCAGCAAGGGTATTACGTCGCAGGCCTCGATCTTCGGCCGCGGGGCCGGCAGTTCCAACGCCGTGATGATCGAAGTCAGCGGCAACGACCTCGTGCGTCTCAAGGCCGCCTGTGCCCACCTGGAAGAACGCCTGCAGGAAGCATTTTCCAAGTTCTCGGTTCGCACGTCTCCGGAGAACTTCAATGAGTCAGGACCGGAGCTTCAACTACAGATCAAACAGGAAGTGGCCAAGCGGTTGAAGATCAATGTCAACGACCTGGCGCTCTCCGCCCGATCCATGATCGACGGTTCCTTCATCGGCGATTTCGACTTCGAGGGCGACAATATCGACCTGGTACTCATTCGCGATCCGGCTATGGAGGTTTCGCCCGACGAAGTCCCGGAACTGCCAATCGCGGTCAAAGAAGGCAACGGATCGGTCACTGTGATTCCCCTGGGACAGATCGCCGATTTCGTCTCGACGGAAGCCTCTCAGGAAATCCGCCGCGTCGAGCAGCAACGGGCGATTGCGATTACGGTGACGCCACCCAACGACGTGGCCCTGGAAGAAGCCCAGGAGACGATTCTCGAAGTCGTCAACCAGGCCCGGGCCGAAGGCAAAATGGGCAATGACATCTTCGTCTCCTTGTCGGGCAACGCCGACCGGCTCTCCCAGGTGCGCGAATCCCTGATGGGCAAATGGACCGGCTGGAACTGGGCCTCCTTGGGAAGCGTTGCCTTGAGCCGCTTTTTCCTGGCCTTGCTGATCACTTACCTGCTGATGGCCGCGCTGTTCGAGAACTTCCTCCACCCGCTGGTGATCATGTTCACCGTGCCCCTGGCCACGGTCGGCGGCTTTGTCGGGCTCTGGATCGTGCATCGTCACGACCCCACGCAACAGCTCGACGTGCTGACGATGCTCGGATTCGTCATTCTCATCGGCGTGGTCGTCAACAACGCCATCCTGATTGTCCATCAGGCCCTCAACTTCATGCGCGGACAACACGCCGCGGATGAAGGAGAGGCCGGGCCCATGGAAGCCAGAGAGGCGATCTATCAATCGGTCAGGACTCGAATCCGACCCATTTTCATGACGACCTGCACAAGCATCTTCGGCATGCTTCCGTTGGTCATCGCCCCGGGCTCGGGAAGCGAACTCTACCGGGGCCTTGGCTCGGTCGTGGTGGGCGGTTTGTTCTTTGCCACGATCTTCACCCTGGTTGTGATTCCCCTCCTCTTCAGCCTGGTGCTCGACGCGATGGCCCTGTTCAAACGCCGTGCATCACAGGGTTGAGAAGACAAGGATAACAAGAGGGTCGATTCACCATCCGCGGGTGTCTACGGTCGAGCGCCGGGCAGTGGAGCGGGAACGACTTCCGGTTGATTCTCGGCTACCACCGGCGGCAAGGGCGTGACCTGCTCGACGGGAAGTTGCCAACCTCCACCCAAAGCGCGATAGAGTGAAATGAACGATCGAACCACCGCCATTCGATTGAGCAAGAGTTGGTTCTGAGACGCCAAGAGAGAGCTTTGCGAATCCAGCACCCGCTGGAGATCGACATTCCCGGCCCGATACTTGATCTGCGACAGCCGCACGGCCTCTCGATAGTAGTCGACCGATTCTTGCAGCAATTTGCCACGTTGTTTGCCCTGGACAAATCCGACCAGGGCGTTGTCGACCTCTTCGGCCGCTTGCAGGACCGTATTCTCGTATTCCCAGAGGTACTGCCGCTGCATGGACTCCTGGACCCAAATGTTCGAGCGATACCGCCCGAAGTTGAGAATGTGCCACTGCATGCCGGGCGCTACGCTCGCGGTGATGGCGTTGGCGTTCCAAAGGGTGGAGAAGTTCTGCGATTCCAGACCGAACGCGCCCACGAGCGAGAATTGCGGATAGAGCTCCCCCACGGCCGCCCCGATTCGCGCCGTCTGGGCGGCAACCCGCCGTTCCGCGGCCCGGATGTCCGGACGCCGCCGCAACAGGTCGGCCGGGATGCCCGTGGCCACGTATTCCGGAGCGTGGGGAATCGGACGCGGTTGCCGCATCAGGGCGTCCACCGCGCCGGGAGGGCTGCCAAGCAACACGCTCAACCGGTTGATCGATTCTCGATAGAGAATCTGCGTTGCCGGGTATCCCGCCTCGACGCCCTTGAGGCTACCCTCCGATTGACTTACGTCCAGCATGTCCGCCTTTTCGTTGTCGAAGCGTGAACGGACGAGGTGAACTGTTTTCGCCTGGACGTTGATGTTGGCTGCGACGATGGCCATCTGTTCCTGGTGGGACCGGGCCTCTGCGTAAGCCGTCGCCGTTTCAGCGATCAGCAGCACAAGCGTGTCACGATACAGCTCCTGTTGTTCGCCGACATCTGCATCGGCCGCTTCCAACAGACGTCGAAGTCGGCCGAAAACGTCGATTTCCCAGGTCATTCTAGTACCCCAAGCCCACCAATCGCGCGCAACACCCCCCAAAAAGCCGCCGGAGGCCCGCTTTTCTCGAGTGAATGAACCATCGGTGTCGACCTGCGGGAACAAGCTCGACACGACGGTCCCACGACTTGCTCTGGCCTTGAAGATCCGTTCGGCGGCCACTCGAAGATCGCGATTGTTGCGAACGGCACAGACTACTAGTTCATTAAGAACCGGGTCGTTCAGCGAGGTCCACCAAGAGACCAATTCCGGCGCTAGCGCGTCAGGAGAGGGTGTTTCACCTCCGGTATCCTCCCGCGGCTTTCTCAGCAAGACTTCGCCTTCGGGCTTTTGGGGGGCAGAAGGGCCAGCCTCATTGCCTTCATTCGCGACCGGATAGTATGCCCCCACTGGGGCGGACGGTGGACCGCAATAATCTGGCCCCACCTTGCAGCCGCAAACCAACACTCCAATCGTAAGACTAACAATCCAATGGACTTGCACTCGCCAACAGCCCGCGAGTCCCCAGTGGTGCTGCAAATCGCTGCCTCGGCAGTCCATCTCATACGTCCCGCAGATCGCCTACAGTGCAGAAAAGCCGAAGAAGCCTCCTTGGGCGTATCGTCGATTCGAGTCGACGAATCGACATATCCCGATCTGACGGAAAGAATCGTGGCCAGCGCCAGAATCGTCATAATCGTTACAAGAGGACTTTCCGGCAAAACATGACCGGGTCCAGGGGCCTACGCAGAAACGGAAGACGCAGCCATCGTGCTGCATCTCGATGATGCCGAAAGGGTAGTCTGGCCGTTGTACGGAACTGCGGCAATCACGGCGCGCTATGGTGCGTGATCCCCCTACGTCGGCTTCAGCGGACTGAACTTATCTTCCTCGACCATCGTCCTACCGCGCCTTGTATGGTCTCGGGATCCTGCCGCCCCAGGTTTCCACGGTCCTGGGGCTCTCTCGAAACAACAGGAACAAAACAACAACAGCGCAGCACACGCCAGAAGTTGCCAAAACAGCCACGAGAAAAGGCCTTTCGTAACTCGTTGCTACGAAAGGCCTTTTTGAGTCGGGGCGACTCTCACTCCTTCGAACCTTTTGGGGCGGAATGGGACGAGACGTTGGCCGTGTTACTCGAGAAACCGGGGCCGCATGTGTATTGGGCGGCAGAACTTGCGGCGCGTTTGCTGTAAAACGGCTTACGTACGTCGCCAACGACCAGTGCGTTTTTCGCCGTCGAAATGGATCAATCCGTAGCGGCGTAGGGCGTTCCCCAGCGCAACACGAACGTCGATTGTTCGTGGACGGGCGTTCGTGACCGTAAAAAAGAGATCGCAATTCAGTCGCGATCATTCCCGGCGAGAAAAGCCGTGGAAGCCTCCTATACCAGCATGACGGAGCCGGCGATCCGGGTTCCACCGCCCCAAGCGGCTTCGGTGTGTGATAACAAGATTGCTAGCAGGGCTAGCGAAGTGGGAGTGAGTATAGCAGAAATGTAAGTGGTATCCAAGTGTATACATACTGTTTTCGGGAGTTTTTTCGGGCTGGTAACGGGCACCACTCTCTAACAAGCCATAGTCCCCGATTCGTCTGGCTGGCGCGCTCCGTACGTCTGGCAAGTCGATTCCATCAGCAAACGCATCTGGGCGTGGTTTAAGCCCACGAATCTAGTCCTGTTGCGTCCGCGTGGAACGTGCGTGCCAACGTCGAATCCGGCCGGCCGAAGCCTTCTCTTCGAATGGAAAACGCCCGACTTCCGTCGCTCGATTTGGCATTTCGGGTGCTCTGCCACGTCCACTTCATGCTTCAGTCATCGTTTTTTCTCTTGGTGGTGCCAGACGTGGCGCCAGACGTGGAAACGGCTATTGTCACCTTCAGTATCCCTTCCAGTTGGCGCAAGATGATCCACTCGCCTTGAACGTTGTCGTGTCTTCTGCCGTTGACGATGACGCGTTCGATCTGGTGCCCATTTGGCAAACGAATCTTCAGGTGGACGGGGATTTTGGCGATTCTCTTCGGGAGAATCAACTCGACCTCGATGGAATCATCGGCAAGATGAGAATGAGTTTTTAGCGACAGTGGACCGTACCAGGTCGGAGCGTCGCGGATGTGGATCATTTTGCCGTGCTCAAGCCAACGCCGTGGAGTGCCTTGTAGAAGACACAGCCGATCGGGTCGCTCCTGGATCAGCATTGCCCGGTAGAGGTGGAGCAGACTGGAAATCGAGTGAATGTGCGGTTGGGTATTGTTTCCCCATTCCGTGGTGGTAAGTGTTTGATGGGAGATGGCCGCCGTCGTGAGCGAATAGAGAACCTGCAGAAAGTCCTCTACTCGTTCACGTTCCAGCAGTGTGGTGGCCAGGTCTTGCGAGTAGAAGCACGTGCCGCCCATCAGGTTGCCTCGGCAGTCGCCGCCGGAAACCACGTGTTCGAGGCTGCCGTGATGTACCTTGTCGATGGTCCAGCGGATGATGTGGCTGGCGCGCTCGTCCTCGGCGGAAATCAGGCCGCCGGTGACAAGATTGATCGGGCCACAGACGTCGTAAAAATACCGATTTATGAACTTCGGTCGATGCAGAATCCAAGGGACGTACCAGGGATCCGACGACCGATCGGTCAGCCGATCCACGGCGGTGAGAATGTCCCGGCGATAGGCCTTGGCTTCACGCAGCAAACGCGGTCCTTCGGGGTGGCCCCAATCGGCAAGCAATCGCCCCGTCTCATGAAGGCCCAGGTGGCAGATAGCGTCCGAATAGGTGAAATAACCGTCGGTATCGTTCTTCAAGTCACATACGTATCGACCATAGATCAGTCCGGCGCAGGGATTGTTGCGATCTTCTCTCGAAAACTTCCGCTCTCGGATAATCCACTCGCAACCGTCGAGGATTTGTCGCTTATGTTCCTTCAACCACTTGCGATCGTCGTACAGTCGGGCATGCTGGCACATGGCCCACAATGCCCAACCGGTTCCGCTGGTCCAGGACGCCAGTTTCCTGCTGAGATCCGCGCCGCCTTCGGTGTTGGTGTAGTCTGAGAAACATCCTTCGAGGGTGCGCGTGCCGGTCGGCTTGTTTTTTCCCTGACGGCTGAAGATGGTTTCCAGTAGCCGACCGGCGGTACCATGGTCGCCCATCTCATTCAAGGCGTTTATCCATTTGGCGCTGGAGTCGTCCCATTGGCAGCGATAGATGACCGAATCGAAAACGACGTATTTTGAATCCCAACGCCGTGTGAGAAAATACCCGTCCAGCAGGGCCTTGGCGCAGATATTGTCTAGAATCCGGTCGGGCGTTTCATACGGAAATGTGTTTTCAATGCGGCGTGTGTGTCGCCGGCTGGCGGCCCGCAGTTCCGAAACATAGGACTTGCCCGTCAGTTCATCCGCAGCGACGTTGGGAAGCTCGGCCTTCACGTCCCAGAAGACCGTATCCTGGGGTTCGAAAACCCGGTTGAAGATTGCGCGAGCGGTTTGCCCCCCGGCCATCTTCCCCCTAATGACCAGCGCGTTAAGTACACCGCGGTGACGGCGAATCAAATCCAGCGGATCCTTGGCATCGAAATCCGCGTTGGGGGGAAATACCTTGAAATACTCCACGGTGAAACCTTCGGGCGGCGAAGCGCTGACTATCACGCGATCGTCCGAATACAGGACTCCCTTGTGGAAACGCAACTTCGGCCGGGGCGTTTCCGCGCCGCCAGAAAGAAAAACGAGTAAAGTGACTTCTCTGTCTTTCTTGTCGCGGTTTATGATATCCAATCCCACCCAGGCAAGAGTCCGCTCACGTCCGGTGATGATTTCCGAGTCGCGCAACGGCTGGGCGAAGCTGGTTTGACGCAAAAGAAACAGACCGTCTTGCCAGGACGAGACAACGATCGGCAGACGGTCCTCCATCAGCGACTGTCGTACCGGATTGCCCTGCCCCATAAGAACGATTCTGCCGTCACGAAACAAGGCAAAAGCCAGGGCATTGGGCAACAAGTCCGGAGTGACGCCCGGCAGCGGCTTGACACCCTGGCCAGTGTAGTATCCCCCGACGTGGGCGCATGAATAGAGCTGTCCGTTTGCCGACACCGCCACATCTGCCGGATCACCCGCAGGTCCGATGGGAGTGAATTTGCCGTGATCCTTGAACTGCGCCGCGTACCAGGAGTAACTTGCCTCGCTCCCGGCCGGAGGTGCGGCGATGGCTGGGGGATCCGTCTTTTTCCCATAGACGTGTGGGCTGCACTTCGGGAAAACGCCAAAGAGCGCGACGCCAGCCAGCAAAAGACGAATACACGCTTTTTTCATCGTGTGGGTACTCCATAGTATGGCTCGGCGGGATACGCAAGGGGCGAAGGGGGTTGGAATCGCCGGGAGAGTTATTGACGCCCACGATTATACCAGCCTGGCTCGATCGCCGTAAAGCAACGCCGGATCATCCTATTTTTCTCTACTCATTTTCTTCGCTTCGTATCGGGACAATCCACTGTCGATCAACTTGATTAATCCGAACGGATCGGCCGGATTGCGTGTTTTCCATTCGGCCCTGGCACGGCGGAGTTCTTCGACCGCTAGTTGCAGAGCCTGGCGGTCGGGCAGGCCATTGATCGCAGTATTTCGATTCAATAGCGTTGTGTTCACATCGACCTCGGCCACCAGACGGTAGATCCGTGCGAACAGGACCAGGTCCTCGAACTGGCGAAGGAGAAACTCGCGGTCCTGCGGATTGAGCGAAACGCTGGCCGTTTTGACTTGCTTGAGAAGCTGCTCGGCCGTACGCTGGGCCGCGGCCTTTTCCGCGAGAATCGCTTTCGGCCCGGGCGCGTGATGGCCGATCGCCACGGGCCAACCGGCGAACGCCGCCAGCCCGCGGCCGTCTTTTTTCATTTGCTCGGTCGGGAACGGCGTGCCCGGCGGGGCGGTCATGTACTCGTCCCAACCCCAAAATCGGTAATGCCACGGCGCCCGCACGACGGTTTGCGCCGAGAAGTAGTTACCGCCCATGAAAAAGATGCCTCGGTCCACCTCCTCGACTTTCAAGAATACGGGCATGAGCGATTCGGCCGATTCGCCGAACTGCTCGACGAGGAACTCCTTCGTGGCCTGCTCGCGCGTTACGCTCGGGTCCCCGGCTCGCCGGCAGAAGAAGTGCGCATTGATGCGACCGAGCGTGTCGGTGCAGCAGACTTGAAGGCGTTGAATGGGAACCTTCGGATACTCGCTCCGGTATCGGGGCAGGATGTTGTCGTGCGGGCTCCAGCAATCGTGGGCCGTACTGATTCGGCCGTTGACGCATTCCGCCCCGAGACGCCGCGCCTCCTCGAGATCCCTGGCGTATTGGCTCAGGGCGCTGGTGGGCATGTAGTTACGGCCCCAATACTCGCCGTTCAGGTCGAAGTGAACGCAAATCGGGTTGGTCTTCGTCGCCTTGCGAAGATGCTCGTTGAAGGGAAGCACCAACGAGTAATCGCCGATGACGTTGTCGGCCGAGATGATGACGTCGGGCCGTTTTCGGGCTGCCTCAAAAATCGCGTGGAGCGTTTGCGTGTTGCCGGCCGCCGTGTGCAAGTCGAGCGTCATTTTCCAGCCGTACTTCCGGCACGCTTTGTGAATAGTGGCCACCAGGCGCTCGATGATCTGTGTCGTGGAAACGGACTGGTGTTGGAGACGGTATATCTGTACGTTGGCGCACTCCATGATCCACACCTCGATGCCGTCGAGACCCGGAGCGAGCGCGTGCAGCTCGTCCAGTTGCTCCGTCACAAGCGCATACACGGCGTCGCCCGCCATGTCGGGCTCGCCCCGAGCGTTGAACAGCTCGGGCGCGACCCGGCGCAACCGGGCCCAATCAGGCATCATCAGAGCTTGATAGGTGTACCAGAACTCCATTCCCGCTGCCGAAGTCATCTTGGCTGATCGCCGCAGGCTTGCCTGGACCTGAAGGGCCCTGTCGCGCTGGTCGGCATCAAGGAATTCCGCCGGCCGCCGCGGGTAGGTCCACGGCGTTGGAAAGCCGCATACCTCGCCGTAACTCCAGTAGACCAATCGCTCCACCTCGTGTGTCTTGGCAAACTCAATCATCCGCCGCCAGTGGATCTCGTTGCCGAAATCGGTGGAAAGAGCCACTTTCAGCTTCTTGGCCGAGGCGGATGCATCCGACTGCGCAAACGCAGCGGCCGGCATAAGAGACGACCAGATAAAAAGGAACACGGCAAATCGCATATTCGACAGTCCTCGTGCAATAGGGGAAACGTTCCGGAGACTACGACTTCTCTCTCGTTGACGTAAGCGTTCACAGGACGGGGACTGGTGCATTTTTCGGCCAGTTGGCTTGCCACTCGCGATTGACGGGCAAGCCGATAATTTGCACCTGTTCCCTTTGACGGCACAGCATGTGAACGGTTCCCTCGTCGACTCACCAAAATCTCCAGTATAGATACACCCAGCCGACGATATAGATCGACCACCACAACAGCGGGCTCTGATACCATGGTCGTCTCACACCTTCATCGTATTGTGTCAAGGCCGCGGGCGTCCATTGAAACGGCTGCCACTGAGTTTTCTCCGGGGGCGACGTGAGCAGAGATACGACAACGACGCCTGACATGATGATCGCCTGGGCAATGGCCGCCAGGTAGAGCCAGTGGAGATAGAGGCCGGCCGCGGGCGCGCCGAGCGCCATGACCAGCGTGATCACGGACCCACCGATCAGGCCGAACAACGCGCCCGGATAATTGGTCCGCTTCCACAACAGTCCCAGCAACATCACCGAGATGAAAGGCGTCGCCAGGTAGGTCACGCCGTTCTGAAAATAGCGGAACACGCCTCCCAAGTACGCCACGGACGGGGCGACCAGCGCCGCGATGGCCAGCGATACGACCGACGCCACGCGCCCGGTCCAAACCAGCCGCATGTCGGTCGCATCGGGGCGAAAAAATCGTCGATATACGTCGAGACTGAAAATGGTCGCGGTCGAATTGGCCAACGCGCTGACGGTCGACATCACCGCCGCGAGGAAGCCAGCGAGGATAATGCCGCGCAGACCCCAATCGGGCGCGAGATACCGCAAAGCGAACGGGAACGCCTCGTCCGCATTGTCAAGCGGCGGCGCGGCGCGCATCACGTGGATCCAGTGGAAGACGATCAGCCCGAGAAAACAGGTCACCAAGGGACGAAGCAGGTTGATCACGCCTGCCCACAAGACGCCCATCAGGGCGTCCCAAGTCGAGCGGGCCGCGAGGATTCGCTGCGCCATCACCTGGTTGCCGGCGGAGTAGAAGATGAAGACGCCGAAGGTGGCCAATACGATTCCGGGAAACGGCGCTTCCGGGTCGTCGGGCAGACGGTAGAGGTGGAATCGGTCGGGGCTGGCCGCTTCCATCGCGGCCCACCCGCCCGGCACCTTTCCCAGCGCGATGAAGAACAGCACCACGCCGCCGCCGACCAGCAACAGGCATTGCAGGGCGTC
>JAFGFF010000326.1 GCA_016931075.1 Pirellulales bacterium | reverse complement strand
CTACACGACCGACCCGCGGGTGCTGCCCGAGGCGCGGCGCGTCAACCAGATCAGCTATGACGAGATGCTCGAGCTGGCCAGCGCCGGGGCGGGCGTGATGCACAACCGGTCGATCGAGTTCGCCAAACGGTTCGGCGTGGCGGTCCACGTGCGGAGCAGTTCTTCGGACTCCCCGGGCACGATGATCACCGAGTCGCCCGAGTCGTCCAGCCAGGCGGTCTGCGGGGCGGCGATCGCGAAGAACGAAGCCCGGGTGAGTGTCCGGGGCGTGCCCGACCGGCCGGGCGCCGCGAGCATCCTCTTCTCGAAGGTGGCCGCCCGGCAAATCGCCATGGACATGATCGTTCAGAACGTCGGTGATCAGGGAGTGGCCGACATTTCGTTCACCGTCTTTCGCGACGACCTGCCCGCGACGCTCATGGCCGTCGAAGATGCGGTCGAGGAACTCGACGCCGAGACGTACAGCTACGACGACGACGTGTCGGTCGTGTCGGTGGTGGGCCTGGGGATGGCACGTCAGACAGGCGTGGCCGACCGGATGTTCCGAGCGTTGGCCGAGGCGGACATCAACATTCTGATGATTACCACCAGCCCAATCAAAATCTCGGTACTCGTCACGCGCGAATCGGGCGCCGAGGCGCTTCGCGCGTTGCACGGCGTTTTCTCGTTGGAACAGACGCCGGACGACATCGCGCCGCTGCCCCTTCCGTCGGACAAGCCGGCCAATGGCAACGCGGCGGCCGACATGATCAACCGGCTGCGGAGCATGGAAGGGCTGTTGATCGACTCGATCGGCCTGGACGAGTCGGAAGCCCGGGTAACGATGCTCGGCGTGCCCGACACCCCGGGCCTGGCCGCCTCAATCTTCGAGGAGATCACGGCCGGCGGGATCGTCGTCGACATGATCGTCCAGAGCTACTCGCGCGAGGGCCAGGCGAACCTCAGCTTTACCTGTCCGAGGAAGGACTACGAGCGAAGCCTCGAGATCGCCGGCCAGTTGGCCCAACGCCATGGTTGCCCGCCGCCGACCGGCTCGCCCGCGGTGGCGATGCTTTCGGTCAAGGGGATCGGGATGCGGAGCCACACCGAAGTGGCCGCGCGGATGTTCCAGTGGCTGGCCGCCGAGGAGATCAACATCGAGATGATCAGCACGAGCGAAGTGTGCGTCACCGTCGTCGTCGACGGCGACCGCGGCGCACTCGCCCTGGCCACGCTCCGAGCCGCCTTCGCCGACGTGATGCTCTGATCGCCGGCCGCCGTTCTCCCTCAGTAGCGGGGATTTCATCTCTGTTGGGGGGATTTGCTCGACAAGCCCTCATGGGTGGCTTACAATGCACCCGCTCTTCAAGCCCGCTTCTTGTAGCGGTGGACCGATCCAGGTCCGGCGGTGTTTCTCGGCCGTGACATCATGGGAAATGGGGGAACTGCGATGAACTTACTACGCATCGGGTTGGCGGTCGTCTTGCTGGTTGGCGTTGGATCGGCCGTGTTGGGAGACTGGATCGAGACAAATCTCGACGGCGATCCCAACGGCGGGCTGGATTATCAGAACTACTGGGTCAATGTCTACAACGGCACGCCGCCCAACCCTGTCAGCGATTGGCACAAGGCAGGCCAGCCGCCGATTGCTGGATTCGGCACGGATCCCGGCTGGATCGACAATGTCATTGAGCTAACCGATGCCAATCTGACTGCCTACGCCGCGGCCAACCACGTCGAGACATTCGGCGACGTCTGCGTGACTGTCGCCTCGACGACGGCCGATACGGACCTGGACGAAGAGTTCGGCGTCTTGGCTCGGGCAAGCGAGTTCAACACGGGCGATCCGATCACCCTGGTCGACGGCTATGCGGCCACGTTCAGCGCGAACGGCGCGACCGGGCCCGGCCAACCGACCCGATTCACGCTCTACAAGATCGTCAACGGCGTGGATGTCGAGAAGTTCGTCGTGAATCCACTGGTTCCCACAGGGTTGGACGATCTCGTTTTCTCGATCGAATTGACCGTGATCGGCGGCGACATCACGGCCAAGCTTTTCGAGGACACGGGCGACGCCAACCCGATGAGCACGCTGACCTGGACCGACCCCAACCCCTTGCCGGCCGGCTACTCGGGCGTCATCTGCCTAGACAACACGCCTGGCATGACAGCCTACTACGACACGCTCAGTTCGACCGCCATCGTCCCCGAGCCGGGCACCCTCGCCCTGCTGGGCATCGGCCTGGCCTTCTGGGCCCTCGCCGCGTGGCGACGGCGGAAGGGGGCATAGAGAACTCCGATTAGTCTCATCGGTGGCACTGGCGTCTCGCCAGTGTTCGTGAGATCAGCACTGGCGAGACGCCAGTGCCACCGCGCAAGCCTACTGTCCCAGAACATCGTCGAGCACTTCTTCGTTGACGTAGATGGGCAGCGTGGGGTTGCAGGTGACGGCCACGGCGATGGCGTCGGAGGGGCGGGCGTCGATCTCGATCAGCTCGCCTTCCTGGCGGATCCGCAGCTTGGCGAAATAGGTCTGGTCGCGCAGCTCGCTGATGATGACGTCCTGCAGCTCGCCGCCCAGGTTCTCGACGATCGAGACGACCAGGTCGTGCGTCAGCGGCCGGGGGGCCTCGTAGTGTTTCACCCGGCGGTCGATGCTCGTGGCCTCGAAAATCCCGATCAGAATCGGGAACGTCCGCTGCCCGTTGATCTCTTTCAGGTAGATGACCTGATGCTCGTTGATTTCGCTAATGATGATCCGCGAGAGTTCCATCGGCACGGGCATGGCGAAATCCTTGCAGCAGAAGAGACGATCCTCGACCCGGGCCACGAACGGGCCCCAGACCACGAACTGGCCTGATGCCCTTATTATACGAACCCGTTCCCGGGGCAGGGAAGGGGGGAAGACGGGGAACCACGAAAAGCACGAAATACACGAAAGAAGGGGCCTGCGACAACGCAACCGTCATTCAGAACCCTCTCTCCCTTTCCGTCCCCGGTCAGAGTCCGCCCGATCATCTCCCGTTTCGCGTATTCCGTGCCTTTCGCGATTCCCTCCTCCGCGTTCTTCCGCCCACCGAACCAACACCGGCGGCAACGGCCGGGTGAGGAGATAGGCCAGTGAGAGGAGCAGAATAACGCCGGCCACGATCCGGGCAGTGTGTGACGGCTCGGGCATCAACGGAATCCGCCGAAGCTCCACCGGTGGATTGTGGTGCATTGTATCGAGATCGAGTTTCTCGCCCCCGGCAATGGTCAACGCAGCCCGGAAGTCGTCTGGATCGGGATGACCTGACCAGAAATCCGTCGATCCGTCCGCAAGCAAGACTATGCCGCTGGTGCCGATCATCATGCCGTGTCCGGAGAAGTGACCGCTGGAGGGGACGCGATGGTTTGTTTTTTCAGTGCTCAACACCTCGGCCAGCGTCGGATCGAACGG
>JAFGFF010000325.1 GCA_016931075.1 Pirellulales bacterium | reverse complement strand
GTTAAGTTCTGCAATAGTGACGCGTCCAACCGATGCAGTGCCAACGACTTACATCGAGAAGCGAAAAAAGCTGTCACGCTTCGGGTTGCAATGCGAACTTGCCAATCAGGACACAAGCCACCAGCCGCTAACCACAATATCCCATCCACTCCGAGGAGTCCCGCCCATGTCTGCTCCGAAACAACCAGTTCTTCTCACCCGACGCCATGCTCTCAAGGCGGCGGCCGCCACCGCGCTGGGGCTGTCCGCGTGGAACCGGGCTTGGGCCCAATCGACCGAAACGCCCGACGGGCTGATCGGCCGGATCGACCGTTCGGTGATCTTCGAGGGCCGCAGCAAAAACCGTGACTGGAGTTGGTTTCACCCTCGTGCGTGCATGGCGCCCGGGCCGAAAGGGCCGGTGGCCATCATGACGCTTCAGTCGATCAGCGGATCGGATTTCTATAAGACGGTCCATTGGACGGCTTCGACCAACCTGGGCAAGACCTGGAGCCAACCGCAACCGATCCCCGGTATGGATCAGCGGCCGACCGGTGACGGCCTGACCGTGGGCGTTTGCGACGTCGTGCCCGAGTATCATCCGCCGACGAAGACTGTCCTGGCCATGGGCCACAACGTCTACTACGAACCGACCCGCCTGGCGCGACGGCAGGGGCCCCGCTGGCCCGTCTATTCGGTCCGCGACGCCCTGGGCCATTGGTCGGCCCTGCAAAAGCTCGAGTGGGACGATCCGAGAAGATCGCTCATCTACACATGTGGTTGCGGCCAGCGGGCGACCCTGCCCGACGGGCATGTGCTCGTGCCCTTGAGCTTCGGCCCCAAAGGCCGCGAGGACCGGATGGTCGCCACCGTCCGATGCACGTTTGACGGTCGGACGCTGACCGTCCGCGAGTTGGGCAACGTGCTGGAACTGCGCGTCAAGCGAGGACTGCTCGAACCGTCGATTACCATGCTCGACGGCCGGTACTACATGACCCTTCGGGCCGAGGACAACCGGGGCTATGTGACCACCTCGGACGACGGCCTGAATTGGGCGCGGATCGAGCCCTGGCGCTGGGACGACGGCACGCCGCTGGACATGTCGACCACCCAGCAACACTGGCTGACCCACAGCGACGGCCTATTCCTCGTTTACACGCGGAAAATGCCTGAGAATATCGGTGTCTTTCGTTGGCGGTCGCCCTTGCTGCTGGCCGAAGTGGACCGCAAGACGATGCGCCTGAAACGCCAGACCGAGCAGATCGTCTTCCCTCTGATCGGCGACGGCATCAAGGACGGCAAAAATGTCGCCCGGCTGGGCAACTTCCACGTCACCAACGCCACCCCCCACGAGTCCTGGGTCACCGTCAGCGAAGGCCGGCCCACGGCCAAGTACCGCGGCGACACGCTCCTGGCCAAAATCCACTGGACCCGACCCAACCGGCTGGTGGGCGAGTGAGCCGAGAGTCACTTTTTCCGCCGCGTTTCATCGGGGTGTGAACGGTTACCTGGTCTTGGACAAGTATCCACTCGTCGGCAACGACCGAATCGCAAGGTGGCCAGCCCAAGGACAAGCAGGGTGATCGTGGCCGGTTCGGGGACGGGCTGATCTTCGGACGACGACTGCCAGTGGGCGGCCAGGATGGAGGCGTCCAGGTCGTCGACGCGGTGATCGCCGTTGAAATCGCCGTCCGACGCGCCGCCGGCAACCGTCTGGAGCCAGTGGGAGGCCAGCACGGCGGCATCGGCGGATGTAACTTGGCCGTCGCCCGTGGCGTCGCCAGGCATGGATGGATTCAACGCCTCGAAATACGACTTAGCGTCCCATTCCAGCACAAACATGGTAGACGCGGGTTGTCCGACGTCTTCCACCTGGTACAACATGCTAAGAATGCCGTCGCTTTCCCACCGGTTGATGTCGAGCGTCGGTTCCCAACTGCCCATGTTCCAGGTGGGCAGGTCGAAGAGCTGCCAGTCGTCGCGGTCCGGGTCTTCGCTGTAGGCGATGGTCAGTTTCCGGTAACGCTGCCAGTCGGTGAAGGCGACGATCACACGGTTGGAATCGTCGACCAGGACGATCGGCCGGGTTATGCGAAAGTCCTTCAGTTGGCTCTCGGGCACGCGTTGGCTGACGCCCTCGCCGTTGGTGTTTTCGGGATTGCGATCGGTGATCTGCGAGACTCGCCACGTCTGGCCGTCCTGCCAGGCGAGCATGAACTGGCGCAAATGGTCGTCCTCGGCCGCGTTGGGGGCCCACCACGAGGCGACGTAGACCGTGCCGTCGGGTCCGGTGGCCATGTGGGTCTGGTTGATGAGGCTGCTTCCTTCAGGAATGGTCACGACCGGCGTGGCGTTCGATTCATCGATGGCGTGCTGGCCGGACCGCTCGTAGAGAGTCCCGTCCTGCCGGTACCAGTCGACGCCCTGGTTGGGCGACCAGGCGTACATGATGTTATGGTTCGACTGGTAGTCCTTGAACGGTGTCGGCGAATCTCCGCCCGTCCGCCAGGTCCACGTGACGTGCAGGTTGCCCTGGTCGTCCCATGCGGCGTAGTTCATGTAGGCATTGACATTGGGCAGCGTGTCGCCCGAGTAGTCCCCGTTGATCCAGGGAACGCTCGTCGACGCCCGAACGGGGTTCCAGACATCGGCCGTGTTGTCCCATCGATACAGTTCGGCGTCGCCGTTGCCGGAAGAGCCGATGCGGTAGGAAAACAGGATATCACCGCTGCCGGGGATGTTGTAGAACATCGGATAGGTGACGCCGCTGGTCAGTGTGAACTCGCTTCGGAGGCCTCCGCTGTTGCCGATCGTGTCGCCGACGAGCGTAAACGGCGTGTCACCGAAGGCCGAGGTCGTCGATCGGGTATAGAGGAGCGAGTTGTTGTGCATGCCCCAGGAAACGTGCAGGTAGCCGTCCCCGTCGATTCCGATGCTGCTGACGTCGTGATTGTCGTTGATGTTATTGGCTGTGAAAGCCGTCTTGCGGAGATACCAATCGGACCAGCCTGACTCGAGCAGAACGCGCCGGCCGACGACAAGTTTCTGTGTCTCGTCGTAGTACGAGGTGAACTGGTATTTATGGCCGTCGGGCGCGTCGAAGGTGGTCAGGGACTGCTGCTTGAACGAAGTCGCGTTGACCTTCGAATCGGCGTAACCCAACTCGTTGGTCGACGAGCCGACCGCGCGGATGGGCCGGATCGACATATAGTCGCCCGGCGTCACTTCGGCCTGGCAGAGACGGTTCGAGCCGAGAATCAACATGGCGACGAGGGAGCCCTGAAGGCAAAGGGGCAGGATGGTCGACTTCATTGCGGGTATACCTTGGTTGAAAGCAGATTCCGTGATCGAGACCTTCTCTAAGCAAGTAGCAAGACGCTCCACGTCGGTCAGGGCTTGGCCAGATCGACGTCCAGGACTGTAGTGCCGGACGAGTCCTCCAATGAGAGGGTGAACCGGCCAAGTGAACCTTTTTCCGCGAGCTGGAGCTGCCGGCTCCGTTCCGCCGTGCGCTGGTGCGGTTGTCGCGCGTAGAGGACCACTACGGCGCGGCCGAACCACTCGTCCGGTTTCACGTCGTACGTCTTTTTGGTTGTCAGGAAAAACCGGTCTTGGGGAATCTTCTCCGGCAGCGGGTCGACGGAAACGAATCCAACGTGGTCGCTCATGTTGAGCCAACGGGCGCCCCGGTGTTGTTCGACCGGCTTCTCGAAACCGGGCGGCGCGGCTGCGTGGAGCGGGAACAAAGGCCCGATCGTGACGGACGCCGCCCGATCGCTCTTGAAGACCGTGCAATAAACGGTGGCTTCGCTGGGCAACGAGTAGACGCCGACATATTGCGAGACGCCACCTGGCCAGTGCTTCTTATAGCGGACGCGCATTCCCTGCCCGGCGTGCGTGGGCACGGCCTCCAAGAGCGCCGGCGGAGGTGTCTTTGGCTTCTTGCCGAGCGACTTGTCAGTCGACTCGACTGTAACCTTGCCGATGCCACTTTGGCGGTCGTAGGGAAAGAAGAAAGGCGGGTCGGTAAAGGTAGTGTTGCCTTCCGGCAGAACAAAGACCGGTTGCAGACGTGGGTGCCAGGCGACGCTGACGCATTTGTGCGGGTTTCGATGGATGGCCGTCTTGGTGAACGGGTAGACATGAACGCCCCGCGCCCCTTTTTCGGCCTCGTCGAACGAGACGGACCTGGTGTCGGGGAAATGCTTGTACATCAAGTAGCAGAACGCCCAGCGTTTGAGTTTCGTCGTCTGGTTGCCGAAATTGAGCCGAGCCGTGACTGCCGCCCCGAGGTCGCCCGTGCCGACCGCCGATTGCCGACGATGGATCATTTGCAGGGCGCGGCTTTCCAGCGCGCCGGCCGCCTGATTGCCGCGGCAGACGTTCTGCCAGCACAGGTACTCGATCGTGGAATAGGTCTTCCACGACCAGTCCTGCCCATGCGGAAAGAAGATGTCCCCGTCCCACAAGAAGAGCACGCTGGTCACGTCGCGCCACATCCGGTCGGCATGGTGTCCATACGCCTCGGGCACGGGCCGGCCGAAGACGTGATAGGCCAGCGAGCCCTCGCCGAAACACTGACTGGCGCATTGGTAGCCGACGCTCCACATTCCATGGTTCTCGATGGTTAAGTCGGAGTGGACGTTCTCGGAGACGATCCACTCACGTAACGGTCGGCCGTCGATCAGTTCTTCCGAAGTGGCATCCGATTTGATACTGACTCCGTTGAGTGCCCAGCGCTTGGCCAGCTCGTCCCATCGGGCAGCCCGAGGATCGTCGGCGTACTTGTTCGCCGCAAAAGCAAGCAGGGCCGTGTTCCAACAGCAGTCTTCGCTGCCCGTGTTGTCGATCTTCTGGCTGGGAATCTTCTTGTCGAGGTGGTCGGCTTCACGGCAGATGACTTCCCGGGCCATCTTGCGTGTGTCGTCGTCCAGGTGGTCGCCGTGCAAGTGGACAGCCCAGGCCCAGCCGATCGTTTCGAGGGCCGGTTGCCATGCGGGCCCTCCCCATTTCTTTCCGCCCGGCTTGTGCCGACTGGAATTGTGGTTGCTCAAACAAAGCGTGCGGATCGTTGCACGAAGGTGTTTTTCGAGGCGTTTTCGCGGGATCTTGTAGATCGAAAACTCCTGACGCTGGGGGAACTCTTCGAGCAAGAGGGCATAACCCAGACAGAGGTTGCTGTTACCGCGTGCCCAGGTGACGCCCGCGCCGGCCGCCTTGAAAAATCCTCCCCCCGGTTCATACTCGTCGCTGTCGACGAACTGACCTGACTGCTCGGCCCAGCCGACGAAGTTCTCGATCAACCGCAGATAGATCTCCTGGCGCTGCTTGACGGGAAGCGTCCGCGCGGTCAATTCGGGTCGGGCCGGCCGGAGTCGCGGCGACGGTTCCGC
Source organism: Pirellulales bacterium (assembly GCA_016931075.1). GTDB lineage: Bacteria > Planctomycetota > Planctomycetia > Pirellulales > Thermoguttaceae > JAFGFF01. Next base: position 31,811 of record JAFGFF010000325.1, on the reverse strand, counting down.
GCGGGCCGAGGTCGCGACCGCCAGACCGGCCAACAGCAGTCCAAGCAGACAAATCGGCGAGTGAGTGCAAGAGGTCTTCATGGATCGTTTGGCCGAGGTACGCCCAGGGGACGACAGGGGAGGATCACAACCCGCGGCGCCCTTGGCGCCGATCTGCCCAGTGGTCAGTGGCCGGCGCCCGTTCCGACCGTTTCGACAAACGGTTTGCCCCCTTCCCAAGATAGTTCAAAGGGCGGGAGCTCGCGAGTGTCGTGGTCGATGGTGATCGTCAAACCGGACGTGTTCGTGTCGGCGTATTTCTTGGGGGCATGCCAGCGGATGCGGGTTTCGCTGAGTTGCTCATTGGCCTTGACGGCCACCGGATGCGTGCCCAGCACGACGCCGTCGTTGCCCCCGAACGTCGTCAAGGTGAACCGCCCGTCGGAACCGATCTGGGCATATGCCGACCGGGCGTTTCCTGGCTTGACCTGAACAAAGCCGAACGTCAACGGCTTGCCGTCAATGAGCACCTGTCCCGAAACGGGCACCCGCTTCGGTCGGCCGTCGCCGCAACCGGTCAGGGAGGGAAGCATCAGGGCCAGCAGGAAGAGTCCCGCCGGCGCTAGAATACGCAGCCTACATTGCAAGATGAAGATTCCCAGCGTCAATATGAGTTATGATTACATCGCCAGATCAAAGGCCTCGCCACCGTCGCGTGTGGAGAGGGCCTGGTAGGTGTCCAGGGGAATGTTTTCCTGGATGAAGGTAACGTGGCCGTCGCCGAACCCGAAATTGGCCCCGCCCGGATGTCGGCTGGCGAATGCCCCGTTGGTCCGCCGCCCGTTGTCGGTCATGACGATACCTTCGCCGGGCCATGTGTTCAGGGGATTGGAGGTCGAGCGGTGGACGTCCATTTCACGATTGCCTTTGGTCCAGACGTTCGAGCTATTGATCGTATGCGCTTCGACGACCTCACCGACGAACATGGTATTGCTCAGCCCGTCGCGAATGTCCCGCACGCTGTGGTGACTTCGATAATAAATAACGCCGTTGTTGTCATACTTCATCAGGCTGGTACCGCCGCCGGCCCCATACGAACCGGCCACGGTGGCATAGCTCCCCACGGCGGCTTTAACCTTCCAATGGTCCAACGGCGCCTGAGGGCGTTCGGAGAAAGGTTTCGACTCGTCGCTAGGACAAACGTAGACGTCCGGCCGAGTGGCGATTCCCTCCTGGTTGGGACTCGTCGGCGCCAGCCACGTGTAGCCTGATTGTCCGTTGACCCAAAGGCCGTTGCTGAAATCAAATTGATCGTACAGACCCTGCAATTCCAACTGCGGTAGGATCAGGACGAACGCGCTGGTGCCTACCAGGTCCTGGTCCGGATGGGACGTGCCATCATATCCGAGTCGGCTGGGCGGATAGACGCCGTGGACCGCCTCGTAGTTGGCCAGCGCCAGGGAGATCTGCTTGAGGTTGTTCGTGCATTGAATGCGTCGGGCCGCCTCCCGGGCGGCTTGCACGGCCGGAAGCAGCAACGCGATCAAGATCCCAATGATGGCGATCACCACGAGGAGCTCAACCAACGTGAATCCGACAGTTTGCCGATGTCTTAATGGCATGCGTTCGTTCCTGTAACCCTACTTCCCTTCGAACTATCCGGAGGAACTCTCTGGGACCGTGAATCGGACTTTCGCAGGCGTCGTCGCCACGGCTGCCTTGTTACACCGTGACGACGACGCCATCACTACCCATCCCCCCGGACAATTTCACTACTCTCCCGACCGGACTGTCTCAATATAAAGACGCGATCGGTTTGGGGCTCCTTACTACAGTTATGCTTTTCGCTGACGACGCCACATCAGCAGGACAAGCCCACCGACCAAGAGAATGAACGTTCCCGGTTCGGGCACGCCCACCGACTCGGTCCCGCCTTGCCAGTTGGCCGCCAGGATCGAGGCGTCCAGGTCGTCCACTCGCCCGTCGCCGTTGAAATCGCCCACCGATGCGCCGCCGGCAATTTCCTGGAGCCAGTGGCTCGCCAGGATCCGGGCGTCGACCGCGTTGACGCTGCCGTCGCCGTCGGCGTCGCCTGGCTGCTGGGGCGTCTGGCTGATGATGATCGAGTCGACCGAGAACGCGCGCGTCTCGCCGGCGTCGCTAGAACGCGTGTCGAACAGGAGATACCCGCCGATCTCGGCGACGGACCGCCGCCAACCGAGCGGATCCGTGGTGAACGTGCCGTACGAATCGTTCGACACCGTGGCGACGTAGGTGTGGGTGTCCGTGTCGACTTCAATCGTGAAGTCGTAGACCTCGCCCGACACGATGGCAACCGTGGAAGGCACGTTCCGTTCGATATTCCAAGAACCACCGATGCCTTCCCCGTCATAAAACACCCAGACGCCGACGTCGTCGTAATCTGCAATGCTGCCGGTGCCGCCGAAGCTGGTAATCAACCACGTGGCGCTCTCGTTCGCATTGAACCGGGCGTGGTTCAAGTCGGATATCTGATAACGATCGTTCCCATCGCTGAAGCTCTGCGAGAGGTCTTCATCGATGCGGAGTGAAAACTGAACCCTGTGGTCGCGACTCCAGTCGATTCCCTCATCATAGGCCTCGTAGCTCCGCCGGACGCCAGCGTAACTGGTAGCTGCCTCGTGTGAGTTCACGACTCTCAGATAGGCTCCGCTTTCACTTGTCTTGAGTTCGTCAAAACCGGAATCCCCCGGCATAACGACCGTGGGCGTGCTTGTGGTATTGCTTCCGCCGTAGGCCCAGGCGTCCTCCCAGCCGTCGCCTCGCATCCCCTGAAAGGCGTCGACCACGGTGTCCGTGTTTCCGCCGTCGAAATGGGCCGAGACGGTCTGCCGGTTGCCCGGCGGTCCCAACGGATCAATCGGAGTGATCCGAATGCTGTCGACGGAGAAGGCCCGAACGTCGTCGGTCAGATCGTAGGGATCGTCCTCCTCGCTGCTGCTGCGGGTCGAGAAGTGGATGAAGCTGCCGTTGGGCTGATTGTCGCGCCAGCCCATGGCGATCTTCGTAAACGAGCTGCTCGTTCCAAGTTGGGTGACGCTGCCGCTCCATCGTCCGGCTTCGGGATAGTTGTCAATCGTGAAGGCGTAGACGCCGCCTGTCACGATGGGAACGCCCGTATCGACGGCCATGCTAGCGTCGATCGTGCCGGTGGAGCTGTTGCCCCCGTTGAGGAACGACCATTTCTTGACGACGCTGGCCGGGGCCATGTTCCCCTCCGCCGCGTAGCAAAAGATCTGCCAAGTACTCTTGGAGCTGGCCGTCGCTGCAGTGCCTGGGCCGTCGAAGATCATGTATCGGTCGCGGTATTGGGTAAAGGTCGAGAGGATGGAGTCGACGTCCTCGTCAATCCGGAGGAGAAATTCGATCCGATGGGGGGATGACATGTCGACCCCTTCAGAATCATGTTCTCGCGTCAGTGAATATTGGACGTCGTTCATCGTGGTCTCGGCGACCTGGACGCTCAGGTAGGGCCCGCTGCCCGTTTCCAGCGGAATGTAACCGCCGTCGCCCGACTGAAGGACGGTGCTGGTGATGGCCGGCCCAGTGGCGTTGAAATTTTCACGCCACTCGGTTGACCAACCATCTCCAGGTATACCGTAGAAACCGTCGACGACTAGATTCGAGTTCAGCCCATCGAAATCGGCCGTCACGGCGCCCTGGGCCGGCGCGAGGCCGATTGTGATCGCGAAACAACAGATGGTTAATGATGTTCGGAGGATCATGGGGAGGTCCTCTCTTTCATGGTTCTTGGGGTTAGATTACTTCCTTCGGAACGTGCGAGCCTAGCGGCGTTTGCGTCCGATCGCCAAGGTCACCAGGCCAACGGCCAAAAGTACCCACGTCGACGGCTCGGGAACGGCCGATTCCGCATAGCTGACTCCGTCGAACCAGGCGCGGTGATCGATACTGGCCACGGGCGTAGGAGGCTGGACAATGACGGAAAACTCCGTGACGCCGCTGACGGTCCCGAGCTTCTTCTCACCACCTTGAACTCCGTTGCCCCCGTCGTCGAAGAAGAGGTTGTCGGCCGTGGAATAGCTGCACTCGATCAGTGGATTGCCCTTCAGAGCCGCGAACGTGTACCACCAACTGACGGAGATCTTAGCTGGATTTTTTGCCCAATAGACGGCATAGATGTCATACGTCTTTACCGGATCGAGTCCAGTGACGACCATGGTCAACTCGGGTGGAGAATCGGCATCTCTGCCCTCAAAGGCGTTCCCGTTGATCGCCTTGCCGCTGTTCGTCTTTTCCCACCAGAAGTATTGGGTGTATTCCGTCGGAGAGAGCCAGTCGGTCAGGTTAGGATACGTCGCTTCGTCCGTCGCCCAAATATTGTGGCCCTGTTCGTTGGCGTAGGCGTCGACGTAGGACGTGCCGAGCATGTCTTGATCGTAGTCTTCATACACGGCTTCGGCGCAGGCGTTGGCCACGAAACCAACCAAGAACGCCAGCATCATCAAGATGGATACGATCCTGGAAACACCGTTCATCATTGAGTCCCTCATGCGTACGAGTTGTGATGTGTCTTTTGGACGAAATCCCTTCCGACACACGGGTTGACTGCCCACCCGTGCAACGATGCCCGCCTCTTCTCGCTCACGGTGTGTTTGGCAACGGCAGCCGATCGAGCGGCTCCCGGAACTGGCGAAGACCCGACCTGGCCTCCGGAGATGAGGTTCCCCCAAAGCGCCGTTCGTTCGTCGAGCGTCTCCCTCCTACGCTCCAATCCTAGGCAAGCAGCACCGTGGAAGTCGATGACGAAAATGGTTTTCCACCCTGCCTTTTCTGGGCATCTGGATTTTTCCCGCAAGAAACGCGGTTCTTCTTGACGTTCGCGATCCACTGGCGTTAGCATGAGAAGCGATTTCCGTGTCTATTCAACCCAGCCGAACGAACCCCCTCGTGAGGGCAGCCTGTTTGTGGGGTCTCTATGCGACGCATCGCCAAGAACGAACGATTCCGATACGTGCCTGTCAGCCACCGCGATCGGCTCTGGGACCTGTATCTCACGGCCACAGGCCGGATTGTTCACCGGATGCCAGGCGATCCCGATCGGGGGCATCCTTCGCCCTATTACTACACGTGGGAAAACGGCCGAGTGCTGCCCGAGTTCGCCGTTTCCTATGTCACGCACGGACGCGGCGAGTTTGAATCGGAGGCGACTGGGCATCGTGTGATTGAAGCGGGAACCGTTTTTCTTCTTTTTCCCAGCGTCTGGCACCGCTACCGACCTGCCGCCGGCGTCGGGTGGACCAATTATTGGGCCTGTTTCGCAGGACCATACGCCGAGCGCCTGGTGCGTCGCAACGTGATCTCTCCGGAACGCCCGATTCTCGAAACCGGCTTGAGCGAACAGATTCTCCGCCCCTTCCTGACGCTGTTCGACAGGATCGATCAAGAGCTGGCTGGGCTGCAACAGTTGGCGGCGGCCAACATCCTCGAGATCCTCGGTAGCGCGCTGGCGGCCGATCGCGCGCACGAAGAAGGCGGACGGCTCGACGCGATCGTGCATGAGGCCAAGTTGATCTTGGCCGAACAGGTCGAAGAATCGGTCGACACGAAACAACTGGCCCGGTCGCTTGGCTTGAGCTATGACTATTTCCGTCATGTTTTCAAAGAGCAGACGGGCATGGCGCCTCATCAGTATCATTTGCAGCTTCGGATCAATCGCGCGAAAGAACTGCTCAACGGCACCGACATGACGACCCAGGACATCGCCCTGACCTTGCAATTCGAGGCCCCGTATCACTTCTGCCGGATCTTCAAACAGAAGACCGGCATGACGCCCACCCAGTGGCGTCGGGGCACCCGACGAGAAGAAGATCCGCGGCCTGTTGGTCACGAATAGTCGGTTTGTTGTTCTTCCCACCCCTCGGCGGGGCGGCTTTGCTTGACGGACGCCGTCGGATTGCGATAGCATAAATGCGGTGTTTTCAACCGCGTACGCCACCCGACGATATTCCTGCTCCGGCGGGGGACCGGAAGGTCATCATGCGACGCATTGCCAGGGACGAACGGTTTCGCTACGTGCCCGTCAGCCGCCGCGACCGGCTCTGGGACCTCTATCTCACAGCGACCGGCCGGATCGTCCACCGTATGCCAGGCGACCCCGACCGAGGGCACCCCTCGCCCTACTACTACACATGGGAAAACGGCCGCGTTCTGCCCGAGTTCGGAATCTCCTACATCACCCAAGGGGGCGGCGAATTCGAATCGGAGACGATCGGGCGGCACCGCGTCGAGGCGGGAACCATCATCCTCCTTTTCCCCGACGTGTGGCACCGCTATCGCCCGGCCGAGGGAACCGGTTGGACCAACTACTGGGTCCACTTCGCCGGGGCATACGCCGAACGCCTCATTCGGCGCAACTTGATCTCGCCCGAACGTCCGATCCTCGAAACCGGCCTGAGCGATCAGATTCTCCGTCCCTTCTTGGCGCTGTTCGAGCGTGTCGAGCTGGAAACGGCCGGACTGCAGCAGTTGGCGGCGGCCAACATCCTCGAAATCCTCGGCAGCGCGCTGGCCGCCGTCCGCTCGCGCGAAGAAGGAGGAAAGCTCGATTCAATCGTCCGCCAGACGAAATCCTATCTCGCCGAACACGTTGAGGAGTTCGTCGATATGAAGGGCCTGGCCGAATTGCTTGGCCTGAGCTACGACTACTTCCGCCACATCTTCAAGGAACAAACAGGCATCGCGCCGTATCAATACCACCTGCAGCTCCGCATCAATCGGGCGAAAGAACTCCTTTACGGCACCGACATGGCTACTAAAGACATCGCCATGACCCTGCAGTTCGAAGCGCCCTATCACTTCTCCCGGATTTTCAAAAAAAAGACCGGCATGACGCCCACCGAATGGCGCCAGGGCACCCGCCGGGAAGAAAGCCCGTAGCTTGAAAGACTAGGGGACCACCGCGTTTCCGAGTGAATAATAAAAAGGTCGAATGCCGCGCACGAATGTGCAAGTGACCCCAACGGGACTCGAACCCGTGTTACCGGCGTGAAAGGCCGGTGTCCTGGACCGCTAGACGATGGGGCCGGGCTTCCTCTTTGCGAGGCAAGCTGAATCCTTCTTTCTATCGGCCGGGGACCGGTAAGGTCAAGGGGGAAAGGAGATCTTTCGTCCAACAGCGCGGTACGACAATCAAGCGAAGCGACGTCGCGCACGAGCAGAGGAGAAGAGAGGGGCAGGGGGACGGGGGGTCAGGCTTCGCCTGCAGCCTCGGCGGGGTCCACCGTGTCGGCCGGCTTCTTGCTGCCCTCGGCCGCCTCATTGCGGCGGATGGCGTCGAAGACCTCGCGACGGTGGACAGGCACCTCTTTCGGGGCTTCCACCCCAAGGCGGACCTTGTCTCCTCGGATCTCTACCACGACGATCGTAATGTCATCGTTGATGACGATACTCTCGTTCTTCTTCCGGGATAAAACCAACATTGGCACGTTCCTTCGCCTCTGCGGAGGCTTCACGGCCGGGACACTCCACGGCCATCGCCCACGCCAGCACCTCTGTGCACCGGAAACGATCCACTCTCGAACATAACCCCACGGGATGGCCGAGTCAAGCAAGTCGAAAGAAAATCCATTCCATTCTCACAGCTCGCGTATCCCTCCCACTCAGAACCGGCATAATCGCTATTCGTGCCCCTCTCTGGGCAGGCTGCCGCAATGACCCAAGCTTCCAACTGTGATGCCGCAAACTATTTCACCAAAACGGTTTATGCGTCCTCCTTGCCTGAATGTTCGAAGGCCTCCTCTATGCAATCTCCATCTTCGCCAGGCAGTCGAATCGAGGGACTACCACATAGGGCACGGTGGGCCATCGGACCGTGTTAATGTGCATCCAACTGGCTGACGGGTCATATTTTTTGTTAGCGTTTTCGATACGTTTACGTGCTCAACAGGCCATTAAGGGATGGGTACTACAGGGTGGATAGGGCGTTTTCTTGTGGGACAGCCAATCCGCCGGGTCACGACCTGGCTTTCCTTTGAAACCTGACTTTAATGGGTAGACAGATCCATTTATTCTTACCTGGTGCTCCGCTGTTCTGCTCACCTATTCGTTGCGGGCCTCCAATTCTCTTCCTTTGGCGGCCGGAGGCCATGTTGTCGGCCATCCATACGCCCCTACGTTCGGGCGGACGCCAGGGTTCGCCACTTCGCCAGAGGGGCACCCAGTTGCCACGAAAGGGCTTTAATTGGGGCAAAATTGCGATGTGTTGAGGTGAGACAGCGAAATTCAGCCAGCCTGGGTCACCTTGTGACCGATCGGCTGGGGCCTATAATGGCCCTTTTGCCCAAACGGCGGTTTGTGCGGAGTGGGTCGTGTCGCGGTGGTTTGCCAACATCTTTCGCGCGGTGGTGACGCTGGCCCAAGCGCTTTGGGTCACTCTGCGGATGTGGTTTCGTACCTACGACCCCAAGCGGCGGACGTTCACCGAGCAGTACGAGTACCCCGAGCTGCCGCTAGTGGTCGCCCCGCGATATCGCGGGTTTCACCGCTACGACAAGGGGGCCTGCATCGCCTGCGGAGCCTGTGTGCGGGACTGCCCGGTGGATTGCATTTACCTCTCGAAACAAAAGGCCCAAGATCGCAAGGGCTTCGAAGCGACCGGCTACATCATCGACTACACGAAGTGCCTTTTCTGCGGAATCTGCGTCGAGACGTGTCCGGTGGATTGTCTGGCCATGGGCAAGGCCTACGATCTGAGCTGCTATTCGCGTGACGGTTGCATTGTCGATTTCTGCCGTTTGCCGGCTGAGGTGGCCTGGGGCGAGGCGACGCTTACGCCGACGGTCGTGGCGTATGACAAGATGACTCCTTCCGCGGACGGTGCGAGCGCCTCATGATCACGACCTCGATCGTCGCCCATCTGGTTCTATTCATCGCGTTGGCGTTCGCGTTCCTGTTCGTCGCGCTGTTGCTGGGCTGGTTCCTCCGGGCGAAAAACCCGACCCGGGTCAAGTCGGAGATCTACGAGTGCGGCGAGCACGCGGTCGGAACGAGCCAGGTCCGGTTCGACCTGCGGTTCTACGTCGTCGCGCTGGTCTTCCTCGTGTTCGACGTCGAAGTGGCCTTCTTCTTCCCCTGGGCGACCGTGTTCGGCGACGCGACCGACCTGATGAACCCCAATCGGCCGAAAATGGTCGTGGCCGAGGACACCGGCGCGAAGCAATGGTCGCCGGAAATCCAATCGGATCTCCGGGGCCTTGGCCTCACGAAGCCCGAGTTGCCCCCGGCCACCGAGGCCAACGCCCTGACGTTTCAGCAAGACGGCCGGAAGCTGGCCCTGACGGCAATGGCCGACGTGGGCGTGTTCTTCGCCGTGTTGCTGGTGGGCTTCATCTACGTCTGGTATCGGGGCGACTTGGACTGGGTCCGCGCGATCGCCCGGACTCCGCGCCAGGAGGAAGGGTGAAGCCGATGGACTTTAGCGGGATTTTGAGCGAGCTTGGGCGTCACTGCAAGTCGGCCGTGGTGGGCAGCCAGGCCGCAGCGATCGATCCGTCGATCGAGGTGACGCCCGAGGGCCTGCACGACGTGTGCCACACGCTACGCACGGTGCCCCACCTGGCGATGGACATGCTCCACTGCATCACGGCAGTCGACTACTTCGAGCCGGACGAGAAGAAGGCCGAGAAAGTCGAGTGGGAGCCGCACGTCGAAGTGCTGTATCACCTGTCGAGCATGACACACCGGCACCGGGTGGTGATCCGGGTGCGATTGCCGCGTTGGGTGGAGAACGAGGGGACCGACGACGAACTGGGCCGGCTGCCCGAGCTGCCCACGGTAAGCGACCTGTGGCGGACGGCCGACTGGCACGAGCGCGAGGTGTTCGACCTGATGGGCGTGCGGTTCGCCGGCCATCCGGACCCGCGGCGGATCCTTTGCCCCGACGATTGGCAGGGCCATCCGCTTCGCAAGGACTACGAATTGCCGACCGAGTATCACGGAATCAGGGTGAAGTAAGCGGATGGCGAACGAGCGATCCCAAGCCGAGCTGATCGAGCAGGACATCCAGACGGATGAACTGTTGATCAACATGGGCCCCCAGCACCCGAGCACGCACGGGGTGTTGCGGCTCGTGTTACGGACCGACGGCGAGGTGATCGTCGACGCCGTGCCGCACATCGGCTACTTGCACCGCTCGGGCGAGAAAGTCGGCGAGAGCGTCTCGGCCCGGCAGTTCGCCCCCTACACCGACCGGCTCGACTACCTGGCCTCGATGAACATGAACCTGGGCTGGGCCCTGGCGGTCGAAAAACTGCTGGGTCTGGAGGCCACCGAGCGGGCCGGGTGTTTGCGGGTGATCATGTGCGAGCTGAACCGGATCGCCAGCCACCTGGTCGCGGCCGGCACCTACGGCCTGGACCTGGGCTCGTTCACGCCGTTCACCTACACGTTCCGCGAACGCGAGAAGATCCAGAACCTGTTCGAGGCGGTTTGCGGGGCCCGACTGACCTATAGCTACATCGTGCCCGGCGGCGTCACGGCCGACTTGCCCGACGGATGGCTCGACCAGTGCGAGGCGTTTCTCGAAGAATTCACGCCGGTGATCGACGAGCTTCACGCCGTGTTGACGAGCAACGACATCTTCATCCGCCGGACGGCCCGCGTCGGCGTGCTCAGCCGCGAGATGGCGATCGACTACGGCTGCACGGGGCCGGTGCTTCGCGGCAGCGGCGTCGATTGGGACCTGCGGCGCGACGGCCAGTCGCCCTACATCGAGTTGTACAAGGACTATACGTTCGACGTAATCGCCCCGATCGATGGGCATTACCGCAACGAGGCGGCCTATCCGGCCGTGCCGTTCGACGCCGTGGTGGGCGATAGTTGGCACCGGTTCTTCATCCGGATGATCGAAGTGGTCCAGTCGATGGCCATCATCCGCCAGGCGATGGACCGCTACCGGAAGACCGAGCCCGACGTCGGCAAACCGATCAAGACGACCGAAAAACTGCCGGCCGGCGAGGTGTACCTCGAGACGGAGGCCCCGAAAGGTCAGATGGGCTTCATGGTCATCGGCGACGGCACGAAGACGCCCTGGCGCGTCCGGCTGCGGAGCAGTTGTTTCTCGAATCTGTCGGTCGCCCCCGAACTGTGTCGCGGCCACCTCATGGCCGACGTCCCGGCCATCGTCGGCTCGCTCGACCTCGTGCTGGGGGAGATCGATCGGTAGAGAAAGAAAAAGAGGGAAGGGGCCACAGATGAAACACGGAAAGAAAGAAGGAAAACGCTGATAAACGCGGATGGACGCAGATAGAAAAAAAAACATGGAAAGTAAAAGAAGTCGGAAGCAAAACAGAGAACACTAATCCTCGCTAATCTCCGCTAATGACTTGATTAGTGTTGATTAGCGAAGATTAGTGTTCCCAAGAAAACCCCGTTCCCAGGCCCCCATCCCTAATCCCCAGTCCCCAATCCCCCTCACCCCCATGACCGAATTTCTCACCCATTACATCGAGCCCGACTGGATCGCCCATTTTTTGGTGGCGGCCGTGCATTGCGGTTTGATCTTGGGATTGGTTGTGATGGCGGCGGCCGCGTTCACCTGGGCCGAGCGGAAGGTGGCCGGGCGGATCCAGGACCGGCTCGGGCCGACGAGGGTCGGAGGGCGGTTCGGGTGGTTGCAATCGCCGGCTGATGGTCTGAAGCTGTTAGCTAAGGAAGACCTCGTGCCGGCCGAGGCCGACGGGCCGCTCTTCCGGCTGGCCCCGTACGTCAGCTTCTGCACGTCGTTCGCCGTCTTCGTCGCCCTGCCTCTGAGCAACGATTGGGTGGCCCAACGGTTGGACGCCTCGGTCTTCTTCCTCCTGGCGGTCGCCGGATTGGAAGTGTTCGGCGTTATCCTGGGCGGCTATGCCTCGGGCTCGAAGTGGTCGCTGTTCGGGGCGATGCGCGAGGCGGCGCAGGTGGTCAGCTACGAAGTGCCGCTGGGCCTGTGTGTCGTCATTCCCGTCATGGTTGCCGGGACCATGAACCTCGTCACCATCGGCAACATGCAGTCCGGCTGGTTTGTCAACTGGATGATCTTCCACGACCCGTTCATGTTCATCACGTTCTGGGTCTACTGCGCCTGCGCCATGGCCAGCGTGAACCGAGCCCCGTTCGACCTGGCCGAGGCCGAGAGCGAATTGGTCGCCGGGTTCCTGACTGAATACTCAGGCTTCCGGTGGAGCATCTTCTTCATGGCCGAGTACGCCTCGATGCTGGCCGTCTGCCTGCTGGCGTCGATCCTGTTCCTCGGCGGATGGAACGGGCCCGTGCCGATCACCAGTTGGCTCGGGCTGACCCATGACGTTCATCCGGTGGCTGGTTTCGTGGGCGATCTGTTGGGTTTTGCCAACATCCTGGCCAAGGGCGTTTTGGGCGTGATCGTGATGATGTGGGCACGCTGGACGTTGCCGCGATTGCGGATCGACCAGGTGCTGACCATGTGTCTGAAATACTGCATCCCCCTGGCCGCCGCCATGTTCCTCGGCGCGATGGGCTGGACCTACGTCATCCGCGGCGGATTGAGCGACATGGACGAACCGACACCGGTCGTTCAGTCCGGGCAGAGTGTAAGCCTTGCCAATCATCAAGAAGGAGGACGCTAGGCGGTGGAAGCGATCAACTGGCATTCCTGCTTCTTCTTGCTGTTCGCGATCCTGTCGTGCGGGTTCGCGGTGGCGGTCGCCGTGTCGGACAACATCGTCCGGATGGCCGTCTACCTGATCGCGTCGCTGGCGGCCGTCTCCGGGCTGTTTTTCCTGGCGGGGGCCGATTTCGTCGGGGCCATGCAACTGATGATCTACGTCGGCGGAACGCTCGTCCTGCTGGCTTTCGGCGTGATGCTCACCGCGCGAGGGCCGCTGGTCAAGATCGCCACGGGCGGCGGCCAATGGGTCCTCGGGGCCATGTTGGGCGGCGGACTGCTGGTCATCCTGCTGCAGGCCGCCTTCAGCGTCGAGGCCTGGCAACGGCCGGAAGTGACACCTGAAGTGGCCCAGGGCGAGGACTTGGCCACGGCCGCGCCGCTGGGCATGGGCATGATGGGCATTCGCGTCGATCAGCTTGACGAGACCGATACGGTGAAGCGCGGCGGCATGTCAGGCTACCTGCTGCCGTTCGAAATCGTCTCGGTCCACCTGCTGGTCGCCCTAATCGGAGCTGCATACCTTGCCCGGGCGCGACGACCGGCCCACCTGGTGCAGTCTGGCGACGGGGGAAAAGGGGACAGGCGGCCGGAAGGAGGCGACCGATGAACTTGCTCTTCGAACCCGTCGGGCTGGCCCACTATCTGGTCGTCGGAGCGATCCTGTTCGTCACCGGCGTCGTCTGCATGGCGACCAAACGCAACGCGGTCGGCATCCTGATGGGCATCGAGCTCGTGCTCAACGGGGCCAACATGAACTTCATCGCCTTCGCCACGCCCGGGCTGAGGGCCGATGAAGGTCTTTCGCTCGGCCTGGACGGCCACATGGTGGCCCTGTTCGTCATCGTCCTGGCGGCGGCCGAAGCGGCCGTCGGCCTGGCCATCGTCTTGAGCTTCTACTACAACCATCTGACCGTCGACGTCGACGAGGCGGAAGAACTGAAGGGCTGATTGATATTTCCATGGACTTGACCACGGCCTTACCTGTGTTGCTGGCCACGGCATGGCTTTTGCCGCTGGGGTCGTTCGCGCTGATCGTCCTGTTCGGCCCGTGGATGGGCCGCCGGGGCGTCGGGGCCGGCTACCTGGCCACCGGGGCGATCGTCGTCTCGTTCGTCCTCTCGCTCATCGCCCTGTTGGGATGGCTCTCGCACCATCCGATCGCCGACGCCGGGCATCACGCCGCCGAGACGGTTGAGCATGGACATGAGGCCGCCGCAAGCCATGCTGCGCCGGCCGAGGCGCTCAAACCGGTCGCCGGTGATTGGTACGCGCTGGGCCGGTTCGGCTCGCTGGCGATTACGATCGGCTACTACATCGACTCGTTGACGCTCGTGATGTTCACCATGGTCACGCTCGTGGCCTCGTGCATCCACTTCTACTCGTTCGGCTACATGCACGAGGAACTCGGCATCGTGACCGACCCGCTGGTCCGCAAGGCCAACGGCCGGCTGCTCAAGCGAAAAGGGCGGTTCCACCGCTTCTATCAGTACCTGTCGCTGTTCTGCTTCAGCATGTTGGGGCTGGTCATCTCCGGCAACGTGGCGATGGTCTTCATCTTCTGGGAGCTGGTCGGCATCTGTTCCTACCTGCTGATTGGGTTTTACATCGAGCGGAAAAGTGCGTCCAACGCGGCTAACAAGGCGTTCATCGTCAACCGGGTGGGCGACTTCGGCATGTTGATCGGCCTGATGGTCCTCTGGTCGACCTTGGGCACCTTTTCATTCGGCGGGATCTTCGAGCAGGTCCGCCCGGCCGACGCGGGCCATGAACTGATCGTGCCCGACGGCATGGTCCACGCCGCCGCGGCCGACGAAATCGAACAAATCACCCTGACCGCCGCGACGCCGGAGGAGGCGAACCAGGCGATCGAAACGGCCACGCCCGGCTGGCGCAACGCGGGCTACGGCCAGTGGCTGCTGATTATCGCCGGGCTGGGCATCTTCTGCGGGTGCGTGGGCAAGAGCGCCCAGTTTCCGCTGCACGTCTGGTTGCCCGACGCGATGGAAGGTCCCACGCCGGTCAGCGCGTTGATCCACGCGGCCACGATGGTCGCGGCCGGCGTCTACCTGGTCGGACGGTTTTATCCGGTCTTTACGCCCGAGGTGTTGCTGGTCATCGCCTACGTCGGCTGCATTACCCTGTTCATGGCGGCGACGATCGCCATCACGGCCACCGACATCAAGCGGGTGCTGGCCTACTCGACTGTCAGCCAGTTGGGCTACATGATGCTCAGCCTGGGCGTCGGCGGCTGGTTGGCCGGGCTGTTCCATCTGATCACCCACGCGTTCTTCAAGTCGCTCTTGTTCCTCGGCTCCGGCTCGGTCATCCACGCTTGCCACACGAACGAGATGCCCGAGATGGGCGGCCTGCGTAAGAAGATGCCCTGGACGGCCTACACGATGTTGACCGGCTGCCTGGCGATCTCCGGGGCAGGCATTCCACTGCTCTGGGGCTTGAGCGGATTTCACTCGAAGGACTCGATCCTGGCGCAGCTCTTCTCGTTCCGGATCCAGAATTCGGTCCATGGCAATATCCTGTTTTGGGCGGCGGCCGGCGGCGCGGCCATCACGGCGTGCTACATGTTCCGGCTTTGGTACCTGACGTTTGCCGGCAAACCTCGCAACGAGCACGTCGCCCAGCACGCCCACGAGTCGCCCGCCGCGATGGTGGCCCCGCTGGTCATTCTGGCAGTGATGGCCGCGATCGCCGGCTGGAAGGTTCCGTTCACGAACGTGGGCGTTGACACGTTGATCGGACAGTCCCGGCCCGTGGGGACGGAATTGGGCGTCGGCGCCAACACCGCCGTGGCCGTGATGCCAGCCGAGCGCCTTTCACACGAGAAACCAATCCACAACACGGTTTCGTGGATCGCCTTTTTCACGGCCCTAGCCGGATTCCTCGTGGCGACCGTGTTCTATGGCGTGCGGCGGCTGGATCCGGACGACGTCCGCAAGACGTTCGGGCCGGTCTACACGTTCCTGTGCCGGAAGTGGTATTTCGACGAGTTGTACCAGTTGATCTTCATCCGGCCGGTGATGGTGATCTCCCGGGCGGTGGCGGCGATCGACAAACACGGTCTGGACTGGCTGGCCGACAACTCGGCCCGATTCGTGAAATGGATCTCGCGGCTGGATGAATGGATCGACCGGCTGCTGGTCGACGGCCTGGTCAACCAGATCGCCCGACAGACGCACCGGTTGGGCCTGGCCCTGCGCGCGGTGCAGACGGGCAACATTCGGCAGTATGTCATGGCGATCGCCTTTTGCACGGTGACCCTGTTCGTCGTGATCACCTTGTATTGGAGTTACATCATGGCCGCCGGCTCGTAGGTCGGCCGCCTTCCTCTTTCCCGTGATGAGACCGGGGAAGAACTGAAACAAAACGTTTGCATGTGGTCATCATGAATCTTTTTTCCAATCCCGTCGCCTTTTTGAGCCTGATCGTTTTTCTGCCCGCGGCCGGCGCGTTGGTGACGTGCTTCCTGCCCAAGGGGCGTCCCGATCTGGTCAAGACGTTTTCGCTCGTGCTCACGGCGACCGTGTTCGCGCTGACCGTGTGGTTGGCCCTGCCGGGCGGGTCGAGCGAGTCGGTCCGATTCACGCTGGGCAATGGCCAGATGCAGCACGCGTTTTCGGTCGACTGGATTCCGTCGTTCAACATCGACTACTTCCTGGGCGTCGACGGAATCAGCCTGCCGCTGGTCGTGCTGACGTCGTTCTTGAGCCTGTTGGCCATGGCGGCCAGCCTCAGGATCGACCGGCACGTGAAGGCCTATTGCATCCTGTTCCTCTTGCTCGAGACGGGCATGCTGGGCGTGTTCATGGCGTTGGACTTCTTCCTGTTCTACGTCCTGTGGGAGGTGATGCTGCTGCCGATGTACTTCCTGATTGGCGTCTGGGGCGGCCCCCGGCGCGAGTACGCGGCCATCAAGTTCTTCCTCTTCACGCTGGCCGGCAGCGTGATGATGCTCATCGCGTTGCTGATGCTCTACTTCTCGAGCGACCTGCGGCTGTTGAGCCCGGCGCAACTGGCCGAGTGTCACGTCGCGCAAGATCTGCTTCCGCCGGGCGGCGGCGTGCTCAGCGCGGAGGAACTCGAACAGCCCGTTCATACATTCAACCTGCTGGCCTTGGCCAAGATCGGCCAGTTGGAAAACTCGCCGTTCGACAAGGAACTCTTCCTGGGCAAGTCGATCCAGTGGTGGGCGTTCCTGTTGTTGCTGGTCGGGTTCCTGGTCAAGGTGCCGGCCGTCCCGATCCATACGTGGTTGCCCGACGCCCACGTCGAGGCCCCGACGCCCATCTCGATGATCCTGGCCGGCGTGCTTTTGAAGATGGGTGGGTACGGCATCCTGCGGATCTGCTACCCGATCTGTCCCGACGCGGCTTACGAGTTGGCCTGGTTGGTCTGCGGGATCGGCGCGTTGAGCATGGTCTATGGAGCGTTCGCCGCGATGGCCCAAAAGGACTTCAAGCGACTGGTCGCCTACAGTTCGGTCAGCCACATGGGCTACGTCGTGCTGGGCATGGGCGTCTGGTCGATCACGGCGGGCAATCAGATGATGACCGACTACTGGAACTTGGGCATGAACGGCGCCATGTTTCAGATGATCGCCCACGGCATCAGCTCGGCCGGCATGTTCTTCCTGGTCGGCGTGGTCTACGACCGGGTGCATCACCGCGACCTGGACCAGTTCGGCGGCCTGTTCGCCAAGATGCCCGTCTACAGCGGCCTGGCCATGGGCATTTTCTTCGCCGCGCTGGGTCTGCCCGGGCTGTGCGGGTTCATCGGCGAGGCGTTCGTCGTCCTGTCGGTCTGGAAATACAGCACGGTCCTGGCGGTCATCGCCGCGTCGGTCGTTATCCTCACGGCCGGCTACATCCTCTGGACGATCCAGCGGGTGTACTTGGGACCCGAGTATAAAGGCCCTCACGGCGAAGCACTCACCCGAATGACGCCCCGAGAAATCGCCATCGCCGCACCGCTGCTCATTCTGGCTGTCATCCTGGGCGTCTATCCCAAGGCCCTGTTGGATTACACCGAGCCGACGATCAACCAGAACGTCCAAGAGTTGGCCACCTGGATGGAAAAGGTCAAGGTCCCTCGGATGAAGAAGGCCCTCGAGTCGGAAGAGAAGAACGGCGGCGGATCAGTTTCAACTAAAGTGTCGCAGGCCGAAGGCCGGCCGGTTCTCCCAGCCCAGTGCAACGCCCTGGGTCGGGTGGACGCCGAGCCGGTTGCCTCGGCCCAACGGGCCAACCGTTCATTTTCGCCCGTTCCCGGAGAACCGTTGGCCCGTTGGGCCGATCTCTCGCCGTGGAACCCCTCCGCCCCAGGGCGTTGCCCTGGGCTGGGAGAACCAAGCCCCTTCGGGGCGGAAGATGATGCCGGGATGAGAAAACCATGCTCGGGTGCCACTGCTGGCTTGCCCAGCAGTGCGGCAAACACGGTTGGGCAAGCCAACCGTGGCACCCATCAATTCGTCCTGGCCGACGTCCGACCTGTCCCGCGAGCGAAGGAGGCGAGCCGGCCGTGACGTTTCATTCGCTGATCGAGAACGCCCTGACCGACACGCTCGGTCCGACGCTTGCCGGATTCCGGCCCGAGTTGGCGTTGTGCGCGACGATCGTCGTCTTGTTGCTCTCACGGATGCTCATGCCCCGGTGGAAGGAAGGTCCGTTCTGGATCACGGCGGCTGGGGCGGTGGCGGCCCTGTGGCTGGCGGCTCCCTGGTCACAACTGTCGGGCGGAATGAAAACGGCCGAGTCGATCTTCACCGGCATGTTGCTGCACGACACGTTTTCGGTCTATCTGCGGTGCCTGCTGTTCTTCTTCCTGCTTTTGTTCGTCCTGTTCACCCGATCCAGCGGCATCCCGCGTGACACGCACGCCACCGAGTTCTTCGTCCTGATCCTCGGAGCCATCCTGGGCATGTGTCTGATGGTCTCGGCCAACCATATCCTGATCGTTTTCCTGGGCATCGAGATGGCCAGCGTGCCGTCCTACGTCCTGGCCGGCATGTTGCGGCACGAACGCAGGGGGGCCGAGGCCGCGTTGAAGTACGCCATCTACGGCGCTGGCACGGCCGGAATCATGCTCTACGGCATTAGTCTGCTGGCCGGCGCGCTCGGCTCGGTCCACCTGCCCACCATGGCGGCGGCCGTTGTCGACATGTTTGCCCACGACCAGGCGTCGAGCCGCTATCTCGTGTTGATCCTCGGCGGACTGATGCTGATGATCGGGCTGGGTTTCAAGCTCTCGGCCGTGCCGTTCCACTTCTGGGCGCCCGACGTGTTCGAAGGGGCCACGGCCGAAGTGGCCGGATTCCTCTCGATCGCCTCGAAGGCGGCCGCCCTGGGGCTCTTGGTGCGGCTGGTCGTCGTCTTCGGCTACACGCCCAACGCGGACGACATGGTCCACCTCGAACCGATCCGCCAATACATGACGCTCATGATCGCGGCCGCCGCGGCCGTGACCTGCACGTTTGGCAACTTGGCCGCTTATGGTCAGACGAACATGAAGCGGCTGCTGGCCTATTCGACCATCGCCCACGCCGGCTACCTGATGATGCCCGTGGCCGCCCTGTCCGCCCTGATCGGCACGGACCTGACCGCCGCCCGGGCCGCCGCCGGCTCGATGCTCTTCTACGTGGCCGTCTACATGTTCATGAACCTGGGCGCGTTCGCCGTGGTGGCCTATGTCCGCAACCGGTCGGGCAGCGAAGAGATCGACGCCCTGTCGGGGCTGATCCGCACGTCGACCGGCCTGGCCGTCTGCCTGGCGGTCGTCCTGTTCAGCCTGGTGGGCCTGCCGCCGCTGGCTGGGTTCGCCGCCAAGTTCGCCGCCTTCGCCTCGGTCTATCAGGCCGGGCTGGTGCTGCTGTTGGTCGTCGGCCTGGCCAATACGGTGTTGAGCCTGTTCTACTACCTGCGGGTCGTGAAGGTCATGATGCTCGGCGAGCCGTCGCGTTATCGCCCGGCCGTGATCATCCCGCTGGCCTCGTCGGCCGGCATGGTCTGCCTGCTCTGCACCGTGCCGCTGCTGGTCTGGGGCGTCTGGTGGAACGGCCTGTACACCTGGGCCGACGCGGCCGCATCGCTGCTTTGCAAGTAATCAAGCAACGTGTGCCGTCAGAATTGTAGGAGGCGATTCCTGTCGCCGAAATAGCCTCGACGGTCAGCCGTTCGGCGACAGGAGTCGCCTCCTACATTGGCATAAGAACGCAATGAATCTTATCGATACCCATGCTCATCTGGACGATTCGCGGTTCGAGGCCGATTTCGACGCCATGCTCGATCGGGCGGCCGAGGTCGGGGTCGAGGCCGTGCTCTGCGTCGGCATCTGCGCGGCGTCGAGTGCGAAAGTCGTTCACTTGGCTCGGCAGCACGAGATGATCCATGCGGCCGTCGGCATCCAGCCGAACAGTTGTGCCGAGGCACAGCCGGGCGATTGGGACCGGGTGGTCGAATTGGTCGAGCAGCCCGAGGTGATCGCCCTGGGCGAGACGGGCCTGGATCGCTACTGGGACTACACGCCCTTCGAGATGCAACAAGACTATTTCGACCGGCATCTTCGTCTGAGTCAAGAGCGCGATCTGCCCGTGCTGATTCACTGCCGTGACTGCGATGACGACGTCCTGACCATGCTCCGCGACGCCCGGCTGCGAGGGCCGCTGCGCGGGCTGATCCACTCGTTCAGCGGCAGCCAGGCCATGGCCGACGAGTGCCTCGAATTGGGCCTCTACCTGAGCTTCTCCGGCGCGGTCAGCTATACGAACAAGAAGTTCGGGCCCTTGCGAGATGTGGCCTCAAGCGTGCCGGCCGACTGGTTGTTGATCGAGACCGACAGCCCCTACCTGACGCCCCACCCGTTGCGAGGCAAGAAGAAACGCAACGAACCGGCCCTGATCGTCCACACCCTGGAGTCCCTGGCCGCGTTGCGAGGCTGTTCGGCCAAGGAGTTGGCCGCCCAGACGACGGCCAACGCGAGGGCCTTGCTGGGGATTGGGGGCGAGGGGCGGGGGGCGGGGGGCTAGGGACTTGGGACTCGGGATTGGGGATTGGAACCGAGCGGGGGACGTAAGTCCCCTGTTTGGCTTCCCTGACCAGTAACCCGGATTATTCATGTAGACCGGGTCGTGATCCGGCGGGACTTGAAAAGGAGCGTCGCGCAAAAGGAACGCCACAGAGGGCGTTCCCTACAGAATGCATCCTCCAGGGTTCTAGGATTGGACGGTTTCTCGCGAAGTTGGTAACCTGTCATTCATGCACGTCGAACGATATCTCCAACTTGGCACGGCAGCGGTGACAGCCCTGGGGGCGTTGGCGTTGGGGGCCATTCAAGGGGACGTGACGCTGCCGGGGGTGGTGATTCTAGCGTCGGCCGTGTCGATCGGGGTGACCGACGTGGCCGGGTGGTTCCGGCTCAACCGCATGGTGGCTAGCATCCTGGCGTTGGGGGCCGCTCTGCTCACGTTCCAGCAGGTGATGCCGATCTCCGGCACAATGTCGATCCTGTCGATCGCCCGACTGCTTGTCTACTTGCAGATCATCCTCCTCTTCCAACGCAAGGACACACGGATCTACGCCCAGTTGCTCGTGGTGAGCGTGCTAGAGGTGATGATCACGGCCGTCTTCACCCGCGGGGCCACGTTCGGCCTGTTGCTGCTGGTCTATCTGCCGGCCGCGCTGGCCGTGTTGGCCTTGTTGTTTCTCTATCGCGAGGCGAAACGCTATACGTCGGGCAAGGACCGGGTCATGTCGGGCATCGTGGTCGAGCGGCTCTGGCCGCTGGCCGCCGTCCGGTCGAACCTGGCCGGCGACGGCGACGACGGGGCAGCCCATCAGGGACGGGGCGGCGAGCTGCTCTGGCGGATCACGACGATGACCCTGTCCACATTGGTCCTGACGGCGATCGCTTTCTTCACGCTTCCGCGATTGGGCCAGCCCGCTTGGCGAAGCCCCCTGGCCGCGCCGCAGCAAACAGTCGGCTATTCCGGCTCGGTCACGTTGGGCGAGTTGGGCCACGTCGTCCAGAACCGCGAGGAGGTCGCGCGCGTGGCCCTGACCGATGTCGATACGGGCCAGCGCTATCGCGCCGGCGAGAGCCTTTATTTGCATGGGACGATCCTCACGCGATACCGCGACCGGGCCTGGCATCATCCCTTCCGTGGCGACCGGACCGAGCGAGTCGAGCCGACCAGACGTCCCATCGGGCGACAGGTCGTCCGGCAACAGATCACCGTCGAACCGATGGAGCGTCCCGAGCTGTTCCATGTGCGTCCCTTCCTGATCGAAAAAGAAAACCCTTGGCTGCGTTTTGATCCGATCCGCGAGCGGCTGCTGCGTGACGAAGAGATTTGCTACGAGCGGTTCACGTTCTCGCTCCTGACAACGGGATTCAACGGCCGGACACAGTCGGAACTCGTGCCGGCGTTAAGGCGGCCCGACGTCGGGCGTCTGCTGAACGTGCCGGCCGAGGACATGCCTTCGCTGGTGGCCCTGGCCCAACAGTGGAGCGACGAATCGCGGATTCCGCTGACACGTCCGCTGGAGCGTGCCCGATACCTGGCCGGTCGACTGCATTACTCCAAACGGTTCAGCTATAGCCTCCAACCGCAGCCTCGCGACCCCGCGTTGGACCCGCTGGAGGACTTCGTCGCCAACAATCCTCGAGGCCACTGCGAGTACTTCGCCTCGGCCTTGGCCATGATGTTGCGGAGCCAGGGATTCCCGACGCGACTGGTCGTCGGCTACTGTTGCGACGAGTACAACGACTTGGGCCAGTTCTACCAGGTCCGCCAGCTTCAAGCGCACACCTGGGTCGAGGCGTACTTCGCTCCTGACCAACTGCCCGAGGGCTTGCGCGACGACCCGGAGTGGGTCTATGGCGCCTGGCTCCGGCTCGACGCCACGCCCGCGAGCGAGGACGACCAGGGCGCCCTGACCGCGCTGGTGTCGCCGATGGGCCAGGGACTCGATTGGCTCAAGTATGTGTGGGGCAGCTACGTCATGGACATGGACCAGTCGCGCCAACGCCGGGCGGTCTACGAACCGTTGGCCAACGCGGCCAAGAGCGCCTACCAGAGCCTGGTCGATCCCGACTGGTGGCGGCGGATGGGACGCGCGGTGTTGCACACTCTCGATCCACGCAACTGGAACGTCTCGGCCTGGTTCAGTTGGCGCGGCGGGCTGGTCTCCGTGGGCGTCTGCCTGTTGCTGGTCGTGTTCTATCGCCTGGTCCGCTGGACATGGCGGGCCGTGCGGGGGCGAATCGTGCTCGCGCGGCGGAGGCGACGCGAGCGGCATCGAGTCGAGGTTGAGTTCTACCAACGCCTCGGAGGCATCCTCGGCCGACGTGGCCTGGTCCGCCCTCCAGGCCAAACGCCCCGCCAATTCGCCCATTGCGCCGGCGAACAGCTCGCTCGGAATGTTTCCGATCCGGCGTTGGCCCCGCTGCCGGTGCAGGTGGTCGACGCTTTTTACCAGGTCCGTTTCGGCCACCGGCCCCTGGACAACCCTCGCAGCGACGCGGTAGAACAAGCATTGGCTCGGCTCGAGGCCGCTTGCGCGGAAAAGTCGTGAGGAAGCGGGAAGTGAATTGAAGAGGAACGCATGAAGATCGGACTGGTCGGATACCAAGGTTCGGGCAAGAGCACGCTCTTCGAGTGGTTGACGGGCGTGGCGGCGGACGCGGCGTTGAGTCACTCGGGCCAGTCGGCGATGGCCGAGATCCCCGAGCCGCGGATCGACGCGTTGGTTGAAATCTATCATCCGAAGAAGATCACCAGAGCCGCCATCGAACTGGTCGACACGCCCGGCCTCAGCCGCGACCACCAGGGCAACGCGACCCGGCTGGCCCTGCTGCGCGAGGCGGGCTGCCTGGTCCTGGTCGTGGCCGCCTTCGACGGTTCCGACCCGATGGCCGACCTGCGCTCGTTCGACGAGGACCTCATGCTGGCTGACATGGAGATCCTTTCCGGCCGGCTCGAACGGGTCGCCCAATCGCTGACCAAACCGATTCCCCGCCCGGAACGCGAGCAGTTGGAACACGAGCAGCGCACGCTCCAAATCGTGCTTGAGGCGATGGAGGTCGGTCGCCCGCTACGTGAAGGGGACATGACCGACGATCAGCTCAAGGTCACCCGGGCGTTCCGCTTGCTGAGTGAGAAACCCCGTATGGTCGTCGTCAACACGGCCGATGACGAGGAGAAGCCCGAGCGATTCACCGAAACCTCGACCGACGTCCTGCCCGTCGTGGCCGTACCCGCCGGACTGGAGTTGGAACTTGCCCGGATGTCGCCCGAGGACCGGGCCGAGTTCGAAGCGGAGATGGGCGTGGGCGGGTCGGATCGCGACGGCTTGATTCACCGGATGCTCGCCACGGCCGGCCAGATGATCTTCTTCACCGCCGGCGAGAAGGAAGTCCGCACCTGGCTCTTGCCCCAAGGCGGCACGGCCCTGGACGCCGCCGCCGGCATCCACACCGATCTTGCCCGGGGCTTCATCCGTGCCGAGATCATGACCTGCGCCGATTTGGTCCGCCTAGGCAGCGAACGCGAGGTCAAGGCCCAGCATCTCGTCCGCCAGGAGCCCAAGGACTACGTCGTCCAAGACGACGACATTCTGTTGATTCGCTTCAGCGTGTGACGTGTCAGGGCGAGGCGAGACGGGCGGGCGTCTTGCCGGCCTTTTGAAGCTGGCCGAGGACCAATTCCGGGCGGTTGGTGGTGATGGCGTCGACGCGCCACTGCATCAGGGCCCGCATCACGACCGGATCGTCGACCGTCCACGCCCAAACGACCAGGCCCTGCCGGTGCAGCTCGGCGATCATCTCTTCCGAGAGAAGCTGGTAGTGCAGGTCGACCATGTTCGTCTTGCTCCCTCGGGCGTCGGCCGCGATCTTGGCGGCGCGCTGGGCCGTGGCGCCCTTGGGACGCTCGCCCGAGAGCCACGAGCAGGGGAGGCGGGGTTCGATCTCGCGGACATCGCGGACGACGTCGGCGTCGAAGGCGATCACGGCGGCCTGGTCCATCATGCCGGCGCGGCGGACGGCCTCGACCACTTCGCGCGAGATGCCTTTCACTTTGATTTCGATGACGGGCGTGCAGCCCGAGCCGCGAAGCACGGCCAGCACCTCGTCGAGCGTCGGGACCGGTTCGCCCTTCCAGCGGCGTCCTTTCCAAGAGCCGGCGTCCAGCTTTCTCAACTGGGCAAACGTCAGGTCGGTTACTTTGCCCTTACCGTTGGTCGTGCGATCGACGGTCAGGTCGTGCATGAGGACGATCTGGCCGCTCTTGCACCGGCGGACGTCGAACTCGCAGCCCGTCGCGCCGCTACGAATGGCCTCCTTCGCCGCCGACAACGTGTTTTCCGGAGCCCGGGCCGAAAAACCCCGGTGGGCAACCACCAGGGTCGGGTGCAACTCGGTCGACCGGCGAGGCGAGTCGGGCAACCGCTCAACGCGGAAATCGTCGAATCGAGCACGGCAACCGCTCACGCCCAATCCGATGCGCCCCTTCGCGCGATCCACGCAGTACGCGTTTTCGAGCACCGGCTTGCCGTCGACGTAGACCTGGACCGTCGTGCCGCGAACGGCGACTCGCAACTCGCGGGCCTGGCCGAGTTGAAAATCCTTGGCTGTCTTCGAATAGGTCCGCACGCTCCAATTCTTGGCCCCGGTCCGCACGGCGAACTCGACGCCGCGCCGCTGGCTCGACTGCCGGCGAAAACTGACTTGCGACCAGGGCGCCTGGCCGGGACGACCTGCCCGAAAGACAATCGCCAGCCAGCGCGACGGGTTTTTCGTTTCCTCGAACGCGGCGCTGACGCTGAGGTCGTAGTTCTCCCAACTGGGCTCGCCCATGAGGGCGTACGCCTCGCCGTCGAGCGAATCGACCAGCAGACTCCCGTCGGCCACCCGCCACCGGCCGCCGTCGGTTGCCCAACCCTTGGGCAAGGCCCCGCCGCGTCCGTCGAACCGTTCCACCTGACTGCCCATCGTCTTGTCCGCCGCTTGTGCCCACGGGCTGCCCGCAAGAACCAATATCATAGCCAAGATCACAAAAAGACTCGAAGCGAGCATTCTACCGCGAGAGACATTTCCCATCATGGTTCTATCCAAGGTTCTGTTAACAGGCGTCTCCCCTCTCCCTTTGGGAGAGGGGCCGGGGGTGAGGGTACGTTGCTACCGTAATTGCCCGGCCAATCTTGAAGAGTTCGTCTTTCTGTCGATATTCTCCAGACGACAAAAAAAAACCTCACGCCGTCAACGTGAGGCCTTTCTCAAGTTCTCTTGGCCTTACCGAAGTTCAATGATCGCGCCAGTTTGACACTCTTTCATCGTAGACGCGTCGGACTGCTTGTCAAGCGTGCCCGGAGCGTCAGCTAGACTGACGGATTGCCCTAAACTGGCCTGGGGCACTATAATTCGGTCCGTGGTGACCGATGGGGACGATGTCGGATTGCTCGGGATCGTCGATCATCGGTTTCTGGTAACAAGCCCCGCCCTCACCCCGGCCCCTCTCCCAAAGGGAGAGGGGAGTTGACTGTTCCTCGAAGCTGTCTCCCCCATGGCCTCTCCCTCCCCTTCCTCGCCCGACCGCTCGTTTTGGGGGAGCTTTGTGCGGCCGTTGAAGGTGGTAGGCTCGGCCGCGGTGGCCACGGGCTTGCTGGTGGTGGTGGCGCTCGTGCTGATCATGGCCGTGGCGATCGACCATCTCTACAACCTCGAGGTGGCCCAATTCGCCGTCTACCACACGTGGTGGTTCGCTGTCCTGTTGTGTCTGGTCGGCGTGAATGTCATTGCGGCGGCCCTGACCCGGCTCCCGTGGCGACGGCGGCACGTGGGCTTTCTCCTGGTTCACCTGGGCGTCGTTTTTATCCTAATTGGTGCCTGGGCCACGTTCCGTCAAGGGATCGATGGTCGGATGGTTCTCTTCGAGGGCGAGACCGGCGGGACGGCGTTGGAGAACAGGCCGCGATTGTTGCTGCGGGTTGAAGAGCCGATCGAGCAGGGGGGCGGAATGGATGTGAAGCACGAGGGCAATCCGCCCTCACCCCCGGCCCCTCTCCCAAAGGGAGAGGGGAGGTGGCGCGCCAAGACGGTCGAGATTCCTTTCGATCCGGGGCCGTTCAATTGGTGTGACTATGGCTGGGGCAAGTTGCCGATCGGGCCGTGGCACGTCGCACACCGTGACAAGGGCGTGCTCCATGACAAGGACGGCGTCACGCTCGAACTGGTCGACTACCTGGCCGACTCGCGGCCCTCGCCTGTTCCTCGGCTGGCACTGGGAGTCAGTAGCACCGGCGCGGACAAGGCTGCAGCCCACGGGGCGGTCAAGACGCTGGAGTTCCTGGTCAGCATGGTCCGCACTCCGCACGAAGGCCACCAACGCGTCCTGTTCGGCACGCAACGTCAGGCCGATCCGAATACGGGCATTTCGTTTCGCACCGCTTTAAACTCCGAGGAGACGGAGGCCTTTTCGCTCGCCCGGCCCGAGGGCTCGCTGGGGAAGCTGGGCCAATTGGTCCTATGTGTCGAGGGCAAGCCCTACCGGCTGCTCGTCGACGATTTGCTGGGCAAACCACCCGTGCCCTTGGGCAAGACGGGACTACGTGTCGAACTGGACGACTTCAAACCATCCAGCCTGACGGCCCGGTTGAAGATCACCCGGCAGGATGCACCGGCGGAGGCCCCGTCCGGCATGATGCTGCTCAGTGCGATCCGTCCGAACGTCAACCAGCCGGATCGTCGCCACGGCGTGTACGGAGACTACTGGTTCGAAGGTAAGCGGAAACCGGACGACAAGGCGGCCGAGGACGTGCCCGAGGTCACGCGGAAGGCAGCGGCCCAGCGGCGGATCGACATCCTGCAAACGCCCGAGGAGAAGCTGATCTATCGCCAGTGGAACGGTTCGACGCTGCTGTCGGACAAACCGAGCTCACTGCCCACGGACGGATCAGAGGTGACAACGTTTTCGGATACCGACAAGCCGGTACGGATGTTCGTCAAGCAGTACGTGGCCGCGGTGGAGCCCACCATCGAGATGGAGCCCGAGCCGTTCAGGCCGGGCGAAGAAGTCGCCACCTTTCCGGCCGCCCGAGTGCGTCTGACCGTGGACAGACATGCCGAGGAGTTCTGGCTGACACACCGTGGCCGCGGGACCATGCGGGAAACCATGTCGCGAACCGTCGACGGCGATGGCCGCCGCGTGACGGTCGAGATGGACGACCGGCCGTTTGATCTGGGGTTCCAGATCGCACTGCATAAGAGCACGCGGCGGCTCGACCCGGGCACGTCGCAGCCGGCCCATTACTTCAGCCGAGTCGACATCCTCGGGCAACCGACCCAAGGCGACAATGCGGACGAGACGCCTATTCTGATGAAGGACGCAACCATCGAGATCAACCGGCCGCTGGCGGTGGTCGCCCCGACCTCGGGCCGGACGTTCCGAATCTTCCAATCCAGCTTCGAAGGGCCCTTCCTGGCTGGCAGCGAGACGTTCGACCGGCATGTCGATGGGCGACGCCCGTGCGACGAGCTGTCCGGGTCGGTCTTCTCCATCCACTACAACCCGGGCCGACATTGGTTCTACGCCGGCTGTCTGATGCTGATCGTCGGCATCGTGGTGATGTATTACCTCAAGACGTAGCGTTCCGTTTTCATGAATCACTGGGCAATTCGGCAAATCGGACGGTTTCTGGCGACGGCCCTCCTGGTCGTCATCCCGCTTGCCGCTGCCCGGGCCGTTCAGTCGCCCGACGACCGCGCGTGGCGCGAGATGCCCGTGTTCGATGGCGGTCGGGCGATGCCGCTGGAGACGCTTGCCCGACGGGTCGTGCACCAAATTACCGGGAGCGACAAACCTCGTCTGGCCCCGCCGTCGGGCACGGAAACTGATGTTCTGTTCCCCGACGGGCAGCCGCGAACGTTCACGCCGTCGGAACTGCTGCTGAGCTGGCTGGTCGAGCCCGAGCGATGGCAAGACGTCGCCTTCCTGAAAGCCGAGGATCCAGAGCTTCGCGAGAAGCTGCTCGACGTGCCGCTGACCGGGCCGGACGGCCGCCCGCTGCTTTATGTCTCGCCCCGTCAGCTCGATCGGGCCACTGGGTTCTACAAGCGGCTGGAAGAGCTTGCCTGGGCCCAACACGAGGCACGGCAGAACAATGAGAAATTCGAACCGAACGAGACGGACAAGGCGGTGTACGC
The DNA here is from genome assembly GCA_016931075.1 of Pirellulales bacterium. Taxonomy (GTDB): domain Bacteria; phylum Planctomycetota; class Planctomycetia; order Pirellulales; family Thermoguttaceae; genus JAFGFF01. Next base: position 2,941 of record JAFGFF010000325.1, on the reverse strand, counting down.
GCTGGATCGGGCGTACACGGCCTATCGGGTCTTGACGTACGATCCGGTCAAGCCGGCGATCGGTCGGCCGGCGTTCGACGCGCGGGTGGCTGAAGTGGTCCTGACATGGCGCGACCCGCTGGAGCAGCAGCTTCACCCGTGGATCCAGGCCGGTCAAGGGGGCGCGTTGGGCACGGCTGTCGACCAGACCCAAAAGACCTTGCGGGAACTGGCCGCCTTGTGGCGTCGGCCGGACGTAACGCTGGCCGAGGCCCAACCGCCCGTGGCCGCGATGGTCCAATCGTCGAAAACGCTGGCGTTGATCACCGGAGGACTGCGCGATCGAGTGTTCGACGAAGAGCAAACCGGCGGCATGCCCTCCTCCATTCGTGGAATGTTCAACGACCTGGCCGGCCAGGCCCGGCAGTTCGCCCGACAGGCGGCCGCGTTGGACGGGGCCCTGTACGACAACGGCCCTTTGGGGCCCGGCCAACGGCGGCTCCGGCTCGTGCCGGCGTTGGATCCCTGGGCATTGGAGCAAGACCGCGACCCGGGCGACCTGACCCCGCCGTGGATCAGCTTGCAGCAGCTCCTTTACGCCTCGCCGGAAGCATTGGAAGGTTATCCGCCGGAACAGGTGTCTGAAGTCCGTGGGGCCTGGGATGCCCTGAGTGAAGCGTACACCGATCGGGATGCGGCCGATCGCTCGACCCGGGTGACCGACGCGATGCAGCGGTTCGCCGACGCAGTCCGGAAGCTGGGCGAAACGGTCGGGCCGTTGCGCGAGAAGTTGCCCCTTCGGCAAAAGGATGAATCACTCCTGGAGCGGACCGCCTATCCACCGCCCGGATTCGCCCGGGCTGAACTCCTCTACAACCGGCTGGACGCTTTTAATCGGGCATGGCTGTTTACGGCCGCCGGGCTGGCTGTGTTGGTGCTGGCGTGGGGCAAAGCCCGACGATTCTTGGTTGGGTTGGGACTCCTTCTCCTGGCTGTCGGGCAAGGCTTTGCCCTGGTCGGATTGACTCTCCGGGGAACGATCACCGGCATGGTGCCTGTGACGGGCATGTTCGAGACGGTCCTGTTCGTCGGCCTGGCCGCGACGCTGCTGGCGATGGGATTTGGGCTGGCGCCGTTGTTCGGGCCGAGCCTGGTTGCGGCCTGGCGAATGACGGCCCTGCCTTCCAAACGCGAAGAGGAACAACAAGAAACTCAGCCCGAGGGGAAGGGCGTGTTGCGTATCCCGGCCGGTGCGTCGCCCTTGCGGATCGCACTCCTTGCGGCCGAGGGCCTGCTCTGTGGAGCTTTGTTGTATGTATTGGTCCTTGGTCGGTTCGGCCCGGGCGGATCGCCGTTGGTCGTTCTCACTCCGCAGGCGGCCGCCCCGACCGCCGGCGCGTGGACCGGGGCGATTGCGCTGTGGCTGGTCACTCTCGGATTGCTGAGCATCGGGCTGTGGCTGGCGTCCCGCGCGGGCGTGGCGCTGCTGGTTGGACTCGTGCTCTCGCCGGTGGGCGTGGTCCGCGCCGGCCCGGGCCGGTTGTTCGACGAAGTGGTCGCCCGACGGGTGCTGATCGCGGCCGGCGCGGCCGTGGGCCTGCTAGCCTATCTCGCGGCCTGTCTCGCGCCGGGCGAGGTGTTCGACCGCGAGATCAACCTGAAGATGGCCGCGATCGTTCGGAGCAATTTTTGGCTGGCGATCCACGTCCTGGTGATCGTGGCCAGCTACGCGCCCGGGGCGTTGGCCTGGGGACTGGGCAACCTGTCGCTGGCGGCCTTTGCCTTTGGGCCCTATCGAATAGTGGACGGCGCGCGGCGTCCACCGGCCGTCTGTGCGTCGATGGCCGGCACCATCCTCAAGGCCATGCAGTTGGCCGTGCTGCTGCTTGCCGCCGGAACGATCACCGGCGCGATCTGGGGCGACTGCGCCTGGGGTCGGCCCTGGGGCTGGGACCGCAAGGAAGTCTGGGCCCTGATCACGCTGTTCGTCTATCTGATCGTCTTGCACGTCCGCTGGGTCCGCTGGATCGGCGACCTGGGCCTGGCCGTCGGCGCGGTCTTCGGCGCGATATCGATTCTGTTCACCTGGTACGGCGTCAACTTCCTCTTCCCCGGCGGCATGCACGCCTACGGCTCCGGCGCCGGCGGCCAGGGAATCGTCCTAACTTGTTTGGCCGCCAACCTCCTCCTGGTCGTCTTCGCCCTGGGCCGCCATGCGGCCGAAACTTGGTCGTCTGGGCATGGCACCCGACTATAGCAGGGCCTTCGAATGAAACGATGACGCCTGGCTTTTTCTCGATGGCTGGTTGCGGTGAGTTTGGGAGTGGGATAGAATCGGCCCTTTGTTCTGTTTGGATGAAGCTGTTAAGAAACGATATAGGGAGGGTCCGATGGCCGGCTTGGTGCCTGTTCATGGTGGTCTTGAGGAACCCGTTTGTCGCACGGTCGAGGGCGAGGAGGCCGAGGCGCTGCTGGCCCGGGCGAAAGGCTTGGCCCGGTTGCCTGTTTCCGAGGCGGACGTTTCAAGCGTCTATCGCTTCGGCGACGGGGGCCTGAGCCCGCTGGTCGGGCCGATGGACTCCTCCACGTACGATCGGGTGCTCGAAGAGGCGGTCATCGAGCACAATGGGAAACTCTACGCCTGGACGATTCCGATCGCCCTGCCGGTCACCGCCGAGTTGGCCGGGCAGCTTGGCGCCGGTCAGGAGGTCGCTCTGGTCAATCCGGCCGGGCAGGCGATCGGCACGCTGGAGATCAGCGACGTCTTCGAGTGGGACAAGCAGAAGTATTTGTCGAAAGTCTATCTAACCGATCGGACCGACCATCCCGGGGCCGACATGGTGCTCAAGGGCGACGCCGATAAGACGCACCTGGTCGGCGGCTCGGTCCACGTCTTGCCTCAGCCGAAGGATCCGCGGTTTGGTCAATACGTCCTCACGCCGCGCGAGGTCCGGCAGCTTCT
>JAFGFF010000324.1 GCA_016931075.1 Pirellulales bacterium | reverse complement strand
GTGCGAACGTCGCGTTCTGCGACGGAAGCACCCAGTTCCTCAGCGAAAACATCGACTACCTGACCTACCAGTTGTTGATGACCCCCGATGGCAAGCACGCCAAGATTGCCGGTGATCGAGCGCCCACGTCCGAGCCGTGGAACACGACGACCCTGACCGACGACATGCTCAACCCGTAGGCCACGGTTGGACAACCTTCGGCTTCTCATGATCAAGGGTGCCATGGTCCACGATTGCGTGGCCATGCAGAGGTCAGGTAGAGCATCCCAAGACATGCCCACGCAAGTGTGGAGTGTATCCGGGAATTCGGGCCCGGAAAACACGGTATTCACGATATCTTTAGGCGCCATGTCGACGCTTGCGCGGACATGTAAGGAACGTCCATGGTCAGGATGCCTCAACCCGAAACGAACGTTTCTCGCTTTTTTGCCACGAAAGCACGAAAGTACGAAAAGACGAAAGAGACGAAGAGCGTTGGATAACAGCACCGCGACCGGTTGCGTTCGTCCTCCCCTCTCTCTTCTTTTCGTGCTTTCGTCCTTTCGTCTTTTCGTAGCCCCTTTGCCAAAAACGTCTACAGCCAGAGCACGCTCGGAAGCGGGTTCGGGATTCCATTCACCCTTGCTGAGCCTGGCCGACATAGGCTGAAAACGCTAGGGTTGCCGGGCTCGAAATTCCCGGACACCTTCGCGCAAGCGTAGAGCATGACGCCCGGCTGGTGAATGAAATTTACCGTTTCTATCCCGTCGTCTTTGTAGCGTCTAGGCATGGCGCCCGGCAGCAATCCACAGAGTGTTGATTGGTGATTCATGTCAAGCACAGCCTGACCTACGGGACTCGGCTCACCGGCTGTTGATCAGTAGCTCTACGGCGACTACGGCCAAAAGCAATAGCGTCGAGGCGACGGTCGCCGTGCGGTTGACCTGGCCTTGGGACGGGCCGAGGCCGAAGTGGGGACCTTGGCGGTGCCAGAGATAGAGGCCCAGCGGGACGGTCGCCAGGCCAAAGAGGACCATGACCCCTCGGGCCGTGCCGTGGGCCGTCATCACGCCCGAGTCGGCCCCGCCGTGCGACGGCCCGAAGGCGATGTAGACGCCGTTGGCAATCAGGCAGAACCCGGCGAACCACCGGAACAAGTAGACGCCCGGTGCCCGGTATGCTTGAGCAAGCAAGAAAACACAAAGCGGCAAGACCACGCCGACCACTGGTCCAGCCCAAACGACCAGCAATGGGTGTGGATTCGCAGCCAGGTCGGTCTGCGAGAAGACGGCCGGATGCAGGACCACCCGCTCGACCCGGCCGCCGGTGACCCACGCCCCGACCACGTGCCCCAACTCGTGCACCGCCTGCATTGCCAGCCACGAAAAGCCGACGAACGTCGTGATGAGCAAGATCTGCTCGAAGCGTTTCATGGTTTCTTCTTGGTGCGTGACCTTACGGAGCGTGAAATACAATATGCACCACTTCTGGCTTGTCCAGCAGTGTGTTGTGCCAGGGCCCTTTCGTCAAGCATTGCTGGACAATCCAGCAGTGGCGCCCGGCGAAGACCCGGGCGAGTCCTCCGGGAGGAGGACTCGCCAACTCGCTCGGATTAACGTATTATCTCTTATCCTCGGGAGTCTTACACTTCTATCCTGCTCGAATGGCTGGAATCATGGCCGCGTCCGCTTCTTTTGCTGAAGCCCTTGCTCGGGGGGTGCTTGTTTTTGACGGGGCGATGGGCACGGAGATCTACCGGCACCACGTCTTCACCAACCGGTGCTATGACGAATTGTGCCTCTCCGATCCGAAGCTGATCCGGCGGATCTTGACCGAATACACCGACGCGGGCGTCGACGTGCTGACGACCAACACGTTTGGGGCGAACCGGGTGGCGCTGGGGAAGTTCGGACTGGCCGACAACACGGCCGAGATGAATAAGGCGGGAGCGCGGATCGCCCGGGAGGTGGCCGACGTGGCCGATCGGCCTGTGTTTGTCGCCGGCGACATCGGGCCGTTGCCCTCGCAGCCGCAGTTCGAGGACCAACTCGAAGACATGATCGGCCAACAGATCGACGCACTGCTTGCCGGCGGGGCCGACTTTATTCTGTTCGAGACGCTTCAAACCAGAAAGGCGATGGAGCAAGTCGCCCTGGCCATGCGGCGTCACGCCGACGTGCCCTATATGCTGTCGTTCGCCGTGCTGGACAACGGCGAGAGTGTGGCGGGCGAGCCCTTGGCGCGGATGCTGGCCCCGCTGCCCGGCGATGCGCCGCCGCCCGTGGCCATGGGGATGAACTGCGGGACCGGCCCGACCGGCCTGCTGGCGGCCGCAGAAAAGGCCGTCCGGCTGACCAAGTTGCCTCTGGTGGTGATGCCCAACGCAGGCGTGCCCAAGGAAGTGGGCCAGCGGCGGATCTACTTCTGCTCGCCCGAGTACGTGGCCACCTACGCCAAGCGTTACGTCGAGCTGGGCGTGGCCGGCGTGGGCGGGTGCTGCGGCATCGGGCCCGAGCATATTCGCGAAGTGGTCAAAACGGTCAAGGCAACCGCCCGGGCGACTGTCCGGCCCGTGTTGGGCGAAGCTGATCAGACCGACCAGCCCCAGACGCCGGCCCCCTTGGCCGAGAAGTCGGAACTGGGTCGCCGGCTGGCCGCGGGCCAATGGATCACGACGGTCGAGCTGTTGCCGCCGCGCGGCTATGACCTGACCTCGCTGATCGAGAAGAGCCAGACGCTGCGCGAGCACGGCATCTCGGCGATCAACGTGCCCGACGGTCCCAGGGCAAGCTCGCGGATCTCCTCGTTGGTGGCCTGCGAGCGGATCTTGCACCAGGCCCAAATCGAGCCGATCCTCCATTTCTGCTGCCGCGACCGGAACCTGATCGGGATGCAAGCTGACCTGCTGGCCTGCGCGGCGTGCGAGATTCGCAACATCCTATTCGTCACGGGCGACCCGCCCAAGCTGGGCAACTACCCTCAGGCCACCGGCGTGTTCGACACCGACTCGATCGGCATGGCGGCCGTCCAGCGGCGTCTGAACATGGGCCTGGATCTGGGCGGCCAGGCAATCGACCCGAAGACGTTCGCCGTGATCGGCGTGGGGCTGGATCCCACGGCCCTGGACCCGGAACGCGAGCTGGACCGGTT
>JAFGFF010000323.1 GCA_016931075.1 Pirellulales bacterium | reverse complement strand
GCCTCGGCCCGGCGCACGCCCGGCACGGCTCGAACCCGATTGACCCATCGCCGCGGAATGTCTCGCGGGAAATCGACGTTGTGCATGTTTTTATGGCCGACCCAGACATCGGCCTCGCCGTGCTCGACCAGCAGGCTGGCCTTGCGGATCAGGCCGAGGAACAGGCCGCCCTGGACGTTGACCAGCACGATCGAGAAGACCACGCCCACCAGCGCGGTCAGCAGCTTTCCGCGATCGGCCATCAAGGTTCGCAGGGCGATGGACCACATGACGAGGGCGCTCGATTTCTTGGGACTTGCGTGCTTCTGGACTCAGGCGGTGATCAGGGCCATCTGGTGCTGATAGTCGGGCGCGAATCCGCCCGTCTCTTGCACGATGAAACTCATCTCCTCCCGAAGCGATTCGGGCAGGGGACGATGCCGCAGGACTTCATCCGGGTAGAACGTGCCGAAGAACTTCTGGTAGAGCTTCGGATGGGTAACGGCCGAGCGGTGCAGGTCCAGGGCCAGCGCGACGGCCGGGTTGTCGCAGACCGAGTGGTACTCTTTCTGCTCGCCGATGATCTGGAACGCGGCGCACCGCTCGTAGAACTTGGCGTGTCGCGGGTGGACGGCGATCAGCAACTCGTCCAGACCGCGTCGTTTCGCGCTCTGGGCCATCAGCCGCATCAACTCGACAGCCAGCCGGCATGAATTGCCCGACTTACCCGGCCGATCGGCCAGACATGACACCTCGCCCACGCGGCTCCCTTGCATCCGTCGCCAGAGGACTTCGTTTTCGTAGACGCTTTCCATGGGCAGGCCCATCTCGCCATCGCCCACCAGGGTCATCGTGCAGACGACGCTCTGCCGGACCGTGGCGACGAGGACCTCGGTCGTGGGCAGAAGGTGATAGGGCGTGATCCTCATGCCGAACGGATTCGGTTCCATCAGGCCACGTTGAATGTATGCATCGTAGACCAGCGCGAAGGCGTCGAACAGCTCGGCGCGCGTGGACGCGATCTTCAAGACGGCCTCTTCCGGTCCTTCGGCGCCGCCGACCCGAACCCTCGGCGCGAGCCGCCCCTCGGTTCGGCGACGAGCTATCCAGCCTGCAGGATGGGGCTCGATCGAGTGAGGACGCTCCAGCAATCTTGCGGGAACATCGAGTGATGCCGTACTCATGGATTCCTCCTTAAGGTCCACGGACTCCTTATCGGTGTGTCACTGTGCGGTCGTTAGCGTTCTCCTCCAGCACTCGCGAATGCCCAAATCTCTTCGTTCCATCCGAGTTGCCGCGCGCGGGACAAGACATCACGTCGACGCGACAACTTCCATTTCGTCAATACTTGATGTACGTGATTCTTCACGGTCGTCAGCGTGATGCCCAATCGCCGGGCGATCTGCTTGTTCAACAGGCCGGCCGCGACGAGCCGCGCCACTTCGATTTCTCGCTGGCTAAGCGATTCCGTTGTCACTGATGGCCCAACGGTGGCAACATCCCGACTAACCCGAGTGAGTTTCTCCAGCTTCCGCATCACGCGAGCTAATACCTGCGGCGAACAGGTCGCGCGGCCGTCGACCAGCGCCAAAACGACGTCGGTCAGTTTGTCGAAATGAGCGTCGCGCTCGACGTATCCGCCGGCGCCGGCCTCGATCAGTCGGGCGATCGTCGCGGGCTCGCTTTCGACGCCCACGACAACGATTCGCGGCGAGTCGGCTCGGCCGGCCAGTTCCCAGACACGCTGTTCCGCAACGTCAACGTCGTCGGCACAATCAACCAGAACAACCTGGACTGCCTTGCCCGAGTGCTTGGCGACCGCTTCGTCGACTCGATCCGTCACGGCGACGCACTCCAGCCGCCCGTCGGCGGCCATCCGCAAGGCCAGCGCTTCGGCGAAGAGCCGTGAAGGACTGAGAATCGAGACTCGGACGGTCTGGTGCATGGTTCTCTCAATATCCCTTACGCGTGAAGCCGCAACGAATCCGCCGCCGTCCGGATCTCGGCCAACAAATCCTTGATGCTGCTGACGGCCGTCTCCGTCCGCTGGATGACCTGTCGGCACGAGACGGCCCGATCGGCCGCCGAGGGCAGCCCGATCACCACCAGGTCGGGATACTCGGTCAACAGATGCGAGAAGACGCCGGGCATCTCGTCCGAGTCGGGCCAAGTGTGCAAGACGACGTCGGGCTCCATCGCGCCGACGGCCACGAGCAAATCGATCGGGTTGTCGACCTGACCGACCACGACCAGGTCCGCTTCCCGCTCGATCGTCCTTCGCAACAACTCGCCCAGCATCAACGAGTCGACGGCCAATAACACTTGTATCTGGTCCACGTTCTTCTCCTTGCTTGCGTCTTTGCTCGATCGCTCGCCCGCAGGTCCGTCCGCGGGCACTTCTCGAATCACGCTCCCCGTTTTCCCGTCCGACCCGTGCGAAGACAATGGATCGCCCGATCTAAAAAGGATTCATCTCTCGGACCAGTTCCATCCGCCGTGGAACCGGACCACCGGACCTGATTCCGTCAGAATCCACCATGCCGTTTCTCGAATAAGAACCTTCGTAACAACCGCCCACGGCCGTACCCCAAGGTCTAGATCTCCCTAGCTCCCGAAGAACTACTTCCACCCCGCACGCCAGATTCCAACCCCAATCCCCAATCCCTAATCCCCAATCCCCTCCCCTCTCCTCCCTCCCGTTGCCCCAAACGCCCCCATCGCCGATAATCAACGGCGTTTTCATCCTTTCCGTTCTCCAACCCCTCTGCCCAACCGTGTCGCAAACCGAAACCTGGACGGTTCAACGGCTGTTGACCTGGACGACCGAATATCTCCGCAACCACGGGTCGGACAGCCCACGGCTGGAGGCCGAGGTGTTGCTGGCCGAGTCGCTCGGCTGGGAGCGAATCGCCCTGTACACCCATTTCGATGACGAGCCCGACGAACCGATCCGCACGCGGTTCCGCGAGTTGGTCCGACGCCGGGCTGGCGGCGAGCCGGTCGCCTATCTGGTCGGCCACAAAGAGTTCTATTCGCTCTCGTTCCGCGTCACGCCCGACGTCCTGATCCCTCGACCCGAGACGGAGTCGCTGGTTGTCACGCTGTTGGACCTGGCCAAGTCACGCGGGCAAGAATCCCTGGCGATTTGCGACGTCGGCACGGGCAGCGGGATCATCGCAATCACCGCGGCCAAGCATTTACCCTCGGCT
>JAFGFF010000322.1 GCA_016931075.1 Pirellulales bacterium | reverse complement strand
GCAATAGGCGATCCGTTGAGCGATCCAGCGATCCACGTCCAGCGACTGGGCCAGGTGGCCCGTGTGAAAGGGACGCGGCAAGGGACACGCGACCAACTCGATCAGGTCGTCGGCCGTCCGGAAGCGATGGATTTCGTGGACGGTCACCAGTTTCTGGTCTTCGACTTGGTGGTCGTTCGCCCGATAGCGCCGCCGCCGGCCATGGCCCGGGTAGCGCCATTCCTCGATGTCCACCAGCGGCACCTCGAGCGTCAGGCGTCGGTGTGGAAAGACAGTGGTGAAATGGACCAGCTCATGGAAAAGGTCCAGAAGTCGCCCTCGTTTCGGGCTGAGTCGGCGATCGGTGACTCGGCCCCCCTTGGACTTTTGCTTGACCAGCAGCTTGCGGACGACGATCGGCTTGACGACCAGGACGTCGTGCTCGTGGACCAGCCGGCGGACCTTGTCGCGGATGGCGGCCAGCGAACCGTGTTGGATCTCGACCAGCCGGCCGTCGGTCACCACGTCGATCCGATACCGATCGACCGGTGCTTCGAGCCTCGCTCCATCACCAGCATAAAGATCCTTCAGCTCTCGATGCAATGAAGTTTCCATTCTGCTTCCTTCGGTGATGGTCCTTACCATTTCACACAGAGCGATCAGCCTCGTACGAGTGTCCGGAGCTTGGGCTTTTATCGACCAGACCCGGATCACAGGGTTGCATTCGCTTCGAGACGCCTCTTCGAAGAGCCCCCCGCGTCCCCTCGAAATGCCTGCCTGGACCGTGGTTGTGACGCAGCGGAGAGGATGGGCAAGATGCGGATTGTCCGATAGAATGCCGTGATACCGCGAAATCAGGAAAGGACGCCACCTCGTGCGCAGGGCGTGCCGGGCTGTCTCCTTTTCGTAAGAACCATCCAATCTGCAAGGAGATAATCATGGCCCGAGCACGTGCGCGACACATCCTCGTCGAAACGATCGAAGAGTGCGATAAGCTGAAGCAGGAACTGGCCGACGGGGGCGATTTTGCCCAACTGGCGGCCAAACACTCGAAGTGCCCCTCCGGCCAACAGGGGGGCGACCTGGGTGAATTCGGCCAAGGCCAAATGGTGCCCGAGTTCGACCGTGTCGTCTTCAACGAGGCTGTCGGCGAAGTCCACGGCCCGGTCAAGACCCAATTCGGCTACCACCTCCTCGAAATCACCAGCCGCACCGCCTGAGTAAAACGGCTAGGCTCGCTCTCCTTCCCTCTCCCTCCGGGAGAGGGTGGCATCGCAGCCGCCGGGCAGATTAGTGGCTAGTGGTTAGTGGCCGGTGACTAGGTTTTCCACGCTCATTTTTGGAATTGAGTGCCACTGGTTCCGCCAGTGCCGGGTCCGTGTGGATAAGCCAATTTGGGGGAACTCGCTCCGTCGCGTCCATTAGCGGGCGGGCTCGGCCATGCTCAGAGCGTGGTCCTCCAAAAGCACTGGCATAGCCAGTGGCACACTCCGAATATTGTCCCCTTTGTCCTGATGGTTCCCCGTTCCCAACCACTGGCCACTAGCCACTAGCCACTACCCCCCCAACCCGCCCGCCGGGATTTCGGGGTTGGTCCTCCGCGCCCGATCGGCTAGATTTTTGAAATCCTTACAAGCCGCCGCGCTTCGCCAGGCCGAAGGATCGGTTCCTTTCAGTCGGGCAAAACGGATCTTAGGCGATCATTCGCCCCAGAGTGTCTCCGGTTTGGCGCGGCGTTTGCACCACGGCGAATCATCCTGAACGCCGGCCGCACGGACGAGGCCGACTACGCTCCTCTGAAATTCCTATCCGAGGCACCAGAGCATGGAAGCTCGATTCTATCGGGCCGCATTGCTGGCGGCCGTTTTGGCCTTCTCGATGGGGGCCAGCTACCGAACGCCCAATTTCGTCGTGCAGACCCCCGACCCGCAACTGGCCGCCCAGATCGGCCAGGCCGCCGAGAAATTCCGCAAGGAGCTGGCCGCCTCGTGGCTCGGGCAGGTGCTGCCCAATTGGGCCGGTCCGTGCGTGATGAATGTCCGCGTCGGAAACAACCTGGGCGCCGGCGGGGCAACGACGTTCATGTTCCGTGACGGCGAGGTCTTCGGCTGGCGGATGGACATCCAAGGTTCGCGGGAGCGGATCTTCGACTCGGTCCTCCCGCACGAGATCACGCACATGATCCTGGCCAGCCACTTCCGCTGCCCGTTGCCTCGCTGGGCCGACGAAGGGGCCGCCACGAGCGTCGAGCACCAAAGCGAAAAGGCCAAGCACCGCCGGATGCTCGACCAATTCCTGCGGACCGACCGGGGAATCCCGTTCAACCAGATGTTCGCGATGAAGGACTACCCTCGCGACGTCATGCCCCTATACGCCCAAGGCTTCTCCCTGGCCGAGTATCTCATCCAGCAGGGCGGCCGGCGAAAATTCATCGCCTACATCGAGGACGGGCTGCGCACGAAAAACTGGGGCCATACCACGCAGCGTCACTACGGGATCGCCGACCTGGGCCAACTGCAAACCACCTGGCTGGCTTGGGTCGAGCAAGGCCGGCCCAGTCGCACGGCGCCCGCCAGTCCGACGACACCCGCTCCCAACACAAGACCGTCTGCCGTTGTGCTGGCCGATGCTGGACGTCGCCCGCGGCCCGAGCCCAACCTGATCCATCATCCTTCAGCCGACGAGAACCTTATCCGGCCACCGCTGGTGCCGGTCAACTACGTGGCCTCTTCGTCCACGGCCACCCCCGTGGCCTTCCGCCCGGGCAGCACGGCCACCGCGGCGCCGCTGGACTTGCCACTGGCTTCCTCATCGAGTCCCCCCTATCCAAGTTGGCGTGCCCGGGGTTCCAGCCCAACCGCCCCCGCGGAGGGCACGCTTCTGGCCTCGCGTCAAACGACTCCTTCACCCCCCGCCATGAACCAGATGGCCCGACCGCAGTCGATCGAACCATCACGTCCCGTGATTATCGAGTGGCAGCGGTAGGACGTCTCTGACCGGCTGTTGAAGTAGCCACTGTTCGAAGAACGCCAGCGACTTGCCGGTCAATGGTTACCGCCATACAATGCGGGCGTTGACCGATCGATAAGTCCCCGTGCGCCTCCCCGTGCCGCCGTAGGCGCCATGTACGAATCGTAGCAAGGTACGATGGAAGTTGCAGGCGTCTTTTTCCTGTTCATTGTTATCGCTGTCGTGTTCCGGCTCCTCGCTGGTTCGATCGACACCGGACGAATCGAGTCCTATGTCCAGCAGCGGGGATGGACCCTTCTTGACAAGAGTTGGGATCCCTTCGGCCCCGGCTGGTTCGGTGAGAAGGACTCGCGGATCTACCAGATCGTCTATCGCGATACCCAGGGGGACATTCGGCGGGCCCATGTGAAGACGTCGATGTTCAGTGGCGTCTATCTCACCAACGATCAGGTCGTTCAACGTGCCCAACACACCCCCGCTGACGACTCCCGAACGGCAGGCGATCTTCGCGAAGAAAACGAACGACTCCGGCAGCGGATCGAGGAACTCGAACGCAAGAATCGTGTAGGCTGACCGGCCTCCGATCTCGCCCAAGTCCAAAGGCGTGGTCACTCTACTCTCCGCCGGCTACCTCGCCTTCTTTCATCCTGCCTAGCACAATCCCCATCCGGTGCCGTTCGCCGCCGGCGCGGGTGAGTTTCTTGACCAACAGGCCCCACCGGTCGGACGTGATGTCGAGGCCCTGGCACAGGCCGCAAGGAAAATCTTGCTTGGCACGGACGGGAAACAGGGCGTCGGAGTCGTCCCAGTGCTTGCCAGCGAAAAAGACACGCGAGTTGGTCCAGTTCAGCCCGTCGGTCGAGTCGGCGATTCGGATTGAGCCGGGCTCGTCTTCAAAACGGCTATATAGAATGTGAAGGCTCCCGTTGTGCCAAAAGACTTTCCAGCACCGGTGAATCTCCTTCATTTCGGCCGACTCGGGCCCCCAAGTCAGTCCGCCGTCGTGGCTCACGGACCGAAACGTGCCGTCGGCGTTGAACTTCTTGTTGTAGTACATCCATAGCGTCGAGTCGTTCACGTAGTATATTCGCCCCTCCAGCCCGTGGGTTGCTTTGAAGAAACTGTTCTTCATGCTCGGGTGGAACGATAGCTGGTCGGTGTGGTCGGTCCAGTCGACGCCGTCCGGCGACGTCGCGTAGCCGATCTGCCATTGTCGGGCTGGGTCCGGCTTGCGGTTCTTCATCGTGTATCCGCCCTTGAGCTTCCAGATGTACCACATGCGGTACTTCCCGCCGAAGTACAAAACGGCCGGGTCGCCGCAGCCCGTGTTCGTCGTGCTGTCGACCTTGTCCGAAAGGCTCATCACCACGCCGTGAGGTTTCCAGCGAATACCGTCAGGCGAGGTGGCGTAACAGATCTTCCACTCGCCATCGACCCCGAAGCCGTTGCCATGCACGCCATACCACATCTTGTACTGCCCATCGACCTTGATCACATCGCCCGTGTCGGTCTGGGCCCAGCCTTCGTTCAATTTGTCGAGCAGCTTCCATTCGCCCCATTCCAGCGCCGGGAACGGGCGGGGACCGCGTGCATTTGTGTCCGGTGTGGTCGGCTTGGCATTGCCGCGATTGGCAGCCGGATCGCTCTCTGCCGAGGAGAACGCCAGAAGGTTTGTCGTCAGGACGGCGCTTGTCACGAGCAGCCCGATCGCGACAAGCAACACCAACAGAAGGATCGTTAAGCGGTTCATGAGCGTCTCCTTGGTGCAAACGGATGCGGGGGGGATGGTGTGTCGTGGCGGGATCGGCACGGTAGAACTGCTCCGACCAAACGTTCCTAGGCACGCGAATGTCGCGAGGGCTTCCAGGTTGCCGTATTCACTCAGTCCGTGCGGAGGTCGATTGCCGGACGATGAGTTCCGTGTCAATGATAATCTGTCGGATCGGCAGGTCGGAGTTCTCGATACGTTCCAGAATGGCCTCGCAAGCCGCCTCGGCAAACGGCTCGGCGGGAAAAGCGACCGTCGTCAACGGAACCGGCAGGAGTGAAGCGACCGCTTCTTCCCCAAAACCGGCCAGGGCGATGTCTTCGCCGGCGCGAACGCCCATTTTCGCCAGATGCTGTCCCACCTGGGCAACGATCCGATCGGCATAGCAGACGACGGCGTCCGGACGCATCTCGTCGAGAAACGCCTTGCAGAAGGAAGCGGTAACGGTATCGCCGGGCTCCAAGAGCATCTCCGGGCTGGGAGAAATTCCATGGTGCAGCAGTCCGGCACAGAAACCGGTCCAACGATCCTCGATCGCCGTCGCCACCGATGACGAGCCCACGAACACCATCCGGCGTCGCCCTACCTGTGCGAGGTGATCGGCAATTAGAAAACCGGCACGGACGTTATCGTATCCCACTCGGGTGAACGGGCTTCGGTGAGGCGTACAGTCAAGTTCCCGGTCGACAAGGACGATCTCTAGCCCTGCCGTCGCCAGCAAGTCGACGGCCATCTGGTTCAGATGCATCTTCTCCGGCGGAAGGATGGCCGGATAGAAGAGAACTCCCTGAACGTCGCTCTCGAGAATACGGCGCGCTGAATCGCGAAACCGGACCTCAATGGACTCGCTTTCGTCGCCGCTCAAGCACTGATAGACGAATCTCGATTGGCTGGGGCTCCGCCCGATGATGCTAGCCAGATAGTGATGTATCAAGCCTTCGACATGAGGCAGATGGCCGGGGCTGGTCACGAAGGGGGTGAAGAAAGCGATGTCGGCACGAGAGCTTGATGCCGGATCCCGCCGAGCAACGTAGGTCCCGGACCCGCGCCGCCGCTCCAGGATGCCTTCGTTCTGAAGGTCCCGCACGGCCCGGGTCACGGTCGTGCGCGAGACACCGTACAACTCGGTCAATTCAGCTTCGGTGGGCAGCTTGTCGCCCGGCTCATACTGCCCGGCCGCGATGGCCTGGTGTAGCTCGTTGAAGATCTGACGGTGTCGCGGTGTGGTCATCGGTGCACGCGCCAACCGGCGGTTGAATCCGGGAAACTCCATCCATATTGCTCCTCATTATGATACTTCCGTCGCCAGGCGGCCAGCCACGAAGCGGTACGAAGTGAGCCACTCTCAATCTCCCTCAATTCCACTCTACAAGAGGGGGGCAAATGCAACGCAAGGCTGGATCCCCCCCCAACCTGGGCATTCCGGCTTGTGATTGTGTTATTTGATACATCATTTCAATCTGGGTATTATGTACACAATTGACTCTAATGTATCTGGAATCGGCGATTTCGTGACACATAAGACTTGCATTTGCATCTCATATTGTTATACTCAATGCAAGTCATTTGTCAAGACAACTTGATGGCTCGGGCAAGACGATCAGGCCCAGGGCAAATGACCACGGGCAAGGAAGATTGGAGCACACCCAGGATTTTGAAGAGGCTTGGATTCTGGTTTCTAACACCTGCACCTGCCTTTTTTAAGGAGAACGCAACGATGAAGTGGAACGGCTTTGCATGGGCGCTGGCGGCCCTCGCGTGCATGACCTGCGCCGCGGTGGTCCAGGCGGAAATGTTGGACAACACGAACGTGGCCTATATGAAGAATGTCTATGGTTACCCGGAAAACACCGAGTACTACCAGCCCACGTCGCATTACGGCAGTTGGGAACCGGTGATTGTCGACGACGTCTTCTATCAGAACCCTGCGAACTACGCCTACGTCAACCGCACCGTGGACAGCTACTTTAGGGTAGACCTCGGGTCGGTAATGGACGTCGACTGGGTCGAACTGTGGCATAACAACTGGAAATACCTGAAGGGGAACAAGGTCCAGGGACTCGACTCCGGTCTGAATGTTGTTGACGAGTTCGTGGTTCCGACCACGGTGAGCGGCAACTACTATCGCGTCGATGTTGATTGGCAGGACATCCAGTATGTCAGACTTCTGGACGTCACGAGCAGCGAAAATCTGCAATTGAGCGAACTACGCGTCGGCTCAGATGTCGTGACCCATCCCACCTACATCGGCAACGTGAGCGTGAACACGACAAATGAACTCAATGCGGGCACCGGCTGGTGGGAGGCCATCAATCTTACAAATAACAAGGGGATGACCGACCAGGGTGTAGGCGTGGGTAATCCGGCCGCCAAGTCCATCGCGACCGCCGGAAACTGGCTGTCCACCGACCTGTCCGGCGGCGGCGCCGATCCGGTGCTCACGTTCGATCTGAACGGCGACTACGAAATGGACATGATCCGCATCTGGAACCACAACTTCGCGAATACGGCCACGTCTCTGAATCACCGTGGCACGCAACATTGCCTTATCGAATATTCTGACGATGACGGCGTCACCTACACGCCCTTGGCCGACACGAACGGCGGCGACTTAGGCGACGGAAATTACACGATCCCCGAAGCCCCCGGCGATCTCAGCACGAGCGCCTACCCGATGTACGACGCCCAACTGCAGATCGACCTGGGAGGCCTGACCGCCGATCACTTCCGCATCACGTCGCTGAGCAACTACAACGACGGCGACGAGACGGGCCAATACCGCGGCCTGTCGGAAGTTCGGTTCTACCAAGTGCCCGAACCGTCCACTTTCGTGGGGCTGATCACTCTTGGCCTGGTGTGTCTCGTTCTTCGACGCCGACGCTAACGGCCAATCAGAAAAATGAGACGTTCGCGCGGGCCGGAACGGCGAGTTGAGGAGAAATGACGTGTGAGGAGGGCGAAGCCGGCGGCCCTTGTTCAGGGCTCCGGGGACCGCCGGGAGTCCACATGTCGGCGCTGCCGGTCCCTTCTTGACCATATTGTTGCGATTCAGGATGCCTATCGGAGGACATGATCATGGTGTGGAGATATTCAATCTTGCTTTGCGTGGGCGTAACGTGCCTGGCCCACGCCGAAACGGTCCAGGGCCAAATGACGGACAACACGAACGTGGCCTACATGAAAGACGTCTACGGACATCCCGCGGGCGCGGAGTACTACGAGCCCATCTCGCATTACGACAGTTGGTTCCCCGTCCCCGTGGATGACATCTTCTATCAGGCCCCCGCCAATTTCTGTTACGTCAACCGCGAGGTGAACGGCTACTTTCGGATCGACCTGGGTTCGGTCATGGATGTCAATTGGATCGACCTATGGCCCAGGGGTGCGGGGCGATGGGATCGCGACTTGGGTGGAAACGCCATTCGGGGCCTGGCGGATGACCTGTCCGTGGTCTATGAGCACACGATTCCCACCGGATTGACGTCCCAGAACTATCAGATCGACGTCGACTGGCAGGATATCCGATACGTGATGCTCTTCGACACGGCCGACCAACCGGGCATGGAAGACGATCTGGTGCTGAGCGAATTGCGCGTCGGCGCGGATGTCCCAACCTATAACCGCTATATCGGGAACGTGAGCGTCACGACCACGAGTGAAATCGCCAACGGGTGGTTCGAGGCGGTGAATCTCACAAACAACAGGGGCATGACCGACCAGGGCGTGGGCGTCGGCGATCCGGCGGCAAAGTCCATTTCCACCGCGGGCACCTGGCTCTCCGAGAATCTGGCCGGCACCAGCCTCGATCCGGTGCTCACGTTCGATTTGAACGGCTCCTACGAACTGGACGAAATCCGCATCTGGAACCACAGCTTCGCCAAACCGACCGAGTCGTTGGTCAATCGCGGCACCCAACACTGCCTGATCGAGGTCTCCAACAACGACGGGCTTACCTATTCACCCTTGGCCGACACAAACGACACCGATCCGGGCAACTACACGATTCCCGAATCGCCCGACGACCTCAGCATCGACTCCTACCCGATGTACGACGCCCAATTGGCCATCGCCCTGGCCGACGTCGAGGCGGATCACGTTCGTTTCACATGCCTGAGCAACTACGGCGATGAAATGTACGACGGCGTCGCACACAGCTACCGGGGCCTTTCAGAAGTCCGGTTCTACAGCGACGACGTGGTCAGCCGGATGCCCGGCGACGCCACGGGCGATCAAGTGGTCGACAGGCTCGACGCCGCGCGATTGGCCGAGAACTGGCTCAGGCAGGACGGGGTCTCCTGGGAAGAGGGCGACTTCAACGACGACGGCCGGGTCGACGATCTGGACGCCTCGATCCTCGCGGCCAACTGGTCGCCCGCCGCCCCCGAATCGGCCGTGCCCGAACCAAGCATCCTCGTGCTGCTGGCGACTTCGGCGTTCGTCCTGTTGCT
>JAFGFF010000321.1 GCA_016931075.1 Pirellulales bacterium | reverse complement strand
GCATCCGCGTCATGCGGGCATCGCCACCCACCTGGGCATCCTGGCCGGGCTGCCGACGATCGGCGTGACGAAAAAACTGCTCGTCGGCCGGGTCGACATCGAAGGGCTCCGCCCACGTGAGAGCCGGCCGGTGCTATGCGACGGCCTGCCCTTGGGCCTGGCCATTCGGCCCACCGCCGGGAGCCGCCGGCCGATCTTCGTTTCGCCTGGCCATCGGGTGGACATCGATTTTTGCGGCCAAACCATAATGGCGTTTTTAACCGGCCGCCGCCTGCCCGAGCCGCTTCACTGGGCCGACCGCCTCAGCCGCCAGGCCGCCCGGGGTGAGACTGTGTCTCAATAAGCAGCCGACCCGTGGAGCAGTTAAGGCTGAAAAAAGGAAAACTGGGCTGTTCTCGGACAGCCAACTGGCCGAAAAGCCCCAGAGGGTTTTGGATGGGGTCTCCGGTTGGTGGCCCAGAATGGCTGGACACAATTCCGTCTGCCGAGGTATAGTCGAGCGTGTTCCGGCAGGTATGATTTGACAGAAATAGGAAGGCGGACAAGGGGACGGGAAAAGGGGACAGGCGCCTTTTGCCGCACAGCGGCCCGAAGGGTGCTTCGCACAAAAGGCGCCTGTCCCCTTTTCCCTCTCTCCGCCTTGGTTTTGTGTTTGTTTTGTCGTAACTAGCTTAGCGGAGACCAAGCTAATGGCAGCGAAAGTAGACGCCGACACCTGCACCGGTTGCGGCCAGTGCGTTGAGGCATGCCCCCTGGACGCTATCGAACTTCAAGACGACATCGCCGTCGTCGATGAAGACACCTGCGGCGATTGCGGCGCGTGTGTCGACGTGTGTCCGGTCGAAGCCATCTCGATGGACTAGCGACCCGTCCATTGGGCTGCCGGTCGATTCGGCCGGCGCGCCGGACGATTTCGAGGTTCTCCGGCAGGCTGCCTTCGCGGCAGCCTGCCGGTTTTGTTTACGCCTTGCCGAATCCTCTCCTCGTAGACGCGGCGTCCCGCCGCGTTCCTGAAAACTCCGCGCCCACTCCCGGCTGCCTTTCGAGAAGATTCACTCCCCAAAGCGGCGAGACGCCGCTTCTACGGGGGTGCCGGCTGGGTTGACGGGGGCCCGTGGAACCGGACAATAGAGTGTTTCGTGGGCCGTTTTGTGATGGTCCGATACGCTTGACCGCTGCATGGAGACCGGAGCCCATGGCCAAATTCGCTGTGATCTTGCCCGCCGCGGGCCAAAGCCGCCGGTTTCATGACAAGCACTACAAGAAGCCGTTCGCGCCGCTGGCCAATCGGGCCGTCTGGCTCCATTCGGCCGAACGGTTCCTCAATCGGGCCGACGTCTGCCAGTTGATCCTGGTCATCTCGAAGGACGACCGGGACGACTTCAACTTCAAGTTCGCCTCGAACGTGGCCATCCTGGGCATCGACGTGGTCGAAGGGGGCGCCGAACGGGCCGATTCGATCGAGGCCGCCCTGGGTCGGGTCAAGCCGGAAGCCGATTTCGTCTGCGTCCATGACGCCGCCCGGCCCTGCCTGGCCGATGCGTGGATCGACAACGTCTTCGAGGCGGCCGCGAAGTCCGGCGCGGCGATCCTAGCCGTGCCCGTCTCGAGCACACTCAAACGCGTCAACAAAAACAACAAGATCCAAGAGACCGTTTCCCGGCAGGACCTGTGGGAAGCCCAAACACCGCAAGTCTTCCGGCGGCAACTGCTGCTGGACGCCTATGCCAAGCGTGAAGGCTTCAACGCGACCGACGACGCCCAGCTCGTCGAACGGCTCGGCCACGAGGTCACCGTCGTGTCCGGCTCGCCGGTCAACATCAAGATCACCACCCGCGAGGACTTCCGCCTGGCCGAGCACGCCATGAAGGCGCTGCCCAAACCCAAGTTCGACGGCCCGGTCCATCCGTTTGCCGATGATGATATGTGGAGGTAGCGTTTCTCCATAGGTGAAATACACCGTGTGCCACTGGCTCTGCCAGTGTGGAATTCCCAGATGAACCCAGCACTGGCAAAGCCAGTGGCACCCCAGCGCGGAACAGGGGACTTACGTCCCCCGCTCGGTTCCAATCCCGAGTCCCGAACCCCGAGCCCCTAGCCCCCAATCCCCAATCCCCCGCTCCACCATGCCCGACGTCTTTGCTGAACTCACTTGGCGAAAGCTGATCCACCAGACAACCGACGAGGAGGGTCTGCCCGGCTGGCTGGCCGAGCAGCCGCGGACCGTTTACGCGGGCTTCGACCCGACGGCCGACAGCCTGCACGTGGGCCACCTCATGGCGGTGACGATCCTGCGGCGGTTCCAGCAGGCGGGCCACCGGCCGATCGCCCTGGTCGGCGGGGCCACCGGCATGATCGGCGACCCCAGCGGCAAGAGTGACGAACGGGTGCTGCTGTCGAAGGAAGTGCTCGAAACCAACCTGCACGGCATGGAACGCCAACTCCGCCGGCTGTTGGATTTCGACGCGGGCGACCAGTCGGCCCTGCTGCTGAACAACCACGACTGGATGGGCCGGTTCGGCTACCTGGAATTCCTGCGCGACGTCGGAAAACACTTCCCCGTCAACGTCATGCTGACCAAGGACTCGGTCAAGAGCCGCCTGGGCCGGGCCGATACGGGCCTGAGTTACACCGAGTTCAGCTACATGCTCCTGCAGGCGTACGACTTCGTCTACCTGAACCGGGAATACGACTGCGACTTGCAGGTCGGCGGCAGCGACCAGTGGGGCAACATCACGGCCGGCATCGACCTCGCCCGACGGCTCCACGGCGTGCAGCTCTACGGTATCACTTGCCCGTTGCTCACCAAAAGCGACGGTACGAAGATGGGCAAGACCGAGTCGGGCGCGTTGTGGCTCGATCCCGCACGGACCAGCCCCTATCAGTTCTACCAATACTGGATCAACCTGGACGATGCCGACCTGGACACCTGCCTGCGGTTCTTCACCGACCTGGACCGGGCGACGGTCGAAAGCGTCCTGGCCGAGCACGAGTCCGACCCGGGCCGACGCACGGGCCAAAAACGCCTGGCGGCCGAACTGACCAAACTGGTCCACGGGCCGGAAGGCCTGGACGTAGCCCAACGGGCAACCGACGTTTTCTTCGGCGCCGAGATCAGCCAGCTTTCTGACGCCCAACTCGTCGACATCTTCGCCGACGTGCCCAGCAAGGGCCTGGTTCGATCGCTGCTGGACGGCGAGGGCCTACCCTTGATCGACGCCCTGTGCGAAGCCGGCCTGGCCAAGAGCAAGGGCGACGCCCGACGCACCATCACCCAGGGCGGCGCCTACGTCAACAACCGCCGCGTCGATGACCTTGACCGCCGCCTCGGCCCCGACGACCTAGCCAGCGAGACCGTTCTCGTGCTTCGCTCGGGCAAGAAGCGCTACGGGCTGCTGCGGTTCGAGGGGTGAGAAGGGGGATTGGGGATTGGGGGCTCGGGGCTCGGGGCTGGGGGCTCGGGATTGGAACCGAGCGGGGGGCGTTAGCCCCTTGTTCTGTTATGAATTTAAGAATAACGAGAACTTGAGAACCCTCATTCCGAGAGTTCAGATTTGAGATCTGAGATTTTCGATTTCAGATCCGAATCGCCTTACTCGCCCATGGCGAAGTCTTTGAGATGCCGGGCGTAGTTGGGGCGGGTGGGTTCGCTCGTGGGGGCGTGATGCGAGTCGGACGAGCGAGATTGGCCGGCCTGGCGGCGTCGGGTGTGACGCGAAGGGGCGGGGGGGACGCTGGCGGTTCGGGCGCTGACGGTCACTTCGTGCCAGCCGGCGCCGGTGCGGCCCAGGTCGGCGACCAGCTTGACCTGCTCTTCGAGCGACGTTTGGATGTGACGGAGCACCTGCCGATCGACCATGCAGAAGCTGCCTTGCGAATCGCGCCGCTTCCAGCCGATCCAGCGACGGGACGGCGTGTCGGCGCGGCCGACGACCATCGGGTACTCGTTCACGGCGTGCCAGAGCTTGTGGATCTCGGCCAGGACCAGGGCGCCCTCGTCGTCGCGGAGGAAGATCACGTCGCCGGTGGCCCGTTGCAGGCCCGTCTTCACCGCGCCGGCCCAACCGGCCGGGCGGCTGTGGTAGATGACGCGGATCTGCGGATATGCGGCGGCCAGCATGTCGGCCACTTCGAGCGTCGCGTCGGTCGAGCCGTCGTCGACGATCAGCAGCTCGAATGACGGGGTCAGCTCGGGCAAGACCTCCAAAAGTTCGGCCACCGCGCCGGGCAACGTGGTCTGAGCATTCTGGACGGGCAAGAGGACACTGAGCGAACGTTCCACGGGAACACCTCGGAGCATGGTGGAGGGAGGTCTCAGAAACAACCACACCGTTGAATTCTTCGTCCCATGTGAATCGATTGCTGCACACGACCGGCCAGGAGCGGTTCTGCACCGTCATTGACGAGCTGGAGGATCGTTCGGTTTGCGCCACCCCAATTCGCCCCCAGCGAGGGGGTTCCTGGAAACCGGCGGTCTGGCTAGGTACGATGAGAAGTTTGGGCGACCGAACTCCGGTCGTCGCCGCGTGTCCAAACAGGTACGGATTGGTCCGAATAATCACTCTGTCTTGACCATGAGGGCTTTACGATGGGTGAAACGGCAGACGCGGTGCCCGATTTCGACAAAGGGGGCGGAATGCTCCCGGCGATTGCCCAGGACGCCGACGACGGTGCGGTCCTGATGATGGCCTACATGAACGCCGAGGCCTACGCCGAGACGCTTTCGACGGGCAGGGCCGTCTATTTCAGCCGGAGCCGGAACAAGCTCTGGCGCAAGGGGGAAGAAAGCGGCAACGTCCAGAAAGTCGTGGGCGTCTTCCTGGACTGCGACCGGGACACGATCCTATTGAAGGTCGAGCAGATCGGCGGGGCCGCCTGCCACGAAGGCTACCGAAGCTGCTTCTTCCGCCAGGTGACGCCCGAGGGCCTCCGGGTCGTCGGCGATCGCGTTTTTGATCCGGACGACGTCTACGGCAAGAAGTAACTCGGGTGGCTGGGGCATTTGCCCCAGAGACCAGAGACGCAACTCAAACGACCTGGGGCAAATGCCCCAGCCACCGCCCGCCAACAAATATCACCCCACCACACTCGATGGGATCACCATGTCTACGCTTTTGAAACTTGGAATTCCCGCCGGCAGCCTGCAAGAGGCGACGGCCGAGCTGTTTTGCCGGGCCGGATACAAGATCTCGTTCTCGTCGCGAAGCTACTACCCGTCGATTGACGACGAGCGGATC
>JAFGFF010000039.1 GCA_016931075.1 Pirellulales bacterium | reverse complement strand
GGGCCGAACATGACGGCCGTCTTCAGCCCGAGCTGTCGGGCCGCCTTGATCACTTCGAGACGTCGGTCGACGCTGACCGCCCGGGGCTCCCAAAGCTGCCTTAGCCGTTCGTCGAGCGTCGTGAGCGTGACGCCGATTTGCACGGGCCGGTCGCGGAACAGATCGAAATCGCGGACCACCAGGTCGCTCTTGGTCAGCACGTTGAGCCGGAAATCCCGCTCCAAGAGCAGTTCGCAACAGCGGCGCGTCAGCCGGTATCGGGCTTCGATCGGCTGCCACCCGTCGCACGCGCTGCTGAGAAAGACGCCGCCCGGCTCGGCCCGACGCAACTGCCGCTTGAGCGCTTCGACGGCGTTGATTTTCACGTCGACGAACGTGCCCCACGGCTCATCGTGCGGGTGAAACCGCTGCATGAACCGCGCGTAGCAGTAAGCGCACGCATGGCCGCAGCCCGTGTAGCAGTTCAACGTATAGCCGCCCAGCGACGAGCGATTCAGGATCGTCTTGCACGCCACCTCGCGAACGACGACGCCCCCCTCCACCGCCACGATTTCGTCAGCGAGATCGTCACTGCTGAACATGAGTCGCCGATCCCGATCAGGGAGGCACGTGAAAGAAAACAGTTGATACAGAAGAAGATAACGGGAGATTTAGGAAAGATAAAGGGACGGGTGTTTTGCCCCTGCTTTCCGCGTGGCGCGAGGCATCAATCCAGCATGAGCCCGTCCCAGAAGAAGTTGATGAGAGGAGCGGCGGCGGGACGGTTCGATCGCGGTGGAATCGTCGCCCGAGTCGGGCGGAGCCACGTCGGATGGGCCGGGGGCGTCGTGGGGCCAATGCCCCAGAGGACCAGGACGCGGTCGTGATAGGCAGGCGGCAATTCGGCCGGCTGGTCTCCTTGACTCGGCTGATCTACTTCACTCGGCTGATCCACTTCACCCGGTTGCTGGGTGCCATGCCCAGACGACCGCTTTAGCGGCGGATGGGCATGTTGGGAAAGTGGTCCCACGGGCATGTCCATCTGTCGAGGACGCCACGTCGGGACATAGGGCCCGAGGGCTTCCTCCCCGTCCGTTGAATTGTCCGAACCAGCATTTGAACCAGCATCCGATCCAGCATCCGAGCCAGTGTCCGCAAGCGGGGCTCCTTCAATCACTGGGGCGGTTAGGGTGATGACAAACGACTGCGTGGCGGTCAGCTTCGGCCAGCCGCCGTCGGTGACGCGGACGGTTACGGGATAGTCGCCAGGCGTTTGTTCGACGCTCGGGGTCCAGGTGATCTGGCCGGAGGCCGAATCGATGCTCAAGCCTTCGGGCGAGCCGGCGGCCAGCGAATAGACCAGCGGCACGACGGGCAGGTCCGTGTCGGTCCCTTCGGCCAGCAGCACCAGGGTCTGGCCTTGCTCGACGGTCTGGTCGGCCAGCGGCACGAGCTCGGGCGGGTCGTTCCATTTGTAGACGCGGATGGACAGCGTCGCGGTGTCTTCGTGGGCCGGCTCGCCCTGGTCGCTCAGGTGGACCACGATCGTGTGAGTCTGGCCGCCCTGCTCTTCGGTCGGCGTCCAGGTGAAGTGTCCGGTCGCCGGATCGATCGTCGCTCCAGCCGGGGCGGTCGGTTCGAGCCAGAAGGTCAGCATGTTGGCCGGCTCGTCCGAGTCGGTCGCGCCGACGGTCAGTTCGATCGGGTAGCCCTCGACAACCGTTCGCGAAAACATCAGGCCCAACTCGGGCGGCTGGTTCAACTCGCCGACGGTGATCGTGAAGTTAAGCGTGGTGCTGAGCGTGCCCAACCCGTCGTCGGTCGCGCGAATCACGACCGGATAGACGCCCGGCCCGTCGGCTTCGGTCGTCTCCCAGCGGAACTCGCCGGTCTGCGGATCGAACGTTGTCCCGGCCGGCCCGGTTTCCATGCTGAGGGTGACGTTGTCGGACGGCAGGTCCGGGTCCGACGCCGTCACGATCAACGTCACCACATCCCCCTCGTCGACCGTCTGGTCGTCGATCGGGTCGATCAGCGGGGCCCGGTTGACGCTGGCCACCGTCACCGAAAAACTCGTCACGGCGAACAGAGCCGGGTCGCCGTCGTCGGTCACACGGACAGTGAACGTTTCAACCCGTCCGCCATCGCCTTCCACGGTCGGCCAGGACAGTTCGCCGGTCGACGGATCGATCGTCGCGCCGGCCGGGCCGGCGTCTAGCGAGAAGACCAGCGTGTTGGCCGGCAGGTCGTCGTCCTGGGCCTCGGCAGTCCATTGGAACGTCTGGCCCTCGTCGATCGTCTGGTCATCGATCGGAGTCAGGACCGGCGCAAGATTAACCTCCTCGACATGAATGGTGAACGTGGTCGTCGTGCTCAGTTCCGGATCGCGGTCGTCGGTGGCGCGGATGGTGACGGGATAGTCGCCCGGCCCCTGAGCTTCGGTTGGCGTCCACTGGAACAGCCCGCTGATCGGGTCGATCGTCGCTCCCTCCGGCGCGCCCGGCTCCAAGCTGAAGGTGATCATATCCGGCGGCTCGTCGGGATCGGTAGCCGTGGTAGTCAATTCCAGCAGCGCCCCCTCGGCCACCGTCTGGTCGTCGATCGGATCGATCAGCGGAGCCTGGTTGACGCTGGCCACCGTCACCGAAAAACTCGTCACAGCGAACAGGGCCGGATCGCCGTCGTCGGTCACGCGGACAGTGAACGTTTCGACCCGTTCGCCGTCGCCTTCCACGGTCAGCCAGGTCAGTTCGCCGGTCGACGGATCGATTGTCGCGCCGGTCGGGCTGGCGTCCAGCGAGAAGACCAGCGTGTTGGCCGGCAGGTCGTCGTCCTGGGCCTCAGCGGTCCATTGGAACGTCTGCCCCTCGTCAATCGTCTGGTCGTCGATCGGAGTCAGGACCGGCGCGAGATTGACCTCCTCGACGTGGATGGTGAACGGGGTCGTCGTGCTCAGTTCCGGATCGCGGCCGTCGGTGGCGCGGATGGCGACGAGATAGTCGCCCGGCCCTTGGGCTTCGGTCGGCGTCCACTGGAACAGCCCGCTGGTCGGGTCGAGCGTCGCTCCCTCCGGCGCGCCCGGTTCCAGGCTGAAGGTGATCGTATCCGGCGGCTCGTCGGGATCTGTCGCCGTGGCGGTCAGTTCCAGCAGCGTCCCCTCGGCCACCGTCTGGTCGTCGATCGGGTCGATCTGCGGGGCGCCATTCGGTTCGAGGACCGTGATCGAGAAGCTGGTCGTGGCGTCCAGCGTCGGGTTGCCGTCGTCGACCACACGGACAGTCACCTCGTAGACGTCCAGAGGTTGATCCACCGGGATTTCCCAACGGAATTCGCCCGACTGGGGATCGATCGTCGCGCCGGCCGGGCTGCCGGCTGCCAACTCAAAGGTCAGGCCATTGGCGGGCAGGTCGGGATCACTGGCCACGACGGTCAGGACGAGCGTTCGCCCGGCGGGACTGGTCTGGTCGTCGACCGGCGTCAGCGTGGGCGGGCTGTTCACTTCGTTGACGGTGACGTGCAGCGTGGCCGAGACTTCGAGCGAAGGCGTCCCGTCGTCGGCCACCCAGACGAGGATATCAAAAACGCCCGGCCCTTCTTCTTCGCCCGGCGTCCAGGTGAAAAGCCCCGTGGCCGGGTCGATCACCGCGCCGGCCGGGGCCGTTTCGTCCAGGCGGAAGGTCAGTCCGTCGGGCGGGTCGTCCGTATCCAAGGCCGTCACGGTCAACGAAAGCTCCGTGCCCTCGTCGATCGTCTGGTCCTCGATCGGGTCGATCGCCGGCGGTTGGTTGGTGGAGGTGACGTGGATCGTGAAGCTGACCTCGTCGGACAGCGGTTCCGACGCGTTGTCGACCACGCGGACGGTGACCGGATAGCTGCCCGGCAACTGGTTGATCGGCGTTTCCCAAAGGAACGCGCCCGACTGCGGGTTGATCGTCGCACCCTCGGGCGCGCCCTCGGCCAGCTCGAACGTCAGTACGTTGACCGGGATGTCCTCGTCGGTGGCCGAGAAAGAGAGCGAGACCGACTCGCCGGCCGCGACAGTCTGGTCGTCGACCTCGCCCGGCTCGATGACGGGCGCCTGGTTCACCTCGTTGACGATGATGTAGAACGACTCGGTGTCGACCAGCGGATTGCCCCCGGCCGTCTGGGCGCGCACGGTGATCAGGTGCTTGCACGGTCCGAACACCTCGGTCGTCTGCCAGAAGAACACGCCCGACAGGGGTTCGAACTCGGCCTCGGGCGGCAAGGGCGTGTCGAGACTGAGCGTCAGTTGGATCAGGTCGTAGGGCGACGTGGCCTGCACGATCACCGAGATCAGCGTCCCCTCGTCGACGATCACGTCGTCGATCGCCTCGATCAGCGGGGCCTCGACCGTGACGGTGAACGTGAACGTGTCGTCCAGCGCCGGATCGCCGCTGTCGGTCACTCGCACGGTGAACGTCCGCGGGCCCATCGGCTCGTCGGCGGCCGTCGTCCAGGTCAACTCGCCGGTGATCGGATCGATTTCGGCCGTCTCGGGCCCTTCGTCCAGGCTGAAGGTCAGCGTGTTGGCCGGCAGATCGTCGTCGGTCGCCGTGACGGTCAGACTCAGGGTTTGCCCTTGGTCGATGGTCTGGTCTTCGATCGGTTCGATCTGCGGGGCCAGATTCACCTCTTCGACTGTGATGAAAAACGTGACGGTGTCGGAAAGCACGGGATCGCCATTGTCCGTGACCGAAAGCGTCACCTCGTAGGGCATTGGGCTGTCCTGGTCCTCGCCGGGCATCCATTTGAACAGGCCGGTCGACGCGACGATCGTCGCTCCCTCGGGACCCGAGTCGATCTGCCAGGTCAACTGGTTGGGCGGCTTATCGGGATCACTGACAATCGCATAGAAAGAGAACAGGGCCATCTCGTCGATCGTGATGTCGTCGATCGTGCCGAACTCGGGCGGGCGGTTCACCTCGGCCACGGTGACGGTGAACGTCTCGGTGTCGTACACGCTCGGTTGGCCGTCGACCTCGGCTCGGACGGTCACGGTCACCACGCTGGGCCCTTGCGTCTCGGTCGGCGTCCATGAAAGCACGGCCGTGGCCGGGTCGATTTCCATGCCCGAGGGAGCGCCCACCAGCGAGAGGACGATCCCCGAGGTCAAGTTGTATGGCGGCGTGGCCACCAGGGCGATCTCCAGCAGCGTCTCTTCGTCGATCGACTGGTCGGCGATGGGCTCGAAGATGGGCGTTTCGACCGTCACCTGGAACGTCTTCGCGTCGGTCTCCTGGCCGTCGGAAATCTGAACGGTGATGGAATACTCGCCCGCTCCCTGCTCGGGCGTGGGCGTCCAGGTCAACAGGCCGCTGGCCGGGTCGATCGCCGCGCCGGCCGGCGGGTCGTCGATCAGGCTGAACGTGAGCGTGTTGGGCGGCTCGTCCGGATCGCTGGCCACGGCCGTCAGCTCGAGCGTCTGGCCCAGATCGAGGATCTGGTCGTCGATCGGTTCGAGCACCGGCGGCCGGTTGACCTCGTTGACCGTGACGGTGAAGTCAGTCGTTGCTTCGAGCGAGGGCTCGCCGTCGTCGGTCGCGATGACGACGATCGTGTACTCGCCCGGCCCTTGGGCTTCGGTCGGCGTCCAGGTGAACACGCCCGAGACCGGGTCGATCGCGGCCCCCTCTGGTGCGTCCGGGCCCAGCGTGAAGGTGATCGCGTCGGCCGGCACGTCCGGGTCGGTCGCCGTGACGGTCAGCGACAGCTCGGTCTGTTCGTCGATCGTTTGATCCTCGACCGGATCGAGCACGGGCGGTTGGTTCACTTCGTTGACCGTGACCTTGAACGTTCTCGCGCCGGTCAAGGGCGGCGTGCCGTCGTCGGTGGCACGGACGGTGATGACGTGCGTTCCCGGCCCTTGCGATTCCGAGGGCGTCCAGGTGAACTGGCCGGTCGCCGGATCGATCGACGCCCCGGCCGGCGCGCCGGGTCCCAGGCTGAACGTGAACCCGTTGGGCGGATCGTCCGGATCGGTCGCCGTGGTGGTCAGCGATAAAAGTTCCCCTTCGTCGATCATCGCATCGTCGATCGGATCGACCAGCGGCGCGTGGTTCCGGCCGGCCGTCTGCGTGACGTCCAGCAAGATCGACTTGACGTCCAGGGCGTTGACGCTCATCGTGTCGTGGGTCCAGAGCAGCGAGAGGTTTTCGCTGTTGGTCGCCGCCGAGACGCCGAACTGCTCACCGTTGACCGTGCTGCTGATGCGGATCACCTCGCCGTCGGCCAGGCCCAGGGCGTCGTAGTGCTGTGCCCGAATCTCGCTCGGCGCCGCGCCGGTCGGGTCGTAGGTCTCCCACGCGATGATGTAGTCGCCCGCGGGCCCCTTCGTGACGGCCGCGCCGCGACCCTGCCCGATGATGGTCTCTTCGCCCGTGACCACCCCGTCGGCGTCGTATCGCTGCACGGCGACGTCCCAGCCCGAGGTGCTCGTGTTGTACGTCTGCCAGGCGAACACGGTTCCGTCCAGAGTCATGCTGACCGAGGCGAGCTGCTGGTTGCCCTCGGTGGTCGTGTTGACCTGGAACTCGTCGCCCAGCGTCGTGCCGTCGACGTAGTAGCGTTGGGCGAAGATCCCGCCGCCGCTGCCGTCCTGGCCCTGGCTGGTCCACGCGACGACGAAATTGCCCACCGCGTCCATCGCGACGACCGGGTAGCGCTGGTTGTTCTCGATGGTCGTGTTGACCTGGAACTCGTCCCCCTCGGGCGTGCCGTCGGCCGTGTATCGTCGGGCGAAGATGCCGGCCCGGTCGCCGTCCTGGTCCTGGCTGGTCCACGCGATGACGAAATCGCCGTCGGCGTCCATCGCCACGCTCGAGAAGTTCTGGTTGCCCGTGGTCTCCTGGTTGACGCGGAACTCGTCCGTCTGGGCTTCGCCCGAGGCGTTGTAGCACCGGGCGTAGACGCCGTAGAGGCTGCCGTCCTGCAACAGGCTCGACCAGGTGACGACGAAATCGCCGTCGGCGTCCATCGCCACGCCGGGCATGATCTGCTCGCTCAGCGTCGTCCGGTTGACGCGAAACGCGTCGGCCAGAGGGTCGCCGGCCGGATCGAACTGTCGGGCGTAGACGCCCCGGTCGCTTCCGTCCTGGCCGTCGCTGGTCCAGACGACGACGAAATCGCCCGCCGCGCTGGTCGCCGTGGCGGCCGCCCTGGCCTGGGTGAAGGTCGTCTGGTCACCGCCGACCACGATGTCGACCAACAGATCGGACGCCGCCAACGAGAGCGAAAGCAGACACCGCCGCTCGAGCGGTTCGAGCGAGAGTTTGCGCGTCCCAGCGAGTATGCCCTGTCGTCCCATCGGATCCATCCGTTAGGGTCTTGTCGGCGCTCACGCGGCATCGGCCGAATCGAGATCTTCGTCGGTGTCGGCCTGGTCGAACGAGTCTTCCTCGTCATCCGGCCAGGCCGTCTCGGGCCCGTCGTCCGTGTCCTCCGGTGGCGACGAGTCTTCGTCTTCCCAGGGGGCCGTCTCGGGCCGGCGACGGCGGCGACGTGACTGCTCCTGGACCAGGGGAACCGGTTTCGATTTTTTCTTGCGTCGTTTCCGCTTCGGGCCCTTTTCACTCGATGAACGCTTCTTGCCTGACGCCGTATCCTTCTCGGTCCGCTCGGGCAGACGACGCACGTCGACCTTGAGCGACTTGAACAGCTTGTGGATGTGCTCGTGGCAGGTGAACACGAGCAATTGATGACCAGCCCGGGCGAAATCGCGCATCAACTCGGCCGCCGCCTCCGCGCGGGGCATGTCGAAGTTGACCAGCACGTCGTCCAGCACCAGCGGCAACGTCGCGCCGCGCCGGGCGTACGCCGCCGTCAGGGCCAGACGCAACGCCAGGAACAACTGCTCGCGGGTCCCCCGGCTGAGCACCTCGACCGACAGGGCCTGGCTCCGCGCGTCGTCGACCATCAACACGTCCTCACCCAGCGGCGTCCACACACGGACATACCGCCCGTTGGTCAAACGGCGCAAGTAGTCGGATGCCTCTTGCAGCGTCTCGGGCTGGCGTTCTTTTTCGTAGAGTTCCTTGACCTCGCGGAGGATCCGGCCGGTCAGGGCCAGGACCTGCCAGCGACGGACCGCCTCGGCCAGGCGGTGCTCGACGGTCGACAGTTCCATCCGTTTGGCCGCCGGACGCCGGTCCTCGGCCAATGTGCGAAGCTGCTCGCCCAGCCGGCCACGCTCTTCGATCCGCTCCTTGATCCGGTCGGCCAGGGTCTGGCAGTGGGTCTCGACGTCGTCCCATCGGGCTTCCAGTTCGGCATCGGTGTGGCCGTCGAGATGCCGGGCAAGATCCTCGTCGGTGCAATGTTCGCCCCGGGCAGCGTCGATCTTGGCCTGGACCAGCTCGCGTTCGTGGCGGAGCTTTTCGACCTCGGCGGCCTGCTCGGCGTGGCCTAGAAATTCTTCTTCACTGCGCACTCTCACCCGAGCGAACAGCTCGTGCCGGCGGCGTTTCCAGCGGCCGATCGCCTTGCGGTGCTTTTGGCGTCGCCGGTGCAGTCGTCGGGCATCCTCGCGGAGCCGGTGGATCTGCTGGAGTTGGGTTTCCTGCTGCTGAACTTCCTCGACCAGCCGGCGAAGCACTTCGAGCGGGTTGCCCGAGGTGACCGCGACGCCCGTGTCGGCGGCCAACTGGGTGATCCGATCGGTCACGCTATCTAACTCGCCCTGGCGTTGTTCAAGTTCCTCGCGGCATCGGTTTACCCGATGCTCCAGCGTGACAAGCTGCTCGGCCTGACGGCGGAGGCGTCGGACCTGAAGCGGCGAAAGCCGGGTGGGCAGGCCGGCCCGCTCGAGCGCCTCGCGCCAACGCTTTCTGGCGGTCGCCTGCTCTTCGTCGGCCCGGGCGGCTTGAGCAGTGCGTGTTTCGACCTCTTGCTGGGCGTTGGCCAACCGGGTTTGCACGGGCACCAGCTCTTCGAGCCCGGCCAGCGATTTTTCGGCCTCGGTCAGGCGCTGGTCGACCGAGCCGGGCCCGGGCGGCAACGCCGCATCGAGCCGGTCGCACTCCTGCTGGGCCTCTTGAAGCTGGAGCTGGAGCATGTTGATCTGCTTCTGGCAGGAATCCAACTGCCGCGCGTTGGACCGTTCGAGCAGGACCTTGGTCGCCACGGCCAGTCCGACCCCGACAAGCCCCATCGCGGCCATCGACCAGCCCATCGTGCCGGTGATCGTTGCCGGCATGAACAGCCCGGCCATCCCCAACACGACGCTGAACACGAAAAACAGCCCCAACCCGACCATGATCCAGCCAGGCAGCACCTGGCGCGAGAGGAGCCGGCGGCACTGGCGTTCCAGTTCGTCGTGGTAGCGATGCATCTGTTCGAGCCGGTCGTCCAACTGCACCCGGCGGCGAAGTTGGGCCACGAGGCTGCTTGCCCGATCCAACGGACCGGCCAGCTCGGTCTCGCCCCACGAGGCGAGCGCCTGGCGGACCTCGTCGGCAACGGCCTCGGCCGCGCGCTGGGCCGTCTCGACCCGCCCACGCGCGTCGATGGCCTCCTGGCGGCAGCGCTGAAACTCCTTCGCCGGGCCGCGCAACGAGGCCATCCGCTTCGACGAGAGGGACGCCGGATCGAACGACTCCTGGGCGTCCAGGCCCAACGCTTCTCGCTGCGTCCGGGACTGTTGGGCCAGTTGGCCGGTTTCCTCTTCAAGCTGGCCGATCCGCTGGCGGAGCGATTCGATCCAACCCTGCTGCTCGCCCAACGCCTCGATTCGGGCCGCCTGGCGCCAGAGGGCCTCGTTGACCGACAGCTCGGCTGCCTCGGTCTGGAGTTGTCGCCGCCGTTTGCCCAACTTGGCCGCGCTTTGCCGATGTTTCGTGAGCCGGCTCGAAAGACGTTCGAACCGCTTGACCAGCCCCCCGGTCAAGCCGGCTGGAAGGTCCAGGGCCTTCAAACGCCCGTCCAAGTCGACCCGCTGTTGCCACAGGTCGCGGACGCTCACGGCGATCTCGAGCGTTCGGGCGTCGTGCTTCTCTTGGCGTTGGTCTTCTTCCAATCGGGCCAGCTCGACGTCAATCGTGTCGCGATTCTCAGCCACCCGGGCGTACTGGGCCGTCAGGCCGGCCAGGTTTTCCAACTCGCCATGGAGCCGAGTGCGCTCGTCCAGCAGCTTTGATATTGTCGACGGCTTGCCCTGTTTGTCCAACAAGCGGTTGCGCGAAATCTCCAACTCGCGCAACACGTCGACCAGCGAGACACGGTCCAGGCCGATGCTCAGACCGAACAGCAACGAAGCGGCGTCCGTGTCGCTCAACGTGCCGAGTGCCTGCATCTCGCGCAAGCCCACGGCGAAGACGTTGTTGAAGATCGGCTCGTCGACGTTCGACAAAAGAGTCTTGAGGCGCTGCTCGCCGTGACGCGTGCCGTCGGGCGCGGAGAGGACGGCCCGGGCGCGACCGTCGGGCGTCCGGTCGTCGTCGTGGCGGTCCAATCGGAAAACGCCCTCGGGCCCGCTGAGTTCAAGCGTCCCGCCGGGCCGGCCGCCTTGGATCGGGGGCAGATAGCGCCGCCGCTCGGGCGAAAACCCGTAGAGGATCGAGCGGATGAACTGCAACAGCGTGGTCTTGCCCGCTTCGTTCGGGCCGCAGAAGACGGTCAGGTCGTCGGACAGCTCATCCAGCTTCATCCGGCTCCAGACGCCGAACCCGTCGACTTTCAGCGCGTTGATCTTCACGAGTCGGATTCCTCTCCGCTAAGCAGGTCCACGCCCAACATGCCCGTCTGCCCCAACACGGCCTCGCGCGAGGCCGACTCGCTGGCCGCCGCGATCAGTTCGGCCGGCGCGTCCTCCGGTAAGAAGGTCTCCAGTCCCCAGTCGGTCTCGTCGTGTTGGCGATACTCCTGGACCGCCCGGAGAAAATCGCCCCGGATGGTTTCTTGCTCGAGCCATGTCTTGGGCACGGCTTGCGGCTCGACCGAAAGCGAAACACTCCACCGGGCCGGAGAGTCGTACCCGTACTGATGGCAAAGCTGCCCGAGTAGCTCGTCGGCCAACGGCCCCTGGCGCAATTGGGCTACGAGCGGGCCCGAGCCGGTTACGGTCCATGAGATCAGCCGGTCGCCGTCGGTGGCCGAATCGCCCAGGGCTTCGACCTTCTCGCGAAGCGCCTTTTCCAACGCCGCCCGATCGGTCTGGGCGTCGACGCTGATTTGTTCGTGCTGCCATCGCATCACGTCGGTGGCCACCTGGCTCAGTTCGATGTTCCGCTCGGTGTCGACCTTGACCAGCGTGCAACCGTGCGGGCCGGTTTCCTCGGGCTGGCGACCTTGAGGGCTGCCCGGGCAGTGGGCCATCGGCGCGGTGCGAGAATAGGTCTTCGCCGCATGTCGTCCACCCAGGGCCCAGTAGTCGACGCGGCTCGACTTCAAGTCGTCGGACGTCACCTTGCCATGCGCCACGGCAATCGAGAAGAGCCCCGGCTCGGACGGGTCGAACTGCGCCGGCCGGATGCGGCCCCCGCGTGCCCGGCTGGTTCCCAAGAGGCGGACCAAGGGCGTGTCGTCGCGGTGGAAGACCCGGGTGTCGACCGTGCCTTGTAGGAAGACGTGGACGTTGTCCGGCAAACGGATCGAGGGAGGCCACGCTTCGGGCGGGTCCACCCGACCTCCGGCCCAATAGACGATAATGTCCCGTTCGGCCAGGCGCTCGAACTGCTCGACCAAAAAAAGCGGTCCGCGTGGCCCCGTGTGCCGGCAGTCGAGCACGTCGCCCGACAGGATCAAAAAGTCGACCTCTTCGGACAGCGCCGTTTCAAACACCCGACCGGCCGCCCCATAGGCTGCTTCGAGAAACAGCTCGCCCAAGTGCTCGGGCGCCTCGGCGATGCCAAACGGCGGGGTCTCTAAGTGAAAATCGGCAGCATGGACAAACCGAAATGGCCACCTCGACATCGATGCCTCCTTGCGCGCAAGCGCCCTCTTAGCCCGCGCAGCGCGAAAGACCCGGACTACACCCTATACCTGCAAGAGTCTCAGGCCCACAGTTTAGCCCCGATGAGCCTGCGATTCCATGGCAATTACGTCGATTGCGCCTGGCGGGGAAGGATGGATAATCTAGAGAATCCAGTGAAGCCTCTTGTCTGCCAGATCCTCTATCCACCGTACCGCTGGACTCTCTCCTACCGACCACCGTTCAAGGTCAAGTCGAACGCGCCGAGCGTTTCAAGACAGGCTTGGACGACCAGCAGTTGGGAAAGGCCATCTTCGCGGGGAGGGTCGGAGGCGATGGCGATCGGACCGTCATCGGGCAGGATTTTTAATGAGAGGCCGGTCAGCACCTGGCGTGGGCCGACTTCGATCAGGACGTCGACACGCTCGGCGGCCAGGCGGCGGATGACGTCGACGTGGCAGATCGGCGTGGTCATCTGGCGGACCAGGTTCTCGCGGATCTCGGCCGGGTCGGAAAGGAGCGTGCCGGTCACGGTGCCGAGTAGAGGCACGCGGGGCGGCCGGACGTCGATCGAAGCCAGGCCCCGGCGCAGCGGTTCGACGGCGGCCTGCAGCAAGGGCGTGTGAAACGGGCGAGGCACGGCCAGCACGCGGCTGCCGTGGCCAGCGGTTTCCAACCGTCGGGCGAGTTCTTCCACGGCGTCGACGCGGCCCGCAGCGACCGTCTGGCGAGGGCCGTTGTACGCGGCCGGATAGACGTGGCCGATGGCCGCGCAGAGCCGTTCGACCCGCTCGGGCTCGGCGCTGGTGGCCAGCATCCGGCCGTGGATTTCCGGACAGGCTTCGATCGCGTCGCAACGGGCCAGGGTCGCCCGAACGCTCTCGTCAACCGTCCAGACGCCGGTGGCAACCAGGGCGGGAAACTCGCCGAAGCTGTGCCCGGCCACGTACGCCGGCGCGACGCCCAGCGACTCGACCGCGCGGAGCATGATGAGGTCAGCGCCCAAAACGGCCAACTGGGTCCGCCAGACGTCGTCGCCTAGGGCCCGGTCGGGTCCGACCCATGCCAGTTCGGCGAAGGAAGGCACCTTCTGTTCACGCAGAACCGTGTCCAACTCGGCCATCGCCTCGGCGGCCGGCGCGTAGATCTGGATCAGGTCCCGCAACATGCCCGGGTATTGAGACCCTTGCCCAGGGAAGAGAAACGCCACACGGGGTCGCGTTTCGGCACGTTGATGAAGAAATATATTGTGGCGGACCAGCGGCCGGTTGCTTCGCCGGCCGGCTCGGGCAACGGTCAAGCGGAGTTTCTGTTCCAATTCATCCGGATTCTTGGCAACGATCGCCAGCCGGTTAAGGTCGCCCGGTTGAAATCGCGTCTGATCAGCCTGATTGTAATGCCACCGAGCATCCTTTGACGCACGCTGTACCAATTCGAGCAGTTCGTACAGCGATGACGCGACAAGTCGCACGATCCGACAAGAATCCTCGCTCCGAGCGTTCGGATCGACGTTCGGCCCGAGGCTGTTGGGAGGAGGCGACGGTGGATCGTTCATGCCGAGAAACGCCCTTTGTGATTCACGTTCACACTCTCACGCCGCCGCCCGTTTCTTAACCGACTTGGACATGGGGTATTTGAGCCGGTAGCTGTGCGCCGGTTTGTTGTTGGTCTTGTCGAGCTTGGGCGAATAGGCTTTGACCTCGATCCGATCTTCCGACGGGAGGAAACGGAGCACGCGAAGCCAACCATCGCCGCCGTTGGGCAGCTTCTGGTAGTCGGTCAGGATTTCTTCGACCGCTGTGCCGTCGTCGGTCCGATGCGTAGCGCGACCGACGCCGCTAACGTGACCGCAAACGACCAGGAAAACATTCGGGTGCTTCCGGATCAGTATGTCCCAGATCCGATTGCCCGAGGGGCGGCGTTTCTTCGTGTCTCGATACTCGTGCGTGGCCACGATCACCCGATGGTCGGGATAGCGCCGCAGCACTTCGTCGGCCCAGGCCAGCGTCGTGTCGGACGGCCGGTATTCGAGGCTCAGCACGAGGAACTTCATGCCGGCCGCTTCGAAGAAACAGTAGTTATTGTCGTTCGTGCCGTCTTCGTTCCCGCCGTACCAGGCGTGCTTCTCGAAACGTTTTGGCGGAAAGTATTTGTTGTAAAGGGTCGAGTCGCGGTCGTCCAGGTCGTGATTGCCGGGCAGAACGCTGTAGGACACCGCGCCGTCGAGCGTCCGATGAGCCTCGTCGGCCGCTTTCCATTGTTTTTCGTCGGTTGCCGTTTGAACGATGTCGCCCAGGTGAATCACGAACTTGATATTCCGCGCCTTGGCCTGGTCCTTGATCCACTGGGTCTGCTGGCGGTAGGTCTCGGGATACTTTTCGGCGTAGTACTGCGTGTCGGGCAACAAGACCACGCTGAACTCGCCCGACTCGTCAGCCCCGGCCCGGCTGGCGCTGAAGGACAGAAGAACCGCAAGGATAATGGCCAAGCGGCGAACGATAGATCGATGAACGAGCATGGTGGGCCTCTCAAGGCGGGACCGTCAACGGCGGTGAGATGCGGGGGAAGGAATACGTGTATTATACGTTAGACACGTTCCCCGGACCACCGAGCACCAACCCCAAACATACTCTGTTCGAGTCGAGGCAGCGTGCAACTCGATGGCAAGATGCCGAGGGAATCCATCGCAAACGAGAGACGGATGGCTACTCGGCCGTGTGCAAGCTTTCGTACTTTTCGGGCTTGGCCCGATCCGACCGGCGGCTGCTGCGGCAGATAACCAGCATGCCCAGCCCGATGCCCAACAGCACCAGCATATAGGGCATCACCCAAGGCGTGTGTGCAGCCGTTTCGCGTTCTTTCTTCGCGGGGTCCTTGGCCAGGACTTCGCCATACACGGCCAGCCAAAAGATGGCCACCTGGGCCATGCACCAGGCGATCCGGCAGAACGATCGGAACTTTCGCATCACTAGCCACCTCCGGGGTAAGACCTTATGATAACCTCCCCCCAGCCTGGCGAAAAGAGCCTGTAAATCTTCAATTCCCGCACTCGAATCCCGAATCATCCTTAGTGCGCCGGCCTTTCAGAGGGGGTTTCTTTCGGGGGCAGGTAACGGTAAGATGGGTGGTTGGTGAAAGGGTGGCGCTGTGGGTGACTGGGATATTCAGGCGACTTGGGTAGATTCCCTTCGTGGGGCTCGGCGGCGATGGAAACGACGATCACGATCAACGTCCTGGCGTTGATCGCCCGATTTCTGAGCGGCGCGAGTATCCGCTGGGTGGACTGCCAGCCGGACACCTGCCAGAGGGTCTATTTCGCCAATCACACAAGCCACCTGGACGCGTTGGTCCTGTGGTCGGCATTGCCGGCGGCGGTCCGGGCGAGGACCCGGCCGGTCGGGGCCAAGGACTACTGGTCGGCCGGGCGGATCCGGCGCTATTTCTCGACCAAGGTCTTCAACGCCCTGCTGATCGACCGCAAGGAGATCAAGGTCCACCAAAGCCCGGTCGACCTGATGATCCGCGAGATCGGCTATCAGGATTCCCTGATCGTCTTCCCCGAAGGGGGACGCAGCTCGGGGCGCGAGATCGGCGAGTTCAAGAGTGGGCTCTACTACTTGTGTAAGAAACGACCCGACCTGGAGTTGATCCCGGTCCATATCGACAACATGAACCGGATTCTGCCTCGGGGGCAGGTCCTTCCCGTTCCGATGCTCAGTTGCATTACGTTTGGGCCGCCCCTTTGGCTCGAGGCGGACGAGTTGAAGGCCGACTTCCTCCGCCGCGCGCGCGAGGCGGTGATTCGATTGAAAGAACGGTAGTCCTACGCCATGGGTGACGTCCGAGCGATGAGTCTGATCGCGGGGGTGCTGGTGCTGCTGGGCGCGGCAACGGCCGTCGTCCAGATTCTGCGCCGGCGGGAAGACCCGAGTCTCAACCCGGCCATCCTCGAAACGTTCCGGCTCCGCGTGCATTCCTGGTGGTTGCTGTTT
This sequence comes from Pirellulales bacterium, assembly GCA_016931075.1. GTDB lineage: Bacteria > Planctomycetota > Planctomycetia > Pirellulales > Thermoguttaceae > JAFGFF01. The sequence continues at coordinate 6,368 of JAFGFF010000039.1, read as the reverse complement.
GCCATCCTGGCGGCCGCCTGTCTGTTGGGCAAGACGGTCACAATCATCCTGTTTGGAGGGCTGGCGTTCTGGGCGCTTCGCGAGTTCATCACGCTGACTCCCACCCGGCCTGGCGACCACAACGCCCTGTTTTGGGTCTTTTTCATATTCCCGTTGTTTCAATTCGTCTTCGTTTGGATCAATCGTTACGAATTGTTCAGCATCGCCATTCCCGTCTATGCGTTTTTGTTCATTCCGGCGCGGATCGCCATGGCGGGCGACCATAAGCGGTTCCTCGAGCGGACGGCCAAGATCCAAGCCGGATTGCTGATCTGCGTCTACTGTCTGAGCTATGCCCCAGCCCTTTTGTCGCTTCGGGCCGAGTCGACGACCGCGTTTAGCAGCGCGGGATTGCTCCTCTTTTTCGTCTTGATGGTCCAACTGAGCGACGCCCTGCAATACGCCTGGGCGCAGATGCCCAGCCGGCACGTGATCGTCCCGGCGATCAGCCCGGGCCGTACCTGGGAAGGCCTGCTGGGCGGCACGGCCAGCGTCACGCTGATCGGCGCGGCCCTCTGGTGGGCGACCCCCTTCAATTTTCTCGGCGCGGCCATGATGTCGGCCGTCATTTCGCTGATGGCCTTCGCCGGAGGGCTGACCATGTCGGCCATCAAGCGCGACCGGGGCGTCAAGGATTACGGCACGCTGGTCGAAGGACACGGCGGCGTGCTGGACCGGATCGACTCGCTCTGCTTTGCCGCGCCGGTCTTCTACCATTTCACCCGTTGGATCCTCTTGTCCAACAACGATTTTTGCGAATGGCTCCGCGTGGCCACTTCGATTTGATCTGCCCGACGGAGTTCCGATGCACGAACACTTCATGCGGATGGCGTTGGAAGAAGCCCAGCAGGCCCTCGAGGAAAAGGAAGTGCCGGTCGGCGCCGTCATTGTTCGCGACGAACGGGTGATCGCCCGGGCACACAACCAGCGCGAGCAGCTTCACGATCCGACGGCCCACGCCGAGATGATCGCCATCACCCAGGCGGCCGAAGCGTGCGGGAGCTGGCGGCTGGACGGCTGCACGCTCTATGTCACGCTCGAGCCCTGCCCGATGTGCGCCGGCGCGATCCTGCAGGCCCGAATTCCGACCGTCGTCTACGGCGCGGCCGACCCGAAGGCGGGGGCCGTCCACACGCTCTACCGGATGCTGGACGACCCACGGCTGAACCACCGCTGCCTGGCCGTCTCCGACGTCCTGGCCGAGCCGTGCGGCCAGATCCTCAGCCGCTTCTTCCAAGAGCAACGCCGTTTGGGTAAGAAGTGATCCGACGCGGGCGGACTGGCCGATTTATTGCGGCTTGGCTAAAATCAGATCTTGTCCTGTCCAGCTCCCCTCTCCCTTTGGGAGAGGGTGGCGGCGCAGCCGCCGGGTGAGGGCGGGTGAAACAAAATACCGTGCAACAAATCCGTAGGTCAGGCTGTGCCTGACAAGTTCACGGCGGTTCGTACCCCCTGTCAGGCAAAGCCTGACCTACAACTAACCACTGGCCACTAATCACCCGCTATGCCCGCCAACCTGACCGCGCAGTACCTCAAGGCCGAGGAAGAATACCGCCGGGCCGCCACGCCGGACGAGGAGCTCCGGTGCCTCCAGGTGATGCTCCAGGAGATCCCCAAGCACAAGGGGACCGACCATCTCCAGGCCTCGCTGAAATCGAAAATCGCGAAGCTCAAGCGGGAGATTGCCTCGGACAAGAAGACAGGCAAGAAGAGCCATGGCGTGCGGATTCCGCGCCAGGGGGCCGGCACAACCATCTTGTTGGGCGGCCCCAACGCCGGCAAGAGCCAACTCCTGGCCGCCCTGACCCGGGCGACGCCCGAGGTGGCTCCCTATCCGTTCACCACCCACGCCCCCATGCCCGGCATGATGCCCTGGGAGGACGTCACCGTTCAGCTAATCGACACGCCTCCCATCACGGCCGACTTCATCGAGCCGTATGTTTACGGCCTGATCCGTGGAGCCGACCTGGCCTTGCTGCTGGTCGACCTGGGCGGCGACGAAGGTATCGAACAGTGCCAGGACGTCCTGGACAAGCTCGGGGCGACGAAGACGCGCCTGGCGCCCACGTCCTACCTGGACGAGTCGGACGTTGGACTCTCTTTCACCCAAACACTCCTGGTGCCCAACAAGATCGATGCCGACGGCGCGTCGGAACGGCTCGATCTGATGCATGAACTGATGCCGACCGACCTGCCCGAGTACGTCATCTCGGCCCAGCAGGCCACGGGCCTGGAGCCGCTTCGCGACGAGATCTACCGCCGGATGGACGTGGTCCGCGTCTACACGAAACTCCCGTCAGCCAAGGAGCCCAACATGGACCGCCCCTTCACCGTCCGCCGCGGCCAGACCCTGGCCGACCTGGCCGGCCAGGTCCACAAGGACTACATCGAAGGCCTCAAATTCGCCCGCGTCTGGGGCACCGCTGTCCACGATGCCACTGTGGTTAAAAACGACTACGTGCTGCACGACAAGGACATTGTTGAACTGCACATGTGAATCGCAGGGCTCCGTCTGGTATCAGACGTGAGGCTACAAACCAAGTTATCTGCGTAACCCCCTTTCGAGGGGTTTTCTATCAACGCAGCCCGTTCTGGCAGTACAATGTGGCCAGTTTGGCCCGGGGGTGGCGGTTGGGGGAACTTCTCAGGGCTGTGTTTCGTCTATATTTAGCTGCCAGCTACATTTACGGGGTGGCATTGCGTCGTTCCAGGGGCTGGCCTTCTCCGACTTGAACTGCCGGGTCGCGACCCGGCCTACGGTGCCTATAAAGACTCTTCACCTTCCCTCCCTTTGCGCGAGGACACGAGCATGACTTCCCTCATTCGACACAAGTGGTTCTTCGGATTCGCGTGCGGCGTGGCGATGTTGGCCACGGCGGCGCTGGGGCAGGCGCCGGTCGGCGGCAACGGCGACTCGGGCGGCAACGGGCCGGACAAGAAGAAGGAGAGCCGGATCATTCGGGAGCAGTCGATCTACATCCCCTATGAAAAGCTCCGCAAGGTCTTCGAGAAGCAGGGCCGGGGCGTGTTTCTGCCCTACGAGCAGTTCCAGGAACTCTGGAAGGCGGCCCGGGAAAAGACCAAGCCCGAGGGCGAGGCCAAGCCGCCGGTCGGCGCGATCCTGGCCGAGGTCGAAAACGAGGCCACGGTGGCCAAGGAAGTCGTGCGGGTCAAGGCGAAAGTGAAGATCGAGGTCCTGGCCGAGGGCTGGCACGAGGTGCCGCTCGCCCTGGCCGACGCAGCCATCACCGGCGCGACGATCGACGGCAAGCCGGCCCGGCTCGTGCCCGACGCAAACCAGGGCTACAAGCTGCTCCTGGAAAAGAAGGGCAAAGAGCCGCAGCAGGTCGTGCTCGATCTGGAGTACGCCAAGGCGATCACCAGCGCCCCGGGCCAGAACCACGTCTCGTTCCAAGCGCCCCGCGCCCCGGTCAGCCGCTGGCGGGTACGGATCCCCGAGTCGGGCGTCAAGGTGAAGATCCACCCCATGCTGGCCGCCTCGGAAGTGCCAGCCGAGAAAAAGGATACTGAGAAGAAGGATGGCGAGGGCGGTTCCGAAAAATCCCAGCCCGACGAAACGGTCATCCTGGCGTTCGTCGGCGCGTCGCCGACTGTGCGGATCGAGTGGACGCCGAAGGCCGAGGGAGCCACGGGCCTCGAAGCGCTGGCCAGCGTGCAGACCGAACAGCAAGTCCAGGTCAGCGAGGGACTGACCCGGACCCAAGCCCGACTGGTCTACACGATCAGCCGCGCGAAGCTGCCCACCCTGTCGATCCATGTCCCGGCCGGACAAAAGGTCGTCAACGTCTTCGACGCCAACGTCCGCGGCTGGTCGGTCAAGACGGTGAACAAGCAGCAGGAGATCACCGTTGATCTGTTCGAGCCGGCCAAGGGCAATCAGCAAGTGGTCGTCGAGCTCGAAAAGTTCGACGAGAGCCAAGACAAGATGACGGTCGACGTGCCTGTCGTGGCCGCCTCGGGCATGGGACGCCAACAGGGCGCGGTCGTGGTCCAGGTGGGCCAAGGTCTCCGGGCCGAAGCGACCAAACGGACCGGACTCTTGCAAGTCGACGCCCGCGAACTGCCTGGGGCGTTGGCCCGGGGCAAGTGGGACTTCGCCTACCGCTTCGCCACGGTGCCTTACGAGTTGGCCCTGGCGGTCGAAAAAGTGCAGCCGCGGATCCTGGTCGATTCGCTGGTCGAGGTCGAGCTGCGGCCCGAGCGGCTGGCGATGGACATGCTGGCCGTCTACACGATCCAACGGGCGGGCGTCTTCCGGCTCGAAATGGACGTGCCCGAGGGCTATGAAGTCCGCTCGGTCACCGGCCGGGCCGTCGGCGGTTCGCAGCCGGTGCAGGTCGACACATTCGACCTGACCGGCCCGAAGAAAACGCGGCTGGTGGTCAACCTGGGTCGCAAGGCCCTGGGCAAGGTGGGCCTGGTCGTGCGTCTGGAATGCGACCTGAACGAGCCCGACCTGTTGAATCCGACCGGCAAGGCGGCCAAGATCCCGCTGGTCCTGCCCCGGGTCGCGCCCGGCACGGTGCAGCACGACGTCGGCCGCGTGGTGGTGTACGCCCCCGAGAGCTTGCGGGTGAACCCCGAGGGCGAGTCGGGGCTCCGGGTCGTGTCGTTCGACGAGGCCTTCAAGGACATGTCGGGCCGCAACCACAAGGACCCGACGTCGCGGCCAATCCTGGCCTTCGCCTTCACGGCCGAGCCGACCAAGATGACCCTAGCCGCCGAGCGACGCAAGCCGCAAGTGACCGTGGCCCAACTGCTGGTCGGCCGGGTCGAGGACGACGCGGTGAAGTACGAAGCCACGTTCTACTACGACGTCCGGTTCAGCGGCGTCAAGTCGTTGCGGATCGACGTGCCCAAGACGCTCTCCGACAAGCTCCGCAACACGACCTCCGGCATCCGCGATCAGCGGCTCGCCCCGGCGCCCGACGACGTGCCCAAGGGCTACGACGCCTGGGTCTTCAGCGGCGAGACCGAGCTGTTGGGCTCGGGCAAGATCGTGTTGGTTTGGGAGGACAAGATCACCAAGCTGGGCGTGGGCGAAGAAGTGCCGCTGAGCGTGCCCCGGTTGATCCCGGCCAAGGCCGACGCCGCGCCGGTCGACCGCGAATGGGGTCAGATCGTTCTGGCCAAGGCCGAGACGATCGACCTTCAGCCGTCCGACCAAGGCGAGTTGGAGAACCTCCGGCCCATCGACCCGCAACACGACCTCATACCCGGCGCCCAGGTCAAGGACGCCGCCCAAGGCTACGAGTTCCACGACGACTGGAAGCTGGACATCAAGGCCAAGCGATACAAGCTCGAAGAGGTCAAGCGGACCAGCGTCGAGCGGGCCGTCGTACAGATGGTTGTCACCCCGGCCGAGCAGGTCGGCGTCCGGGCCGTCTACCGGATGCGCAGCGCCCAGCAGCGGCTCGAAATCCGGCTGCCCAAGGACGCCGCGTTCGACTTCGATCCGATCCGGATCAACGGCCGCGCGGTCACGCCCGAGGGAGGCGACACCGGTTCCTACTTCATCCCCCTGACCGGCGCCCGGCCGGACGACGCGTTCCTGTTGGAATTGCGTTACACCATGCCCGGCAACGGCGACGAGCTGGTCCTGCCCAAGCTGGGCAACAAGGACGATGACCCGGCCGTCCAAAAGGTCTTCCTCTGTGTCTATCTGCCCGAGCAATTGGCCTTGTTGGACGCCCGCGGACCGTGGACCGACGAGATACGATGGCAGTTTGTCGAACAGATGAACTGCTGGGAACCGGGCGTTGCTCCGGAACATGAACCGGAGAAACTCTTGAACTGGGTGGCCGGGGTATCCTCTAGCAAGAGTCGCGCCGCCGGCCTGATCCGCGATGATTTCAACGCCGACGGGCGGTGCTACGTCTTCTCGACGCTTCAGCCCTCGGGCCCTCTGCAACTGGCGAAAGTCAACGAGAACATGCTTCACGGGTTGGTGATCGGCCTGCTTGTGCTGGGCGGGCTGCTGCTTCTGTCCACCGGATTGGGCGGACGCATCGTGGCCCTGGGCGTCCTGGCGACCGTGCTGGTTCTGTCGGGCGTCTTCTGGCCGATCTTCGCCCACCAGATTCTCGACGGCTACCTGGCCGCCGGTGTGCTGATCGTGCTGATCCTCTGGACGGTCGTGGGCCTGGCCCACTGCCGGGCGAGCCTGACCTGTCTGGTCGCGAAGAAGCCGGCCGCTACGACGACGACCGAATCGCCGCCCGAGGCAGCGAAGTCGGACACCCCGTCCGGTGAATCGGCCGAGACGTCGACCGAACAGCCCAACGCCGACGGCGACACCCCGCAGGAAG
>JAFGFF010000320.1 GCA_016931075.1 Pirellulales bacterium | reverse complement strand
TGGCTCAACACCGACCACGTCGGCTGGGCCCAAGGCGACTTTAACGGCGACGGCCGTGTCGACGATCTCGACGCCTCGATCCTCGCCGCCCACTGGAACCCGGGCGCCGAAGTCTCCGTCCCCGAACCGACCCTCCTCGCCCTGGTTCTTTCGGCCCTGCTGGCCCTCGCGTTTCATGAGTATTCCGCGAAGAGGTGAATATACGGGTGCCACTGCTGGCTTGTCCAGCAGTGCGGAGTGGATTACTCAAGAAGACACTGCTGGACAAGCCAGCAGTGGCACAAGGCGGCTGAGCTGCCGAACACCCCACGACCAAGAGAAATGACCATGATGTCTATTCGTCGTTTAGGCAAGTGTCGATTTGTCCCGCGAGTGTATTGGCCGCTTGCGAGATCGCGTTTCGCCCTGTTCCTCATGGCGGCCCTCGTGATGTGGTCGAACGCTATTCCTGTCGCGTCGGCCCAACAAGATCTGGTCAACGGCAACATGATCATGATGAACCATAATGGCGGTTGGTGCTGGTATCAGGACGAGCGAACCCTGTATGACCAGACGACGGGACGCGTTCTGTTCGCCACGTGCTCCAGCTATGCGGGCCTCAACGGAGACTTTGGAGAGGATGGCGATATTGACGTCACGTCTTTCGACCCTGGCTCCGGGATGCGGACGAGTTTCGAACTGAAGGACGAATATAATAGCGACGATCATAACTCTCCCGCGATCTGGCAGCGACCTGATGGACGCTACGTTGCGGCTTATTGCAGGCACCTCGACAGCACGGGCACCACCCGTTTCCGGATTTCCACGAATCCACACGACATCAGCGCATGGCAACCGGAGTTCCAGTTCAATTGGAATACGGCAAGCGGCGAAACGGCAAACACCACGTATAGCAACCTGCTCTACATGTCGGCCGAAGGAACCGGCATGGGCCGTCTCTACAACATCATCCGTCACTACGAGAGCAGCCCGATCGTCAGCTACTCCGACGATTGGGGCGAAACGTGGAACTATGCCGGCCCAATGACGCTTCCGCTCGTGCCCAACGACTCGAACAACGGCTATGTCAAGTTCACTACCAACGGCGTGGATCGAATCGATTTCACCATTACCGAAGCCCACCCTCGCAACTACAACAACAGCATCTATCACGGCTATATTCAGGGCGGCCAGATCTTCAACTCGACCGGCGTCGTCATCGACTCCAACCTCTTCGACACGTCCGCGGCGCCGCCGGACGCTTACACTCCGGTCTTCCTCTCCGCGCCCGAGGACGGCGTCAATGACGACACGGAATATCATCGAGCGTGGACTACCGAACTGGAACGCGACGCGGCGGGCAACATCCATACCCTATTCACGACACGCTACGGCACGGAAACCACCCTCCCGGACAACGACAAACGACGGCCAGGCGACGCGGACCACCGGCTCTTCTACGCACGGTTGGACGCGGCGACCTCGACGTGGAGCGTCACCGAACTGTGCAAGATGGGCGAGCCATTCTACGACAATGAGCAAGACTACACCGGCCTGGGAGCCATCGATCCGAAAGACCCCAGCACCATCTATGTCTCGACGGCCATCGATCCCCGCGACGACACCGAAACGGCCTATCGTGAGATCTACAAGGGCAAGACTCTCGACCAGGGCGCGACCTGGCAATGGACGCCGATCACCGAAAACTCGCTCGTCGACAACGTCCGACCGATCATTCCCGCTGGCGAGGAAAACCAAACGACCGTGCTTTGGCTCCGTGGCAATCGCCACGGGTTCCAGGGCTATCACAAAACCGTCGTCGGGATCGTCGATCGGCCCAACCAGCGGCTCGAAGCGACGCATTACGTCGACGCCGATCGCGTCAACACGACCCATGCCGATGGATCGCCCTTGGACGCGACGGGGCCCGATTCGGGCCGAGGTCCGAACGACGACCGTTGGAACGAACGGCTCAATTTCGGCAACAACGGAAGCGTCTTTACTTCGAACGAATACGGTGAAGAAGATGCGCCCGTCATCAAGACCACGCTCACCGGCGTAGCCGACGGAAGCTACGACGTGTTCGCTTACTTCTGGTCCGACGTCGACGAGGATTGGCTCGTCGAAGTCGGTTTTTCCGAAGACGCCATGGTGCTGTGTGAAAGACAAGGCGCGCAACAAGCCGAAGCCGGCGAGTTCGACGACACGGTCCTTACCCGCCAAAGCGCCGATTGGGCACTCTACCGAGCCTACGTGGGCCGAACGGAGGTCGACATGGGATCGCTGAGCGTGTTTATCGACGATTATGAAAACGCCACGACCGACGGCCACCAACGCGTCTGGTACGACGGCCTGGGCTACGCACGCGTCCTCACCGCCGGGCCCGGCGACGCCGACTTCAGCGGCACCGTCGACGCGGCCGACGCCCGCATCCTGGCCGAAAATTGGCTCAACACCGACCACGTCGGCTGGGCCCAAGGCGACTTCAACGGCGACGGTCGTGTCGACGACCTCGACGCCTCGATCCTCGCCGCCAATTGGAACCCGGGCATTGAATCAGCCGTCCCCGAACCGACCCTTCTCACATTGGCCCTCTCGGCGCTGCTTGCGGTCGCCCTTCATGTGCATTCCGCGAAGAGGTGAATAAATGATTAGGGTGCCACTGCTGGCTTGCCCAGCAGTGCGGAGTGAACCATTTAAAAAGACACTGCTGGACAAGCCAGTAGCGGTGCCCGGCGGCTGGATTACCGAACATCTCCCGACCAAGAGAATTAACCATGATGTCTATTCGTCGTTTCGACATGCGTCTGTTTGTCTCGCGAGGGTATCGGCCGCTTGTGAGATCACGTTACATCCTGTTCCTCATTGTAGCTCTCGTGATGTGGTCGAACGCTATTCCTGTCGCGTCGGCCCAACAAGATCTGGTCAACGGCAACCTGATCATGATGAACCACAATGGCGGCTGGTGCTGGTATCAGGACGAACGAATCCTTTTTGACGAGACGACCGAACGCGTTCTTTGTGCCTCGGTCGGAGAAGCGGGTGGCCTCGGTGGATCAATCGCCAACGGAGATCTGGATATCACGTCCTTCGATTTAAGCACCGGGGATCGGACGAGTTTCTTGTTGAAAAACAACTACAACGCCAACGATCACGCCGTCCCGGCGCTATGGCAGCGGCCCGACGGGCGATATATTGCAGCCTACAGCAATCACAACGGTTCCGGGAGCACCCTATTTCGGATATCGGATAATTCCCACGATATCAACGAGTGGGGACCGGAGTTCTCCTTCGACTGGAGTGCCGCGAGCGGTGAATCGGCCAGCAGCACCTATAATAATCTGCTCTACATGTCGGCCGAGGGAACCGGCGTCGGGCGTCTCTACAACATCACACGGCATTTCGAGAGGAGCCCTATCGTTAGCTACTCGGACGATTGGGGCGAGACGTGGCACTATGCCGGTCCACTGACACTCCCGGACGTGAGCCGTGGCTATTCGAATGGCTACATCAAGTTCGTCTCGAACGGCGTGGATCGGATCGATTTCATCGTCACCGAAGGCCATCCTCGCCATTTCAACAACAATATCTATCACGGCTATATTCAGGGCGGTCAAACCTGCAATTCAACGGGCGACGTCATCGACGCCAACCTTTTCGACGATTCCGCCCCCGCACCGGAAGTCTTTACCCCGGTCTTTGTCTCTTCGCCCGAAGACGGCGAAAATGACGATTCGGAATACCATCGAGCGTGGACGACCGAGCTGCAACGCGACGCGAAGGGCAACATCTACGGCCTGTTCACGACACGCTACGGCACGGAAACCGCTCCCAGCTTTCCCGATGAATTTTATCCCGACGGCTACCGCCAACTGGGTGACGGGGACCATCGTCTATTCTATGCCCGCCTTGATATTGCGACGTCGCAGTGGCAATACACCGAAGTCGCTAAAATGGGTGAGCCGCTCTACTCCAGAGAACAAGACTACACAGGTCTGGGGGCAATTGACCCGAAAGATCCCAGCACCATCTACATTTCGACGGCGATCGATCCGAGAACCGACACAAACACGACCCATCGCGAGATCTATAAGGGCAGGACCTTAAACCAAGGCGAAACCTGGCAGTGGACGGCCATCACGGAAAACTCGCTTGTCGACAACCTGCGGCCGATCATTCCCTCGGGCAACGGAACCAGCACGGCCGTGCTCTGGCTTCGCGGCAGCTTTCCCCATTTTTCGGACTACCACCAAACCGTGGTCGGCATCATCGACCGGCCCAATGAGCGGCTCGAAGCGACCCACTACGTCGACGCAGATCGAGTGAACACGACCTTCGCCGACGGGTCGACACTCATCACGACCGGCCCTGACTCCGGTCAAGGCCCGGCCGATGACCTCTGGCACGAGCGGATCGGCTACGCCAACAACGGGACCATCTTCGCCTCCAACGAAAAGGGCGCGGAAGACACGCCGGTGCTCAAAACCACGCTCACCGGCATCGCCGACGGAACGTACGACGTCTTTGCCTTTTTCTGGACCAACGTCAGCGAAGAATGGCTCATCGAAGTCGGTTTTTCCGAAGACGCCATGGTGCTGTGTGAAAGGCAAGGCGCGCAACAAGCCCTGGCCGACGAGTTCGACGACACGGTCCTCACTGCCGAGGGCACCAATCGGGCGCTCTACCGCGCCTACGTTGGCCGAACCGACATCGCTGGAGGATCGTTGAGCGTCTTCATCGACGACCTGGAAGACGCCACGACCGACGGCCACCAACGCGTCTGGTACGACGGCCTGGGCTACGCCCGGGTCCTCACCGCCGGGCCTGGCGACGCCGACTTCAGCGGCACGGTCGACGCAGCCGACGCCCGCATTCTGGCCGAAAACTGGCTCAGCACCGACCACGTCGGCTGGGCCCAAGGCGACTTCAACGGCGACGGTGTGGTCGACGACCTCGACGCCTCCATCCTCGCCGCCCACTGGAACCCCGCCCCCGAATCCTCCGTGCCTGAACCGACCCTCCTTACCCTGGCCCTCTCGGCCCTCCTAGCCCTTCTATTCCGACACCGCCTCTGGTAGCCGGGTGCCCTCAATGGGTTGTCTGGCCCAGCCGGCGTCGTTGCTACCACCATGCCGAACAGCCGCGTATAATGGGCGACGGTGTCGGATCTGTCGAGTCAACAGGGGAATCGATTTGGGGAGAACAGACATGTCTTGGAAAACCTTCGCGACCTTGCTGGTGTTTGCCACGGCGTGGTGTGTTGCCAATCCTGTCGTCGGCGACGATGCAGTGCGGGATTTGAGTTGGTTCCTGGAGCGGATGCGGGACGTGCGGTACTTGCCGGAGTTGGAAAACTCGCATACGGCGATGGCCAGCACCTGGGACCGCAGTGGGCGGAATTTCGACAATACGGACTTCAAGGGATTCGTGTTTCCAAAGTTAGGATTGGTCGACCCACGACGGCCGGACTCGCCGGCGATCAAGGAAGCGCGAAATGTCCTCTTGGACGTCGACGGGCCGGGCTGCCTCCACCGATTCTTCGTCGGAATGCTCCGCAAGGAGCACGCTCGGACCAGGATCCAGATCTTCCTCGACCACAGCAAGAAGCCATTGTTCGACATGTCGATCCTGGAGTTCTTCGACGACCAGAACGGCCCGCTGCCGTATCCGCTGGTCTTCCACAAGAGCTATCCAGGCACGCTCTTTCCGATCCCGTATGCGGAGCACTGCCTGGTGCAACTGGTCAATCCCGATTTTGGCAAGCCCGATTTCAATCCCAGCGCGTGGAACAACTACTGGCAGCTCACCTACACGACGTATCCGTCCGACACAAAAGTCAAGACGCTCACCTGGCCGCCCAGTGACTCGCAGAAGCAGCAGATCGACGAGACCTGCAAGGCCTGGCTGAAGGCCGAGTCGACCCCGCCGGAGATGCCGTCGAAACCGTCGTTCGAGAAGACCTTCGCCTTGCCCGCGAGCCAGTCGCAGCAAATGGAATTGAAGGGCTGCGGGGTGATCCGACAGATGCGGATCGCCGTCGAGCCGGCCACGCCCGAGGTGCTCAAAGGCCTGCGGTTGCAGTGGCGCTGGGACGGGGCGAAGGAGCCGAGCGTGGACGTGCCCGTGGGCTACTTCTTCGGCTATGCCCACACCGGACACGGCAAACGGGCCAACTCGGCCGCGGCGGTCCTGGACCGTCGGCCTGGCGGGTCTACCGAGTATAGCTGCAATTTCAATTCGCTATTGTTGGGCGTAACCGACACGGAGGCGTACGCGTGTTTCCCGATGCCCTTTGCCGACGGGGTTGTCTTACGACTGGAGAACCGCTCCTCGACGCCTATCGAAATGGTGCGCGTGCGACTGGACGTCGAGCCTCGTGACGACTTGCCGTCCAACTGGGGCCGATTCCAGGCGACGTGGAGCGAAGAGCGGGCTGCGTCGGACACCACGCCGCGGTTCGGGCCGATGAGCGTGCCTGGCAAGGTGGTGCTCTTTCACCACGGCCGGGGCAAGTACGTAGGCGTGATGCTGCACGTCGATTGGTCGTTGCCCTTGGACCAGTGGTGGGGCGAAGGCGACTGGCTGATTTGGACGGACGAACAAGGATGGCCGCCCAGCTACCACGGCACCGGCAGCGAAGAATACTTCAACAGCGGCTGGGGTCAGTTCGATCGCAAGGCCGTCTCCGGCTTCGTCGCCGTCCGGCCCGGCCACCCGATGGTCTACTCGTTCCACCTGAACGACGCCTTCCAGTTCCAACGGAACGTCCTGGTCGTGGAAGAGCAGATGGGCGCCGGCCAGGATGCCGTAAAGCACATCCGCCAACACCACCCCACCTGGAGCAGCACGGCGTATTGGTACGTGAAATAGACTCCGCCACGGAGAAAAGGGTGCGGGGATTGCAGCCCTCGAAAGGCGTCGGTTTTTCAACGCTTACCGCTTCGCGGTCCAGATTTGTAATCGAGGTTTGCCCGGCGAAAGGAAGTTCCCCATCTCTTGTGCCTCCGGCGCCAAGACGACGAGTTGAGGGTATACAGTAGTGTCTTCTTGAGCGGTTCTAGAATTCACTCTTCCAGGCTAGCTCATCCGACGCTGCAACAGCAGTGCCAATCCGCCGAGCCCTAGCAGCAGCATCAGAGTGCCCGGTTCGGGCACGGCGTGCGATTCGGCCGGGCTGGTGCCCCAGTGGGCGGCCAGGATCGACGCGTCCAGGTCGTCGACACGGCCGTCGTCGTTGAAATCGCCGTGGTCCCAGAACCTGTCCGTCTCGAGCCAATTCTCGGCCAGGATCCGGGCGTCCTTCTTGTCGACATAGCCGTCGTGGTTGGCGTCGCCTGGGATCAGCTCGGGGATGGCCGTGAAATCCACGGTGAGCGGCGCGAACAGCCAGCCGTAGTGGTAGGTGGGATTGAAATAGACCTGGGAGACCCGCCGACGGTAGCCGATACCCGCCACGATGGTGTTGCCCACCTGATCGGTGCGCCAATCCGCTCGGGTCATCGCCCTCACTTCGTCGCTCACGTTTCCCTCGATGGTCTTCATGTCCTCCCCCAGGATCTCCCGGACCAGTCCGCTATGCGACCGATCGATCCCCGTGGTATTGGAGAACAGGACGTAGTCGCCAGGCTGAGGCGTGAGGGCGGCCTCGGTCTCCGGGCTCCAGTGGGCGTTGATCTCGCACGTGGGGAGCAACTGCCAGCTTTCATTCCGGGCAAATCCGGCCTGGATCCGGTAGACGTTGGACATGTTCCAGTCTTCGGTGCACGCTCCACCGTCAGTGGCTCCGCCGGTAAAGGGATCGCCCGCCTGCCAGTAGACCCAGGAAACGAACTCGCTGCACCAGGCGTCGCCGTGGCCGTGGTAGAGTCCCGGGGAAGGGCCGTCGGTGTTGCCCAACTCGCCTTCGGCGATGTCCATGATGGCAGCGCCGCTGCCCGGAGATGGATCGACCACCGGGGAAAGTGTGTACTTACAGGCCGAGATGGTGTAGCGGTTCCCGCCTTCCATCCCGGGGAAGCTGTATTGACCGTTCTGGTCGGTGTAGGTGGTCAGGACGTTGTTGTTGCCCATGAGGAGGATGCAGGCGTCGGAGACCGGTTGGCCGTTGGTATCGACCACCGTGCCGCCCACATCGTAAACCGCCCCATGGATGTTCAGGGTCGTCAGCGAAGCCAGGATCAGGGCGGACAGAAACATCAGAAGACGCGGCCGCAAGATCATCTTCGCACCTTTTCAACGAATAGGGCTACCCGTCTCCGTTGAAGGCTCGGCCACGCCGGGCAACCCTCCCCAACGGACACCCCTTAGTTTAGCCGAGTCGCGCGGCGTTGCAACGGTTTTCTTGCTCCGCGGGTGCCATGCTCCACGCTTGCGTGGGCATGCGGGATCTCGAAATGCTGCGAAACAAGCCCACGCAAGCGTGGAGCATGGCGCCCAATCCCCTTTTTCAACGGGCTGCTATTTCTGCTTCGCATCCCAAAGCCGGTTGATTTCCTCCACGGTGCGGTCGACGAGCACCTGCCCACCCTTGGGGCCGACCGCGCAGCTCCGGACGGCCGTGCTGTAGCCGCCGTGCTTCACCGCTTCGGCGGTGGGAAGATACTTGCCAGGCCCGGCCAGTTGGATCACGAACGTCTGCAGCGCCTTGCTCCGGGCTTTCATCTGGATGCCGTAGTCGGTGTACAACTCGAACGGATTGGTGGTGATCGCCACGTCGCCCAAACGCAGCACGTGCAACTCCATCGCATAAAAAGGCGACGTCTTTTGCCGCTGATAGCGATCCAGGACCAGCTTCAGACGGTACAGGTCCCCCGGGTTCGGGCTCTTTTTCTTCTTCAGGGCGTCATATCGGGTTTTGGCGTCCGCAACCTCCTCCTCGGTCACCATCCGCGCCGGCAGTTCGATGGTTTTGACCACATGGACCATCGGAACACGGTAGTGGATATCGGATCGCGCCACTTCGTACGCATCGTCCACGGCGCGGGCAAGACGGCGAGCGATTTCTTCCAACCGCGAGAGGCCACGCTGCTTGCGCATGCGGTCTTCCGCCTTGCCGCGCCACTGCAGGTGGGGCGACTGGTCACCCGCCGCGCCGCACCAGCCGAGCACGCACAGGCCGTCGCCGTATGTCTCTCGCAGCTTCAAACGCGTCTCGTGCCAGAAGTCGGCGTTGACGGCCTGAAGGCTTTCCACCTCCTGCGCCGGACAAGCCACATTCACGGCCGTGGCGAGGAGCTTCTTGTTTTCGTCCCAAAAGAAAAGCACCTCGACGCCGTGGTCTTCGCGGCCTTCGACGCGTCGAAAATGGTCGACGTGGGTCGGCCCATACATCTTGGCCGTGCCGTCCTCGTAGATCATTCGCCGATTTTGGGCGACCACGGCATGGCCCAGTCCCCAACTCACTCCGCCCGGCCGACGGGCTTTCCAGGTGTCGACCACCAGTTCGCCAAGCCGATCGACGAGAAAATCGACGTATGCCTCCGGCTGCACGGCATCCTTGGGAATGGCGTACCTTCCGCCGTTCGTCATCACCGGCCCGGTGTGGGTATGGGTTCCGTTCAGAAAAACCTTCTGAACATCAAGATCCGGCAAACGCCGCGCGAGCTTCTCCCGCAGCCGTTTTAGGATGCCGCCGCGGATCGAGATCAAATCGCACGACACCATGACCGCCTGCTCCAGCGACTTGTCCCCCTGTCGCGACTCCAGCGCCACGGCTGTCGCCATGCACGGACTGGCCACTTTCCGTGCAATACGTGTTCGATGATGTCCCGACAGCGCGACCGGCCGCTGCGGCGTGATATTGACGGTGCTCGTTCCGATCCAAAGCCCCGCCGACGTGCCCGTCTTTTCGATTTCTTTCGCAAACACGACGGCGTGAGGCGACGCCGTCCGCAGCCCTAACAGGACCAGAAAAAGGACAATGAGCAACCTCCTCGCCAAACCCCGCCTGCTTCCGGCTGACGTCGCGGACGGTCTGTTGTTTATGGTCGTCACCATTTCTGTCGATCCTCACGTTCTTATGGCTCTGTCGATACACCGGCTGGCCCAGACAGCTCGCCTGTCTGGGCGGTGCAGCCGCAAGAGGTTTACGGCTGACCCTTTCCTGCCGAATGGAGCTTCCTTTGCCTCTTGTGCCTCCGGCGTCCAGCACCGACATCGCTAGAAGCGGTTTCAAAACTGGTTTT
The DNA here is from genome assembly GCA_016931075.1 of Pirellulales bacterium. Taxonomy (GTDB): domain Bacteria; phylum Planctomycetota; class Planctomycetia; order Pirellulales; family Thermoguttaceae; genus JAFGFF01. The sequence continues at coordinate 9,275 of JAFGFF010000320.1, read as the reverse complement.
TGCTGCCCACACAGGTGACGAATGGCACGTTTTTCTCGGGGATCTCCGGCAATCACCGACCACGCTTGCCCCCCATTGGATAGTTTTGAAACTGCTTCTAGTAGTCTACCCCGTCCTCCAGCGATTTGCCGTCGTTGATCAAGATGCCCGCGACGAACTGCGGGGCGCCGAACCGTCGAGGGATCCGCATGGCCGAACCGTCAGCCATGCACGCGAAACACCGGGTTCGGGGGACGATGCTGTCGATGCCTCGCAGGGGGTTGTTGGGATCGAAAGGCAGATCGGCCGGCTGGGTCCAGGCGACCGCGTGGCTGTCGTCGGTCTCGAGGATGAAAAGAGTGCCCGACGTGCCGTCGTTCAGATGACGAAGGGTGAGCCGCTTATTACTGTCGCACGCCGTGCCCGGTCCCGTCGGCCGGACGTACACGGTGCGATGCTCGCCGGCTACTTTGGAGAAGGGAGACCGAAAGACGTCGGGCATTTCGCGAAGGAGTTCTCGGTTGTGAGGGCTGTCCCACGGCTCGTCCAAGTGGAAACGCCGGTAGAGCGCCCCTTCGCCGAGAAACGGCAGCAGATGCACCCGCCAACTCAAGAGCGGTTTGCCTTGGGCGTCGGTGTTGGCCTGCGTGGGAAACGCCCCGTGTTGGTTGTGGTATTGGTGCAGCGCGATGCCCATCGCCTTGAGATTGCCGAGCGTTCCGCGAACGCCTTCTTCCTCTTGCTCCCGGGTCAGTTTCGAAGCGGGGGCGTCTTTCTTCTCGCCCGAATCGCTCGACGAGGCGAGGCCACCGCTTGGGTTCTCGTCTTCGGGGTCGAACTCGTCCTGGACTTCATCGTCGGCGATGCGCCATTCGCCGTCGATGCGGGCAAAGCACTTCGTGGTCCACGAGGAGAGGCGCGTGGGGTCCTTGGGATCGCGCGTGCCCCAGTCGCCTCTGGCGTAGTCGCCTTTGAACTCGACGTTGAGGAGCGCGAACTCGTCGATGGACGTCTTTTGCCCTTTCCAGAAGGCGATCGCCTCGCGCAGCTCTCGCGGCGGGTCCGGGAGTTTCTTCTCGTCGCGGAATATTTCCACGGCCTCGACGAACATGTTCGTCCTGTCCGACTCGGACATTTTCCGGATTTTTTTCCTCACCTGTTGGTAGAAGTCCCGCTCCTCCTCGAAGCTGCCAGGCAAGCTATCCTTGCCGACGGGCTTGAATCCGTAGCGGCGGCAAAGCTGTTTGAGCGTCGGGCAGTCGGCCGCGTTGAACTGCGCGGTGGCGGCCACGTTGCGCAACAGGTCCTCTTGCTTCTCCGGCGATTGGACTTCGAAGTAGAGCCGCCAGTCGCCCTCTCGCTTCGCCTGCTTCCACGCCTGGACCACTTCCTCGGGCGATTTCCATCGCGGCTCCTTCGGTTTGAAGGCGTCGGCGACGGGCGAATGGCCAACCAGCCATACGATCCCGCCAATGAGGCAGCCCACGACGGCCACGCCCCCCAGGGCCAAAAGCAGGGTCTTGTTCGGCCCCTTTCGCCGTGCCCGTTTTCTTTGGGGCAAGGGTTGCAACGGGCCGGCTTGCGCCGCCGCGTCTGTCATCTGGGCGAACGGATCGCCGGACGCGGCCGGCATTTCAGACGCCTCCGGCTCGGCGGCTTGAAGCACTGGAGGCACGGCCGTGTCTCTCCCGGGAATCGTCAGCTTGCAGCCACACGCACACTTGGCCGTCTTCCCAGCCAACTCGTCCCGCACCCGATACTGCCGATTGCAGCCCGAACAAGTCACGGTAATCGGCATTTGGTTCTCCTGATTTTAATGGTTCAACGTCAGGCGTTGTTCTATTCGCAGTAGCGGCAAGGGCGCGCGACACTGTTTTTTTAAACCAGAGCGGCCAGCCCCCATTTGCTCGATCCCTCCTGGGCCTGACGGCCCCCGGATAGCAGAAGCTAGCCGGGCCACCCTCGCCCCATGCTCAACTGCTTGGGCTACCCCCTGAAGACACCTCCCAACAGAGTTTCCCTTTTAACCGCATTGGCATGCCTTTCGACGCCGCGGTGAGATAGTCCGTTATCATGCGGACCGCCTCTTCAATGGACGACGCTCTCAGTGCGTCCGCGGATGACTGTTCTTCCGTTTCGACCACGAAAGGACAATTGCCGCCGGATTCGAGGGAGATATCGCGATCTAGCCCTGTTGTCGAAAAATACCAAATGCCGTCATCGTCTGTCGGCGATCCGCCTTGGAGCTGACGCACCGTGATCTCCGGAATATGCCGAACGGCAAGGATGATCTGGTCGATGTCGAGTGTTCGTGGGCGATCGTACTTCGGAGGACATTCTCTTTGTTGCTGGGTGCCCCACTCGATGGACGGCCGGGCAAGGTTCTTTCCCTTCCATACACGCCAGTACGTTCCGCAATCTGGACAGAAAAGGAAGCGGAATTGCATGCCGGATAAGCATGTCTCACTAAGCTGAAGTCTGGTCGACGGCGCAGGCCTTCCCTCGTCGTCGATGTGCTCGCAGAGCCAAGTCCCTTTGTCGTCGATTATTTCGTCAAGGCTATTCAATTGGTTTCCATGATCCTCGGAAAGATTGATCTGGCTCAACTAGACGCCAGCAATCGCCACAGCAATTGCAGACATACTCCGAACTGTAAAACACTTGCTCCGGGTTTGTGTCTTCTGTTTGTATCATCTCGCCTGCAGCAATCTTTCTGCAAAGTTGATCCCGAAAACGCACAAAATCATCCTCTGACACGAATAGTGTGGCGTGGAATCTACAAGTCTCACAAGTCATGCTATTCTGCCCACTGAAAGATGCAAGCGTTTTCCAACGGGGTTTCGCAGTTTCACTGGATAGCCGGATGCCATCTGGCATATGTCTCGATCACATTATAACAAAACAGGACGAACAGCCTCCCAAGATGCCGTCGTGTCATCTTGGAATCCTGTTCATCCCGTGAATCCTGTCGATTTGTCTCGCGGCGGGCCGGCCGGCTATTCAATCGTATTGAACACCAACCCGCTCAGCAGCTTCGGATAAAAATAGGTGCTCTTCGCCGGCATGCGCTCGCCGCCGAGGCTGATGGCGCGGATGTGCTCCACGGTGGCGGGCATGACCAGGGCGGCAAGGGGGTAGACGCCCGATTTCAGGCCGTCGACGACTTCGTCGACCAGGTGGACGTAGTTCGGCTTGGGCAGGTCGACCGCGCCGAGCAGGGTGTCCATGATGAGCTTGTGCAGGATGCTCACGCCCAGGCCGCGCCAGTCGTCGTTGTGGTCCGAGGCGACTTCGGCCAGCTTGGCACGGCCGGCGGGGGTGATGGTGGCCAGGACCCACTTCATGTCCTTGCCCGTGCAAAGGCCGATCGTGCCTTGGTTGTCGGCCGTTTCGATTTCTTCCCAGACGGCGTGGGCGTTGTCGGCCCCTTCGCCGACGATTTTGGCGTCGAACGCGTCACCCAGCTTGGCGATCAGTTCCTCGGCCGTCAGCTCGGGCACGCCCGTGAAGAGCCGGTGGGTCGGCAGCACGGCCAGGCCGGGGTCGTCCATGGCGACGCACATCATCATGCCGAAGTTGGCCGGGTGGTCGGGCGTCAGGAGGCCCATCTCGTGCAACTGGTCGCGGTAGTTGCACGACGTTTCGTAGCGGTGGTGCCCGTCGGCGATGAAGATCGGCTTCGGGCCCATCACTTCGGACACTCGGGCGATGACCGTCGGGTCGGTGACCATCCACATGCGGTGGACCACGCCCAGGTGGTCGGTCGCCTCGACGGGCGTGAGTTTTTCGGTAGCCGCTTCGAGCAGGTTTTGGGCCTCGCACTCGGGATCGGGATAGAGCCCGAACGTCTGGCTCAGGTTGGCCTTGCACGTGGTGAAGAGCATGAGCCGATCGGCCTTGGCCGCCGAGTGGGTTTCTTCGTGCGGGAAGACCTTGCCTTCGCCGAACCGCGAGAGCTTGATCCGGCACATGAACCCGCGCCGGTTGAACGTCTGGCCGGCGAAGGTGAACTCCTGGTGATAGACGTACAGGGCCGGGTCGGCCTCGGTGAACAGGACGCCCTCGCTCTGCCAGTTCTTCAGGAAATCGCGTGCCCGGAGGTAACAGTTGTTCTGCTCGTCGTCGCCCGGCTCCTTCCGGTTCAAGATCAAACGCACGACGTTGCACGGATGCTTTTTATAGAGCTCGTCCTGAAACTCGGGCGAGATAACGTCGTAAGGCGGGGCGATCACGTCGCTCAGCGAGCCGACATGGCCCAAGTCGTAACGAATACCGCGGAAGGCTTGAATTTCGGGCATGACACGTCCTATCCGAATGTCTGGGGGAAACGAAGCAAAAGCCCATTTTCGCCCTGCCGGCCAGGGGTGTCAATCGGGGGGTGAGTAGGCCCTGCTGACAGGGAAAAGGAAAAGGAAGGAAGAAAGCACGAAAGGGGGAACGTTAATTTGCGCTAATCGACGCTAATGGGGTTTTGGGAGTTTTGCTGGGTGCCATGCTCAGACGACCGCTTCAGCGGCGTATGAGCATGCTGACACTGCCATCCCAAACTGCATGCCCATCCCTTGCTGAAGCAAGGTCTGGGCATGGCACCCGGCGGCGTCTCGCTCGTAGAAGCGGCGTCTCGCCGCTTTTGGGGAAACGTAGCGAGACGTTTGGCGGGGCCGATTCGGGAGGAGACGTTTTCGCAAACGCGGCGGGACGCTGCGTCTACTTGGGGCGGATTTCGAGCAGGACGCTTTCGATGCCGTGGTCGGCCATGGGGTAGGCGGCCAGTTTGCGCAGGGCAAGCTGGTGGAAGAGGCCGCGGTGGCGGGCGTCGGCCCGTTCGTCGACCCAGGCGGGGCCTTTGACGGCTAGAATGCGGCCGATGTGGGCCCAGTGCGGGGCGAACCAGTCGAGCAGCTTTCGAAGCGGGGCAACCGCGCGGATGACCAGCGTGTCAAACGACTCGTCGGCGACTAAGTCCTCAGCCCGGGCGTGGTGGAGCGTGACTGGCACGCCGAGCCGGCCGGTGATGTCCTCGAGGGCCTTGGCCCGTTTGGCGACCGACTCGCTGAGCGTCACTTTCAGATCGGGCCGGATGACGGCCAGGACCAGGCCCGGCACACCACTGCCGCTGCCTACGTCGAGGATCTTCTCGTCCTGGGCAAGGTGTTCGGAAAAGACGAGCGTGTCGGCCAGGTCGCGGACGACGAACCGGTGGAAGTCGGTATGCCGCGTCAGGTTCAGACGCTCGTTCCACTCCCAGCGGAGCCGGCAATACTCGGCCAGCCGCTCGATCTGCCCGTCGGCCAGCTCGATCTGGGCCGCCTGAAGTTCTTTACGAAGTTCGTCCACGGGACTCGTCACGTCGGCACCTCGAATTCGGGGGTAACGCATCATTGGACCCGCCACCCCCCCGGTAGTCAACCCGAGGGAAAAGGGGACAGGCGCCTTTTGCCGCATAGCGGCCCGAAGGGTGCTTCGCACAAAAGGCGTCTGTCCCTTTTTCCCTCCATCGGATGTGTCGGCCGGCCGGGCCAATTCTGTTGATTTTTGAAAAATCGCGCGAACCGATAGGGCACGGCGCCCGTAGGAGTCTAAACCTGAGGTTGCTCTTGCCCGGCCTGTGAGTTATCACCGTGTCAGCCCCCTCCCCCGGCAGCCGAACGCGACCGAGAGACCGGCGTGTCACCCGATGGGTGGCCGGCGCTTCCCTGTTTCTCTTTCTTGCCACGGGCCCGCTGGGCCCGCTGCTTCACCGGTACTCGGGCTGTGGCTGTTTTCATGATGTCCACGCGAGCCGCGACGGCCCTTGTGCCCACGGGTCTTCTTGTGGGCATCGGGCCGAACGAAGAGCCGCCGAGGGGCCGGTTCTTCTGGCCGGTCACGCTTCGGGCCATGCGAAGGCGTCCTGCCCCTTCGTTCGCTTCCAACAGCAGCGGTCCTGGGTCCTGCCCGACCTGTTCGCCGAGAACTCGGAACCGCTGGTCGCGTCTTGTCCTCCGGTTCAACCAACGCTCCGGCCGGCCGACGCCGCGCCGGCCTATTCTCCCCGAGCGCCGCCTCTGGCGCCGATCAGACTCTCGTAAGGTTGCTTCTGTCGGCTGATCTTTGGATCGGTTCGCGCTGCGCGGAAGGTGGGTATTTTCCTGCCTTGCGCAAAAGCGTGGGCAGGTTATCTCGCGCTTTCCACGATCAGTACAGGATTTTCATTGGTGCCATGTCCACGCTCGCGTGGACATGCAGAGGCGGCGAGACCCCTGGAAAGCATGCCCACGCAAGCGTGGAGCATGGCACCCGCTATTATTGCGAGGACGATCATGAACGTGCGTCGTAGACACGGCTTCACGCTGGTCGAGTTGTTGGTGGTTATTGCGATCATCGGCATCTTGATCGCGCTGTTGTTGCCGGCGGTTCAGGCGGCTCGGGCGGCCGCCAGGGCGGTTCGATGCAAGAGCCACATGCGGCAGTTGGGGATCGGCATCTTGCGCTACACCGAGTTGCATAAGGGCCGGTTTCCCGAGTCGACCCACACGACGGGCGTCGCCCACATGGATCAGGCCTGGGTTTTTACCCTGGCCCCGTACCTCGAAGGCGTCGACGAGATCCGCATCTGCCCCGACGATCCGCTGGCCGACGAACGGCGGAAGAACCTGGGCACGAGCTACCTGCTGAACGAGTACCTCTGCGTGCCCGGCGAAGACGAAGCGTTGCGACTGGACGAGCTGCGCGAGACGTCCCATACCATCTTTGCCTTCGAGAGTTCCGACGAGATGGGCACGTCGATCCAGGGCGATCACACGCATTCGCGGATGTGGTTCGCCAAGCCGGGCAAAGAGTGGGACCGGATCCGGCAGGACATCTGCCCCGATCGCCATCGCGGCACGGCCCACTATCTCTTCGGCGACGGCCACGTCGACGCCATCCCCGTCGAGCATCTCAAGGCATGGACCGACCTGGGCATTAATTTCTCGCGCCCTGATACGCTCCTGCCTCCTATCGAATGAACGACATCCTCACGCATTTTTTACCGAGGACGAAATATGAAAAACGCTGTTATGATAAATCGATTCGGCGACCGCGTCGGTCTGGCGCTGCTCGTGCTGGCGGCGGTCGCCGTTGCCGCGCCGGGCCACGCGGCCGTTCTGGAGTCGCCGCTGATCCTGGTCGACAACCAGCACGTCGATCTGGAAGTGCCCTACCAGGGCGGGCAGTGGAACGTCTATGTCGACGCCGACGACGACGGGCCGCGGCCCACGAACGGGGCCATCCTATACCTGAACTCACGGACCCGAACCACGCGGGCTAACTGGGAATCGTGGATCGGAGCCTCGCCGGGACAGACCGTCTGGATCGCCGAACAGGGTTCACAGCCGGGCGAGATCTACCTGGGCTGGGCGTCGACGGGCTGCGGCCCGATGGGGTTCTGGCTGCCCGACGACTCGCGACTGTCGACCCCCTTCTCGTACATCGAGATTTCCCTGGTCGATATTCGAGGTTTCGACACGGACGCCGACCCGGCGAACAACCCGGCCCCGCCCGGAGATTTTGCCCTGTGGGAAACCGATGGCTACGGCAACAAGACGCCGTGGATCTCCACGGCCGAGGCGCCGGCCGACGGCAATCGGGCCTTCATCCTGGCCGGAGGACACTCCCACTTCTCCTGGGCGTTCACGGCCGAGGGGCTCTACGAGCTGGACTTCCAGATGAGGGCCTGCCGATCCGGCGGCGGCATGATCACCAGCGACGTCTTCACCTTCGTGTTCGGCGTCGAACGCCCGTTGCCCGGCGACGCGAACCTGGACGATCAGGTCTCGGCCCTCGACGCGGCGGCGCTTGCCGCGAATTGGCTCACTGCGTCGTCCGAAGTGGGCTGGCTCGAAGGCGATTTTAATAATGACCGGCGGGTGGACGACCTGGACGCCTCGATCATGGCGGCCAACTGGACCGCCAGTGCGGAAGGCCAATCCGTGCCCGAGCCGCCGGCGGCGATCTTGTTGTTGTCCACGGCCGGTCTGCTGTTGGGTTACCAAGCCCGTCGTAAACAACAGGGTGGCCCCGATAGCTCCGCTATCGGGGTTGCGAAGCGACAAGAGTTATCGAGACGCAGGGCATGCTGTCCTTGACCATTGTCAACAGTACAAACCAGAGTCTAGAACCTCTTGGGCCTGACGGCCCCCGGATAGCCAAGCTATCCGGGCCACCCATGGGAAAGCATGTCCACACAAACGTGGACATGGCACCCAAACATTATGTGACTTGACAAAAAACAACCGTGATAACGAAACCAAGGACTAGAACCATGCATACTCCGAAATCCAATCTCTCCATTCTGTCGACGGCATTCCTCTTTGTTCTGATCCTCTCGATATCGACTCTATCGCCAGCGACCGCCCGGGCCGAGTTGACGATTCCGCCGCATCTGATCACGGCGCATGGCGGGGTCGGCGTGCCTTACATCAACGGACAATGGGACCTGAAGGCGGTCGACGGCTACACGGACCCGCCGGTCGACTTCCCGGCCGACGAAGCGCTCTTCTATCTGAACGGGAACACGGCCGTCTCGACCGACGTGATTCCCGCCGGCTTCCACGCCTGGATGGGCACGTCGCCCGGCCAGACGATCTACGTCGTGTCCCAGACCCCACAACCCGACACGCCCTACTTCGGCTTCAACCTCCGCGGCATGACGCCAGCCGATAAGGATGCCCTGGCCGCATGGGAACCGAACGACCCGCGGATCGAAGCCTTGCACCATGAACATGAGGGCGAGCCGGGCGGAGGGGACGAGGAGGAAGAAGCCTGGATCCAGATCGACCTGCTGGCCGTTCGCGGCCTGGACGGCGGAGCCGCCCCGGGCGAGTTCTCGCTCTGGACATTCGACGACGACACCGGCGCGACCGTCTGGATGTCGACGGCCCAGACGTTGGAGCACGGCAACAAGTTCTACCTCGACGTCGAGCATGGCCATTCGCACGTCAACTGGGCCTTCACCGCCCCGGGCGTGTACGAACTGGAACTTCAAGCCACGACTTACCTGGCTTCGGATCCGAACACCCCGATCGTCTCGCCGCCGACCTGCTACTACTTCGGCGTCCTGAACCCGGTGCCCGAACCATCCAGCCTCGCACTTCTGGCCACGCTCCTGGCGGCCGCCATCGGCCTTCGATTCCTCCGCCGCCGGTAGAGAGGTAGGCCGGGTCGTAACCCGGCTTCGCGGCACAGGGGCCGGGTGCCATGCTCCACGCTTGCGTGGGCATGTTTTCGCGGCTTTTCGAGGTTCCACATGCCCACGCAAGCGTGGAGCATGGCAC
>JAFGFF010000319.1 GCA_016931075.1 Pirellulales bacterium | reverse complement strand
GTGCCATGCTCCACGCTTGCGTGGGCATGTGGAACCTCGAAAAGCCGCGAAAACATGCCCACGCAAGCGTGGAGCATGGCACCCGGCGAAGGAAGATTACTTATTCAACAAGCTGTCGGGACGTGGAGACAAGGATAACTCTTTTCCGGGGTGTGGTGAGCGGGGCCATCCGTGAACTGGTTTGATCCCAATTCGGAACACTGGCTCGACAGCCAGCTTCGCGACGTGCCGGTGCCGGAAGGCCTGGCCGAGCGGTGGCGGAGCGTCTCGTTGGAAGAGGACGCCGACCTGGACGCCCTGTTGAACGACGTGCCCGCGCCCGCCGGATTGGTTGATCGTCTGGAGCGGATCGCCCGGCGGCCGGTGCCCTCGGGCCGCGCCTATCGGGTGGCGATGGCCGCGTGTCTGTTCGTGGCGGCCGGACTAGGATTCTTGACGGCCGTGACAGGGCTGTTGCGTGGCATCGCCGGCACGGGCCCGCCGCTGCCGGTGGCCCTGTCGACGGGAGAAACCGAGCCCTCGGCGTCTTACCCCGTCCCGCCGACCGAGTTCCTGGCCGGTCCGGCGTCCAGCCCCGTGCCGGCCGAGCCTCCCGCGGCCCTGGTCGATCTGCTGGGTCCGATCGGGCCAAGAGACCATCGACCCCTGGAAATGGAGGACCTCCGGCCGACCGGCATCCAAACGGCCCGCCCCGGTCTTCCGCCCGTCTGGGAACCGGACACCCTGCGAAACGGCCCGCTGGACTCGGACTCGGATCGGTGGGGCGTGTTCGGCACGCACGCCCGATTTGACGCCCTGCCCGAGCTGAAGAAGCTGGCCGGCCTGACGCCACGGGGAATGGATTTCCCGGTCGTGCCGGGCTACGACGTCGCCTGGTTGGCGATGACGGGCGTGCATCCGTTCGTCTTCCCGGCTTACGACCCGGCCCTGTGCAAGAACGTCGTGCCGCTGGACGTCGACACGGCCAGCTACGAGTTGACCTGGCGGTATCTTGAAGACGGCCAACTACCCCCGCCCGAGCGGATCCGGACTGAAGAGTTTTTGGCCGCGATCGACTACGATCTTCCTCGCCCCGGGCGGACTCCGGTTGGACTGACCCTCGACGCTGGACCCTCGCTGACCGACAACCGGCTGCGGCTGATCCAGATCGGCGTCCAGGCCGGCGACGTGCCGCTGCCTCGGCGAGAGGACGTCCACTTGGTCCTGGCCGTCGACGTCTCGGCCAGCATGAGGTGGGGAGGACGGCTCGAAATGGTCCATCGGGCACTGGCCGATCTGGTCGGGCGGCTCCAGCCGGGCGACCGGGTCTCGCTTATTGCCTTCAGCGAGGAGGCCGTCGAACTGGCCGACTCGCTACCGCCCGAGCAGGCCGAGGCGTTCCGCGAAGCGCTTGGTCGGCTGAAGGTCGGCAGTTCGACCAACGTGGGCCAGGGACTCCGCGAAACATATGCCTTGGCCGAACGTGAAAGGAAAGAGACCAATCGGGCATGCCGCGTCGTGTTGCTGACCGACGGCCTGGCCGGGCTGGAACCCGCCGTAACCGAGCGGCTGGCCGACCGCCTGGCCGAGGCGGCCCAGCACGGAATCACGTTCCACGCCATCGATCTGGGCATCGAGCCCGAGAGCACGGGCGGCGACGGTCGGGCGGCGGAACTGACCACGCTGACCCAGGCCGGACGGGGCACCCGCCATCGGGCGCGTTCGGTCGACCAGATCCGCTGGGCGGCGTTGGAAATCCTCTCCGGCCGGTCCCAGGTCGTCGCCTCGAAGGTCCGGCTCGAAGTCACGTTCGAGCCCGAGGTCGTGATGGCCTATCGGCTACTGGGCCACGAACCCTCCGCCCTGACCGGAATGGAGCCGGCCCGAGTCGAACTCGACTTCCATTCAGGCCAGTCGGCCACGGCGTGCTACGAAGTGGCGTTGCTGCCCAAACGCAAGGGGCTCGTGGCCACGGCCCGGTTGAGTTGGCTCGACGCCCACACCGGGCAACGGCAGGAAGTGGTTCGTTCGATCTCATACGGCCGGCTCACGTCGACCCAGACGATTTGGGACGCGTCGCCGAACGTACAGTTGGCCGCGCTGGCGGCCATGTCGGCCGAAGTCCTCCGCGGCAGTCCGTTCGCTCGAGTCCGGCCGATGCCCATCACGGTGTACCATCTGTTGGCCGTGGCGCGGAGCCTGGATCCGCGTATCCAAGCACGGCCTTCGACGGCCCGTTTTATCTCGATGTTGGAACAAGCTCAGCGTGCCCGTCCTGCCCGCCGACAACCCCAAGGCCATTGAGCACGGCGCGGCCCCACGGGCGTCATGGGACAAGCCGTCCAAATGTAGGGGTAGGAACGGTCATAACGGAGTGGGGTAGGAAAGAGGCAATCACCAGGCGGTAGGGGGCGAAGATGCTTGTCGCGGGGATTCATAACCGCTACGTTAGTAGTGTAGAGTGCTTGCCACGGTTGACGGCCCCGGAACCCGTCCGACCGAGCAGTCCTAAGGCTTGTGCATCTATTGACGCCAGCAGCCTGTTGGAGGAAGGAGAGGCCGACGGTCCGTGATTCGCGACCGACGAGGGGACGTATGCCACGGGCAATCTCGGACCGGGCAGCCGCGATCCGTGGTTGCCGATCGGATCTCTCTTTCCGCCTCACCGGACCTCGCCCACGACTCGAGCGGCCTATGACCCGAGCAAGTCGGCGGCCGACAGAGGACAAAGGAACGCGTTGATGAGGAAGCGGCACAGCGATCGTTGGACCTGGTTGGCCGGCTTGGCGGTGGCGTGGTTGGCGGCTGCCGGGCCTGCCGTCGCGGTGGAGCAGTGGAAACCCTTCATCGAGCGGCTCCGCGAGCACGGCATGGCGGACATGGTGCCGGTCTACCTGGAACAGATCCAGGCCAGCCCTCTTTGCCCTCGCGAATTGCGCGACGCTTTTGACTATGAAATGGGTTGCGCGCTGATCGACAGCTCGCGGCGCATGGGAAGCGTCTCGGCCCAGACCGAAGCACTGGGTGAAGCCCAATCGCATCTGAACAACTTCATCAAACGGCGCCCCAAGCACCCTCGGGTGGCCGACGCCCGCAGCCAATTGGCCCTGCTGCTGGTCGACTTGGGCCAGAGCAAGGTCCGTCAGGCCGACCGGCCGTCAACCCTTCCGGCGGACAAACCGAAGCTTCAGGCAAAAGGGCGCGCCTACTTCACCCAGGCGGAAAAGGTCCTCGGTGAACTCGAGAAGCACTACGTCGCCGTCTTGAAGGAGATGCCGCGAGGCAAGCTCGGACCCAAGGAAACGGAGCTGGAAGAGGCTCGCAACCGGGCGCGAGACGGTCTGACCCAGACACGGCTCTCCATGGCCTTGCTCGCTTACGATAAGGCCATGCTCTGGCCGGCGAAGAGCCGACAACGCAAGAGTCTTCTCGAAAAGGCCGCCAAGGAACTGGCGGAGCAGTACGAAAAGTACGAGGACTTGAAGGTGGGCCAACGCGCGCGGCTGGCGCAAGCCCGTTGCTACTTCGCCCTCGGACGACATACTAAAGCTCTGGAAATCCTGGACGAACTCCTGGAGCATAAGGATTCGGCGCTTCGCGATTTGCAAGAACAGGCCCTGGCGCTGGGCATGGAAATCGCTTGCCTGCCGAAAGTCGCCCGGTACGACGAAGCGGTCAAAACTTATCAGAAGTGGGAGCAGACGTCCGACCGCCACGACCATGGGCCCACCCCGTCGACCATCCGTTATTTCGCGGGCATCGCTTACGTCGAGGCCGCCCGAAAGCTTAAGGAGAGCGATCCCAACCGGGCCCGGCTCCGCTCGGCCGGCAGGAAGATCTTCAAAGAGCTGAGTCGTTATACCAGCGTGTATCAGCAAGAGGGCCGGGAGAAGCTCGTCGAGTACTTTGGCAAAGGAAGCGAAGCGGAAACCGGGCCGACCACGTTCGCCGAAGCGCGCCAAGAAGCCCAAGACGCCTTGGACCAAATGCAAGCGGCCGAGGTCCAGGTCAAGCTCGCCCAAAAGCAGGGCAAAACGGCCCAACGGAAGAAATACGAAAAAGAAGCAGCCGACCAACGCGCCGAGGCGAAAAGGCTTTTCCGCGACTCGTTGGCGCTGGTCACCCCTGACACGTCCAAGGACGACATTAACCTCGTCCGCTACTACCTCGCCTATCTGCACTGGCTCGAGGAAGATGAATACGGGGCGGCCGTGCTGGGCGAGTTCCTCGCGCAGCGATATCCCAATTGTTCCGGGGCGCGGCAAGGCGCCCGATTCGCCCTGATCGGCTATTCAAATCTCTACAGCCAGGCCGACAACGACGCCGGGAGGCAATTCGCCTACGAGTGCCTGATCCGTTTGGCCGACCTGCTTTCCCAACGCTGGCCCGACGAAGCCGAAGCGGCCGACACCTGGACGACGCTTATCAAGATCGCCTCGCTCCGGAGTGATCTGGCCGCGGCCCGGGGATATCTCAAGCGACTTTCTCCCAACTCACCCGGCCATGGCAAAGGAATGCTGTTGGTGGGCCAGGCCGTGTGGAGCGCCTACATCCAAGCCCAGCAAGACACGGCCCCATCCAACTCAACCCAGCCTGACTCGGCCAACAAGGCCTTGCTGGACGAGGCCCAGCGGCTCTTGGCCCAAGGGCTGGCGCGGGTGGCCAAGGACGGGGACGTCGACCGGACCGTGTTCGCCGCCGCGCTCTCGCTGGCTCAGATCTACCTCCGCGAGGACAAACCGGCCGAAGCGGCCAAGCTGATCGAAGCCCCGCGGGTCGGTCTGCTGACGCTCGTCCGAGCCAACGACCCGGCGGCCGAAGGCAAGGGCCTTGCCCTGGAGACCTACAAGGTGGCCCTGAGAGCGTTCGTGGCCGTCGGCCAGTTAAACAAGGCCGAAGAGGTCATGAACGCGTTGGACAAGCTTGCGAAGGATGAGAAGGACCCGCAGGCCGAAGCCCAAATCACTCGGGTGTATCTCTCGGTCGGACAGTGCCTCCGCCAGCAGCTCGAAGAGCTTGGCAAGCAGAACAAACCAGAACGCCAAGAAGCCATGCGGAAGGGAATCGAGCAGTTCCTCGACCGCGTGGCCGCCCGAACCGAGGGCAACACGTACAATTCGCTCCGCTGGGTCGCCCAGACCTACGTGGCCCTGGGGACCGACCTGGCCGCGGCCGAGTCGGGGTCGAAGCAGGCCGAGCCCTTTTTCCAAAAGGCGGCCGGGGTCTACGAGACCATTCTGAAGCGGATGGACGCGGACAAGAAATTCGCCCCCGACAGCGCCCGGGTCGGCGTGCAAATCGGTCTTGCCCGGTGCCAACGCCATCTCGGAAAATTTCGCGAAGCGATCGTCCAACTGGCCGCCATCCTGAAGACGCGCAACCGGATGGTCGACGTCCAGGTCGAAGCGGCCGAGACCCTCCAGGCTTGGGCGGGCACAAAAGGGGAAGGCAAGAAGTACCTCCTGGCGATCCGAGGTGGGGTGAGCACGAAGCTCGAAGGGCGGGAAGTGAATCTCATTTGGGGCTGGGGCAAAATCGCCGCCACGGTGGCCCGGCTGCCCAAGTACGAGGATCTCTTCCACCAAGCCCGATACAACATGGCCTTGTGCCGCTATCGCTACGCCTTGACGCTTCCGCAGGACGACCGGCCGGCCGTCTTGCGTCAGGCCGAGAAGGACATCACCGTCATCCAGATCCTCCGCCCCAAGATGGGCGGACCCAAGTGGCAGCCGAAATACGACGCCCTGTTGAAAACCATCCAGCGCCGACTAGGCGAAAAGCCCGTCGGCCTGGGTCCGGCGAAATAGTACACCCCCCGAATCGCGAATCAACACAGGTCGGGCCGTTTCCGACCGCTGAGGAGAAATCGATGAAACGACGGCGGATAGCCTTGAGCGTGGCGATCTGGTTGGCGGCGACGGCCGTGGCGACCGCGATGGACACGATCCGGACCGAGCAGCGATCCTACAGCGGCACGCTGGCCGGCATGACCAGCCAGGACGTGACCGTCGAGCGCCTGGGCGATAAAAACGTGGTTCCGGTCAACCAGATCACCGCGGTCCTTTTTGACAGCGAGCCGCCCCAACTGAACGTGGCCCGGAACGCCATCGAAGGCGGACGCTACGAAGACGCCCAGACGGCGCTGGATAAGATTGACCTGAGCAAGGTCCAAAGGCCCGAGATCCGGCAGGACATCCAGTTCTATCGGTCTCTGTCCGCGGCCAAACTCGCCCTACGAGGCGTCGGCACCATCCCCGAAGCCGGCAAGCTGATGGTCGCGTTCGTCACCGACAATCCGAACAACTACCATTGGCTCGAAGCCAGCGAACTGGTCGGCGACCTGTTGGTGGCCAACCGGCAGTACGCCAAGGCGATCGACTACTACACCAACGTCGGCAAGGCGCCGTGGCCCGAGTACCGGATGCGGGCCGACGTGGCCATCGGCCAGGCCCTGTTGGCCGACGGCAAGGCGCTCCAGGCCGCCCAGGCCTTCGATCGGGTGTTTCTCCAGGAGGCCAAGGACAAGGCCGGCAAGGTCCAGCGGCTGTTCGCCGAATTGGGACTGGCCCAATGCCTGACCGCACAGGGAAAGACGGATGAGGCCATCAAGCGGATCCAGAAGGTCATCCTCGAACTCGACCCGGAAAACGTCCCGCTCAGCGCCCGGGCGTACAACGCCTTGGGGACCGTCTATCGCAAGGCGGGCAAGCCCCAGGACGCCTTGCTGGCCTTCCTGCACGTCGACTTGCTCTATTTCGCCAGCGCCGAGGACCACGCCGAGGCCCTGGCCAACCTGGCCGAGCTGTGGAACGAAGTCCACAAACCCGAACGGGCCGCTCAGGCCCAACGGCTACTCAAGGAACGCTATAAAAATAGCCGATGGGCCTCACGATAGGGGGGAAGAACGATCGAATCGCCTTGCCCAACTCGGACGCTTTGCGACCAAGGGCAGAAAAAGGTAGACTGCGAAGTCTGGATACGAGATGAATTCCGGGTGCCATGTCCACGCTTGCGTGGACATGAGAATGTCCGGCAGACACATGCCCACGACAAGCGTGGGCATGGCACCCAAGCTTGAAATAAGGTTGAACCATCAGAATCCTTCTGGAGGTCACGATGCGGCAACGGAACTTGTTTGGATGGTGGGCAGCGATCGCCACGGCGACGCTGGTGTTCGTCGTGGGGGCGAGGATCGTCTCGCTGACGGCCGACTTCGGGCCGCCGACGGCCGTTGCCCAGGACCTCAACCTGGACGAACCAGCCGGTGAGGGAGGAGGAGGCGACGCCGCGCCCGCGCCGAAACCGGCCAAGAAAACTGGCGCCGAGCCGGCGCCCCAGGCCAAGTCGCTGATCTCGTGGCTCTTCGAAGCCCTGGGCTGGTTCTACATGCTGGTCTTCTTCGCCCTGTCCTTCTGTCTCGTCGCCTTGCTGGTGATGAACATCCTGGCCGTGCGGCGCGATAGCGTCGTGCCCGTGGCCCTGGTCGAAGAGTTCGAACGCCGCCTGAACCAGAAGCAGTATCAGGAAGCCTACGAGCTGGCCAAGGGGGACGAGTCGTTCCTGGGCCAGGTCCTCTCGGCCGGATTGGCCAAGCTTTCGATGGGCTACCCGCAGGCGATCGAGGCCATGCAGGAGACGGGCGAGGAAGAAAACATGAAGCTCGAACACCGGCT
>JAFGFF010000318.1 GCA_016931075.1 Pirellulales bacterium | reverse complement strand
GGACCCTGGCCTTGGTCGCCGCCGGTGGAAGAAGGCAATTTGATCGCGCCCTCGTCTCCCGAGTACCATACGGTCCTCCCCAGCTCCCGCTTCTCTCCGGCAATTTCATGCGCAGACGCCGGCATTTGCCAACCAGGGGCATCTTTCTCTGCGGGCAGCGGAACCGGGCTGGTAGCGTTGTCGACGGGATGAAGGTCGTGCGTGGCCGTCGTCCCGGTAATCACCGGTTCCTCACTCATCTCGTGGGCAGCACCGGGCGCCTGCCCGGACTTGGATTCTTCGAGGGCTCTCCTGAGGGTGTCGGTGCGGGACTCCAACTTCTGGAAATCCTCTGAACTCCTCGCCGTCTGCCGTGCCTCTTGGATCTTGGACACGGCAAAGACGGCCACGACGCCCACCGTCAGGCAGGCGGCCACGCCGCCGAGGATCCAGGGGCGGACGCTTCGCTTCTTCTCACTCATGACACGCTCCTTGCGATGGGGGGACACCGATTCGGGTTCGGCGACAGCGGCAAGGATGCGATCGGCCAGGTCGGGCGGACGTTCTCCGCCGACGACCTCGCCTAGGGCCTGATCCAAAAGACGATCGTGCAGTGCGTCGCGGTCGGGATTGGGCGATTCTGGCGTTTTGTCGTTGGGTGACGTCATGGTTGGAGTCTCCTTTCGACGCAGGCCCGCAGGGCCGATCGGGCACGGCGGAGCAACGTCTTGACGCCTTCGACCGACAGGTCGAGCTGGGCGGCCATCACGTCGCGGCTTGCCCGATCGCGGTATCGAAGCTCGACCGCCCGGCGTGCTCGGTCGGTCAGGGCTTCGGCCAGACACGTTTCGAGCGCCGCCAGGTAATCGTCCAGCCCGTCGTGGGCCGCCACGCTGGCCCAAACGGCTTCGGCCGCCTCCAACTCGACCTCCGAGGGCGCCCGGCGTTGTCTGCGTCGGGCCATGAGGAGCTGGTTCTTCGCCACGGTGCGAAGATAGGCGGCCGTCGCGGCAGGCGAGCGGACTTCGAACCCCTTGCGCAATATGACCAGGAACGTCTCCTGGGTCAGGTCATCGGCCTCCGACGGATCGCACCCGAGGAAGCGCAAAAAGCGCCACACCCCGGCCTGATGCGTCCGCACCAGGTCGGCCATCGCCGCCTTGCGATCTTTCGTCGCCGCTGTCATGCCCTAGGAGTGCCAGGTGAGAGGAAAAGGGGTCGGAAAAAAGTGAAGAAATCCCAATGAATATTGCCCAATGCCCCGTAGACGAGACTCACGGCGTCACAATTGATAGACCACGAGAAAGAAAATGATCAGTATGGCCAAGAGGCCGATGATTCCGTAAACGGTTGGGATTCCCTTGCGTGCCTCACTTGTTGATCCTTTGGCTTTCCTGCCGACGCGAAAATCTCTTGCGATCAGGCCAACCACAGCCACCACAATTCCCACGCCCATCACATACAGGCTTGGAAGTCGCCCGTTTCCGCCGCCGTTGGGCGGAAGAGACTGAATCAGCCAAAACGCGACCGCCCCGTAGGCAACCACCGACAGCCCGACAAGGAGAATGCCTGTTCCAAGGACATTCGACGGGCGTCTCGATGGAGTTGACGAGGACGAGTCCTCTTTGGGTGTCTTGAACGGATTGTCGGAACTCATTTCACGTCCCCCTGGCTAGAGTCCTGTTGATCGAGTAGCCCAAGTTCTTGAACCTCACACCGCGCAGCGGCAAGAGGTTGTCTTTCTACGTGCCCAACCAATTTCTTTGCTGGTTTGGGCTTGTTCATCATATGTTCTCCGACTAGGAAAGCGAATTCCGAGCGCGAGCCAGAAAAAACGTCCTAACCCCTGGGGTTTTTGAGGAAGCGGTTAGGTGAAGAGGGGTGATCGTAAGCTTGCATATTGAATACACTTGCGGCCGGCAGGGTGATCGTAAGTTGCCGTTTTCAGAAAATGGCGAAATGTCGTTTTCGTTTCGGGATTCGATGTAACGTGTTTTCGGGAAGGGATTTACGACGATTCGGAAACACCCGGTTTTGGGTTTGTGACTTACGTCGATTGGATGCTTGGACATGTTTCCACAACGTCTTAACCGACAGCGACTTATCGATTCTCGCACGAAACGTCTCGTGTCCTAAAGCAGATTCGCATGTAGCGAATCCGCGCGACACGTCATCCGAATTCGCACGACACATCATCCGAATTCGCGCTTCATGCGATGCGAAGGGGCTCCTCGGGGTTGGTGAGGGATTGAGGGCTGGGGACTCGGGGCTCGGGACGAACCGAGCGGGGGACGTAAGTCCCCTGTTTTGCAGCCGGGCGCCATTGGGGGGTCGTCGTTGATCGAGGTGCATCTTCCGGTTCTTCCTTTCGTTGGGCACCGCAAAAAAAGAGCCCGCCGACGGAGACATCTCTCCATCGGCGGGCTCTTTTTGATACCTGAAAACCAGGCTCTGCGGATACCCGCTTAACGCCCCAAATTATATAAAATCACCTGGCCAATTGCAAGCTTTCTTTTTGATCCACCTTTTCGGGTGTCTTCATTTCTCGGGCCTCTTTCTTCTGGTGAATACTTGAAGCCTGAGCCCGGCTGCACCGTTCCACGAAGCGGCGACCCCCCCGTAGACACGGCGTCTCGCCGCGTTTTCTGAAGCGGCGCTCGCGCCGCATCTACGGCCCCGCCTCGCCCACATGCCCCCCCGCCGCCAAGGCGGTCGTCTGGGCATGGTACCTGGCCTCATCCCCGAAGGACGTCAGCCATTCGCCTCATCCCGGAGGGATGTCAGCCATTAGCCCCGGGTCGCGAAGCGACCCGGGGAAGGCTTGCATCTCCACCGCCTGGGCGATTTCGTCGGGGTTTAGCATTGGCTAGGTCCTGTTTTATTTATCGTTCTCACCTTGATTAACCCATTCTTGTTTTGTTTTTTTTATTTTGTTTGGGAGTCCGTTCTGAATACCGATCCGCAAATCCAGGCGTATACCAGAAGAGGAAGCAGGCAATAACTGGAGCCGCTGCATCCGCGATTCCGCGCACAGACACAAGAAAGGTCTCGCCGGCCGTTGGGATAATCATTTCATAACCGGGATCGAATACGTGGCGTAACACCGAGCCCATCGGCCCAAGTGCCACCATGATCTCAATAACCCCTACAATACCAAATAGGATACTCACGATTCTAAAGAACACTTTCATGGCTTCGTCCTTTGAGCGTTGAATCCAGTCGTGCATGTCGCGACAGAAATCGCCACATGGCGTCATTATGACTGTTGAACCATTCATGTACCACCCGCGAAGATAATCGACAGGATTTACAGGATGAACAGGATTCCCAGGCCGCGTGACGGCATCTTGTGAATCTTGTTCATCCTGTCTATCATCCCGGCCGGTTGCCAGCCATTCGCGCTCATCCCGGAGGGATATCAGCCATTAGCCCCGGGTCGCGAAGCGACCCGGGGAAAACGATGGTCTCGCGTTGGCCGACCCCGGAGGGGTCGCAGCGCGGGTGATGCTCCAACCGGC
>JAFGFF010000317.1 GCA_016931075.1 Pirellulales bacterium | reverse complement strand
TTTTTGAGGTTCCACATGCCCACGCAAGCGTGGAGCATGGCACCCGATCCTCTTTTTCAACAGGCTGCTAGCCGCCCCTGCTGCGTCGAGGCCCATCCATGCGGACTTTCCTGGTTACCGGAGGAGCCGGATTCATCGGCTCGCACATTGCTGAAGCTTTGGTCAAACGGGGCGACAAGGTCCGGGTGATCGACAACCTGAGCACGGGCCACGAGTCGAACCTCGACGCGTTCCGCGACCGGGTCGAGTTCATCGAAGGGGACGTCGGCGACTCAAAGACGATTGCTAAGGCGGTCGACGGGGTCGATTGCGTCTTCCATGAAGCGGCCCTAGCCTCGGTGCCCCGGAGCGTCGAGTTCCCGCTGGACACGAACGCCCATTGCGTCACGGCCACGGTCACGCTTTTGGACGCGGCCCGGCGCGCGGGCGTCCGCCGCGTGGTCTATGCGGCTTCGAGCAGCGCGTACGGCGACCAGCCCTTCAGCAGCAAGCGCGAGATCGACCTGCCCGACCCGATCTCGCCCTACGGCGCGGCCAAGCTGGCCGGCGAGTATTACTGCCGGGCGTTCGCCGCGACGTACGACCTCGAGACGGTCTGCCTGCGGTACTTCAACGTCTTCGGCCCGCGGCAAGATCCCGACAGCCCTTATTCGGCCGTGATCCCACTGTTCATCACGGCGATGCTCGCGGGCAAGCAGCCGACCGTTTACGGCGACGGGCTGCAGTCGCGCGATTTCACGTTCGTGGCCAATGTCGTTCACGCCAACCTGCTGGCAGCCGACGCCCCGAACGTGAGCGGACGCCTGTTCAACTGCGCCAACGGCGCTTCGACCGACCTGTTGACGCTGATCGCCGCGTTGAACCGGTTCCTGGGCACCGACGTCCAGCCCCAGTTCGCGCCGCCCCGCATCGGCGACGTCCGCGAAAGCATGGCCGACATCACCCAAGCCCGGGCGTGCTTGAAGTACGAACCCCAAGTCGGTTTCGAAGAGGGCCTCCGCCGCTCGATCGACTACTACCGGCAGCTCGCCGGGGCGTGAGGGGCAAGAGGTCCTGGCGAGGCAAGTTCGACATCAGGGTGGCACTGGCGTCTCGCCAGTGCTGGCGCTAAACACTGGCAAGATGCCAGTGCCACCCACTGAGCCTGCAACACGTTTGTGGAAAGCAGTCTAATCCGCCATCGTCAGCGATTCGACGCGCTCAGTGGAGGGATCGCCCGGCGCTGGCGGATCGGACACATAGCCTTTCTCGTACAGGTCCCAACGCGAGAGCCGGTGGATGAACTCCGAGAACTCCGGCACCCGCTGCGGTTCGCAGGGCACGAGCTGGCACTCGTGCTGCTGGCAGTAATGCTGGCAGACCTCCTCATGGCTTGCAAGGATCGCTTCCATCGACATGCCCGGATGGTGGTTCATGATGTACACATTCGCTTCCGAGTAGGGCAACTGGCGGATGGGGGAGAACCACGGAAACACGACGGAACTCGATTCGATCGACTTGCCGTCGGTGAAGATCGACGAAAAGGAACAAGAACACGTTCCGTTGTAGTCGCTCACATCGGCGATCGTGCAGCCGTCGGGACTGAGAAAGAACCGGGCGACCTGCCGCTTCGGCTTGGGGAGGAGCAGGAAATCGCCCACCCGCGAGAAACCGAGTTGCTCGATCTCGCACGAATGCTCTTCGAAGTAAGCGCGGTGTGCCGTGTTCTCCGGCCCGATCGTAATCGGTTCAAAGACGTAGGGGCGATACCGATGCCCTTGCGAGGAACGCATCATGAAGTACAAGCCGCCGAGAAAGAACATCGGCAGCAGAACGAACACAAACAAGAGGGCCAGATAAAACATGGATCGGACCTCCTTCGTTAGGAATATCGTCTCCGGCTAAAGCGACTAGCGGGTTTCGCGTGCCACTGCTGGCTTGTCCAGCAGTGCTTTTCCCCAGAAATACGCTTCACACTGCTGGTCAAGCCAGCAGTGGCACCCTTGAATAGACAATGGGCACTGAGCAGGCACGCTGGCCTGCCTTACGAAAAGCCTAGCACACGTTGGCCGGTCCGCCGTCGGGCTGATGGGGCGTGTGGCCCAGCGAAGGGCAGAACTCGCTTCCGGACGTGATGGCTGGTTCCGATTGGACCGATGGCTCGGACGCCGGGACCAGAATTGGTTGCCGTGAATCAACGCGCACATTCCGGCGAATCATGCGTCGACGCGGCCGGGACGGCTCGGGCAACAGGGCGTAGCACGCACCTAGGACTATTAGCAGTCCGGCCACGGTGAGGAACATCGTGGGGTAGGGCGCCAGGCCGGCCTTCGGGCTGAATCGCAGAATGGCCCCGGCCAGCGGCGCTCCGATGAGCGTGCCCAGGTCGTAAGCCGCCATGATGAACATGACGCCCGTCCCGCGATAGCGACGCGGGAAGGTCTGGCTTCCGGCGGCGAACACGGGCGGAAGCAGGATCGCGTGGCCGACGCCCAGGACCACGGCCGGCGGAATCAGGCCGAGGCGGCTATGGACCGTCGCCAACAGGGCCACGGCTACGGCCGTCACGACCGTGCCCAGGAGGATCATCGCGCGAAGCCCGATCCGCTGGGCCCAGCGCCGTGTTATCACCCGGCCGACCAGGGCCGTCAGGGCGTAGGCGGTGAAGAAGACGGCGATTTGGCCGATGCCCAACTCGGCGGTGAACGGCCGCAGGAACGTCGGCGCCAGCGTCAGGGCCATGCCCGAGCCCAGCGAGATCACCGCGAGCCCGACCGAGTGATACCGCCGGAGCACCAGCAGAAGTGGCCGGCGGCGTTGGTGAACGATCCGGCGGAGCCCCCACCCGGCCAGCCAGGCCAAGCCTACTGCCGCAACGCTCATGCAGCCAGCGGCCAGGAGCATCCGTCGAACCGCCTGGGCCGAACCGGGGGTCGCACCGGCCAGCCAATCGCCCACGAAGCTGCCGATGACCATGGCAATGAACCCGCCGCTGCCGAGCATGGCGAACATTTCCGAAAGCCGGACGTCGGGCACCCGATCGCCGATCCAGATCATCACCGAGGCGAACGTGCCGGCCACCGACATGGCAAACAGCAGCCGCAGCAGGAAGATGCCCGGCCCGTGGCAGGTCGTTAGCGTCAGATGAGCAAAGCAACTCGCGGCCATGGCGACCAGCGAGGCCATCCAGACGCGGTGGGCGCCGTAGCGGTCGATCACTCCTCCCAAAACGAACCGCGTGGGCAGAACGCCCATCATCCCGACGCCGACGATCCAGCCCAGCTCGTAGGGGCCTCCGCCCAGGTGGCTCACCAGATCGGCGTAGCGGTACAGGAGTACGACCGTCAACATCGCCAGCAGATTGGCCGAGTAGGCCAGCCAGAACCGCCGGTCGTAGGCCGAAATTTCTCGCGGCGGCGGGCTGCCCTGGACGGAATTGCCACCGTCGGCGACCGGGGAAGAAGTTGGACGGGCGGACGATATCATGGCGGTAGAAAGGGAGACGGGGAAGGCAATACGGCGGCGGGCAATCTCCCGATTATAGACGCCCGAGG
Organism: Pirellulales bacterium; assembly: GCA_016931075.1. Lineage (GTDB taxonomy): Bacteria > Planctomycetota > Planctomycetia > Pirellulales > Thermoguttaceae > JAFGFF01. Next base: position 15,476 of record JAFGFF010000317.1, on the reverse strand, counting down.
GCCCGGGGGCAAAGAGCACTGGTCCGCCCGGGTGTTCTGGCCCGCTTAGTCAGACCTGCTCTTGTGCCTTGGACACACCCTAGCCCCGCTTGGTTCGCTCTCCCCACCCGACGGGGCTTTTTGGTACAATCGCGGGCGGCTGGTCCACTGGGTGGTGCCCGGTTGGCTCTCATTCGACACAGTCTCACACGCAGGACCTGCATTCGTGCCCGATCAAGAAAACAGCTCGCGGCAACACAAGACGCTGGTCACCGTGGCCACGTACAACGAGATTGAGAATCTGCCGTCGCTGGTCGACGCGATCTTCGAGCAGTTGCCCGAGGCCGATCTGCTGGTGATCGACGACAACTCGCCCGACGGCACCGGTCAGTGGTGCGACGCGCGGGCGACGGAAGATCCCCGGGTGCATTGTCTGCACCGGGAGGGCAAGCTCGGCCTGGGTACGGCCACGATCGCCGGGATGCGTTGGGGAATCGAGCGGGGCTACCGCTACGTGCTGAACATGGACGCCGACTTCAGCCACCACCCGCGCTATTTGCCCGCCATGGTCGCCGGCATGAACCCCGAGGGCGGCCCGGCGGTCGACGTGATGATCGGCTCGCGCTACGTGCCTGGCGGAGGCGTTGAGGGTTGGCCCCTGAAACGCCGGCTCATGAGCCGCGCGGTGAACCTCTACGCCCGGTGCCTGTTGGGCATCTCGCCAAAGGACTGCAGCGGCGCCTACCGTTGCCACCGGACCGAAACGCTCGCCCGACTCGACTTCGACGCCGTCCGCAGCCGGGGCTATTCGTTCCAGGAAGAAATCCTCTGGCACCTCAAACGGGCCGGCGCCCGATTCGGCGAAACGCCCATCATTTTCACCGATCGCCAGCGCGGCGCTTCGAAGATCAACTTGCGCGAAGCGTTCGGCGCGTTGGGGATTATTTTTTTGCTTGGATTGCGACGTGTTTTTCGGAGATGATGGAGACTCTTCTCAAAAGGAAACAAAACAGGGGGCTGACGCCCCCCGCTCGGCCCCAATCCCCAATCCCCAATCCCCAATCCCCAATCCCCTTGCCTCATGCACACCCTCACTTTCCGCGTCCGATACAGCGACACCGATCAGATGGGCACGTACTATAACGCCCGGGCGTTGGAATGGTTCGAGGCCGGACGCAACGAATTGCTCCGCGACTTGGGCCGGCCGTATCGCGAGTGGGAGGCCGAAGGACTGCGGTTGCCGGTCTACGAAGCTCACATCCGATTCCTGGGCACGGCCGAATATGACGACGAGCTACGCATGATCACCACCCTCTCGATGTCGGGCCGCGCGCGGCTGCGGTTCGACAACCGCATCGAACAGGCCGCCTCGGGCCAGCCCGTCTGCGAAGGCTGGACCGAACACGCCATCACCGACACGACCGGCCGGCCGATTCGTCCGCCGGCATGGCTGGTGGAGTTGGCGGGGACGGGGGATTAGGGATTAGGGATTGGGGATTGGGGTCGAGCGGGGGACGTAAGTCCCCTGTTCAGCGCCTGGAATCCTGCAATCTCAAATTTCACATTTATCAATCTCAAATCACTTCCCGACAATCCCGAATTCCCAGTCCCTAGCCCCTCGCCCCTCGTCCCCCGCCCCTCCATCCTTGCCCCACCACGTTCACCATGATATCCTCGCACCTGGAGCCCTTCCCGGCCGGTTTCCCGCCTTTGATCGAAATGGAGCATCGCACTGATGAAAACTCACGCCGCCGAACGAATTGCTTTGTTATTCGCTCTGATTGTCGTATTGCCAGGTAGTGAGACGTCGGCAGCGGATGTGACGCCGCCGGAGGGCTTCGTGGCGTTGTTTAACGGGCGGGACCTGACTGGCTGGAAGGGGCTAGAGCACATGGACCCGGCGAAGTACAAGGCCTTGTCGAAGGAAGAGCGCCAGAAGCTCGACGCGAAGAACGCGGCCGAGTTCGCGGCGCATTGGAGCGTGCGGGACGGCGAGCTGGTCAACGACGGCAAGGGGCCCTACGCGACGACCGTGCGGGACTACACCGATTTCGAACTGCGGCTCGAGTTCAAGCTGGCCCCAAAGGCCGACAGCGGCGTCTATCTGCGAGGCACGCCCCAGGTGCAGCTCTGGGACACGACCGAAGAGGGCGGCAGTTGGAAGTACGGCGCCAAAAAGGGTTCCGGCGGGCTGTACAACAATAAGAAGAACCCCAGCCAGCCGACGGTCCACGCCGACAAGCCCTTGGGCGAGTGGAACACGCTGATTATCAAGCTCGTCGACCGCAAGGTCACCGTCACACTCAACGGGAAGCGCGTGGTCGACGGCGTCACGATGGAAAACTACTGGAACCGCAAAAAGCCCCTCTATCCCACCGGCCCCATCCAACTCCAAACCCACGGCGGTGAGACTTGCTGGCGGAATATCTTCCTCCGTGAAATCGAGCGGAAGGGAAAGTGACATGCGGGGGCCGTCTTGCCCCTATTGCAGTGCAGGCCTCCGGCATGGTAGGATCCAGCCGCTTGGAAAGGACGTTGTGGTTCGCGTCATGGTTCCGGAGCATTTCCGGTCAGCGTCTTGCCTTGTTGGAACCGTACGCGTCGAGTCGCATCAACCCCACGCCGTGTTGGCCGGTGCACGGTGGACTTATCAGGAGTCCTGTTCAGATGAGTTCTCCCAACCCCTATCAAACGCCTTGGGACCAAACCGAATCCTACCAAAGCGAACCCGAACATGAAGGGCTCGGCTGGATCCTCTTCTCCTTCGAGGGGCGGATTCCGCGGCGCGTCTTCTGGGGCGCGAGCTTGGGAATAGGTGTTGTCTTCTATATCATTCTCTTCGCTGTCATGCTGATCATGAATGAGGCAGCAGCCACGGTCGTGCTTCTATTGCTCTACATCCCGATGGTTTGGATTTCCCTTGCCATCCAAATCAAGCGGTGGCACGACCGCGACAAGTCAGGTTGGTGGATCTTCATCGGATTCATTCCCATCATCGGAGCCATCTGGGCGTTCGTCGAAACCGGCTGCCTCCGTGGAACCTTTGGGCCCAATAGATTCGGCGCCGATCCAACTTGAGACTCGGAACGTGTTTTCTACGCCGTTAATCCTTCGCTGTCTAGGCCAACCGGATGAAGTGCTCGGTCTGGATTGGTGCCTTCCGTCCGCCCCAACGGGGCCTGGTTCTCCCAGCCCAGGGTAACACCCTGGGGACCGGGCCGGCAACGCAATTGTCTCTCGGGCCAACGGCCCAACGGTTCGGCGAACGGTTGGCCCGTTGGGCCGAGACGATCGAGGCGGGAGCGGGAGTTTCCCTTTCCCCAGGGTGATACCCTGGGCTGGGAGAACGGCTGGGCCTTCGGCCCGTGAGGCGAACAGCTACGGCAATCACGCAATCGCGTCGCGTGACAGATCGCTTAGAAGATGCTATCTTGACTCCTCGTATGGAAGGGACGAGCGGCCGGAGGCGCGTACTTTCGCGGAAAAAGCCGCTGGAAAGGGGATGACCGAGGAGAGCGCGGGTGTGATCATGGTCAAATGCCCCGACTGCAGGAAGCAGGTTCGGGTTCCGGAGGCGTTGGCGGGCCGGACTGGACGCTGTCCCGCGTGCAAGAATTCCGTGAGACTTCCGTTACCCGACGGTGAGGACGCCTCGTCGCGCCTCGGGTCGGGACGTCCCGACGCGGTTTCGTCGAACCTGTCGGGCGACGGGCCGTTGGTGTTCGATCCGGCCACGATGTCGAGCGAATCGACGGCCGTCTGCGTTGCCGAAGAACCGGCCCCCGCCGATCCGGCAACCACCTTTGGCGACGAGGGAAGCGCACGGGTCATCGTGCCGTCGGAGCCCGGCGAGTCGGAGGAACTGATGTACGGCGTCGGGGCCCCGCCGGAACCGCCGGCGCTGCGCCCGGTGCGAGAACCTTCATCGGTAAAAGTGAATACCCCACCGTTCACTGCGTCGCCGGTGGTTCCTCCGCCCTTGCCCGAGGCGATGCGGAAGCCGGCGCAACCAGACGCATTGCCAAGCGAAGAGTCTTCCTCGAACGAGATTGCCGTGCCGAGGTTGTCTTGGTTGCTATTCTCGTTCGACGATCGGATTCCCCGGACGTGGTTCTGGCTGGGATTCCTGGTTGCCGAGGCGTTGGCCGGGATCGCCCTGGCCGCGCTGGCCCTTGTGTCGCTGCTTATCTGGGAGACGGTAGCCGTGCCCAAGCCGCTTTTGGTGACCTGGCTTCTGGTGTCCGCTGGTCCTTTGACGTGGATTGCCCTGGCAGTGTCAGCCAAGCGTTATCACGACCGCGACAAACCCGGTTGGTGGAGCCTCGTCGGGCTCGTGCCCGTGGTGGGCTGGATCTGGGCACTCATCGAAACCGGCTGCCTGCCCGGCACCCCCGGCCCCAATCGTTTTGGAGCCGAACCGGAAAGCAGCACCTCGTAGAAGCGGCGTCTCGCCGCTTTGTAAAACTGATCAGAACGCGGCGGGGACGCCGCGTCTACGGGGGGAGGAACGCGTTTGTCGCGTCCGCGTGAAACGGTACGCCTCGGCCACGCTCAAAGCGTGGCCCTCCAGATCCCGGGGATAGCACAGCCGCACCTGTCAGGCACGGCCTGACCTACGGAATCGGCGTTTTAGCAACAGGGTGATGATGCCGGCCAGCAGCAGGACGAGCGTCGCCGGTTCGGGCACTTCGACCGGGGCGATAACCATACCCAGGGCCCGGGCGTAGTTGGCGCCCATCTCGTCCAGGCGGTCTTCGAGCACGCCGGGGTGGGCGCCGAACTCGGCCGTGAAGGCGTGGGCGGCGTCTAGACCGCTTGCGCTGGAACCCCAAATGCGCAACATGCCCGGATCACCCGAGTCGACGTCGCGAATGATGGTCGGCTCCAACTCGGCCAGGGCCTTGGTGAAGTTGTAGTCCAAGTCGCTGTAGCTGACCGAGTAGTAAGGATCCCGGCTCCACGGGCCGAACATGCCGTGGAAGTCGAACAGGTAGTCAACCTTGCCCCCTGTGTCCAGAATCATCGCGTCCCGGACGGCCGTCAGGTCGGTGAAGCCGGTCGGGTCGTTCCAGACGCGGTTGTAGTCCTGGTCCGGGTTTTCGGGCGAGCTGCGATAGTAGCCCGCCTCACGGCCGTCGGGATTGACCTGCGGGTAGACGAAGAACTCGGCCGCGCGGCGCAGGGCCACGGCCTGGGGCGAGCTGCCCAGCAGGAAGTCGATCATGCCCTCCAGGGCGTGGTTGCCCATCGTCTCGCAACTGTGGTTGCCCCCGGCCAGAAGCACCTTGAACTTAGGTCCCGTGGCCGACGGGTCGGTGATCTTGTAGCCGTACAAGTCGTGCGGCGAAACGGTTCGGCCCGTGTCGTCGGTGCCACCGGCGCTTTGGCCAATAACCAGTCCGGCCGTGCCGCTGGTCGTAGGCGAGACGAAAGGGCTCATTGCGACCCGGGCAATATGTTCGATCGTCCGCGTCACCGGATACGGCAGGCTGTAGGCGATATAGACTTCGTCCTGGGCAAAGGCCGTTGTGTTGCCGAAGACGTACTTGGCTGTCGTCGTGTTGACCTGGCCCTGGTCGAAGAAACTCCAATTCTCCTGGTCGTAGCTATAGACATAGCGGTGGTCGGACAAATCGCCCAAGAACGCGCTGCTGCTGATCTGAAACGTCGGCGTCAGCCCTTGCACGTCCGAGGCTTTGAAGTAGACCCAGCGGTAGTATTTTGAGTAATTGAATGGCGTTGTTTGCGTCCAGGTCTTACGTCCGACGAGCGAGACGGTATTGCCCGACACGCTCGACGCGGCCACGTCGAGCGACCCGCTGTCGAAATCCTGCGACAACGTAATATCGCCGACCGCCGTGCCCGACCCCAGACACGCCCAAGCCACCGCCACGAGCACTCTCGCCGCCATCCGCCACCTGACTGTCATGCCGACACCCCACCGGTCCGAAAAACGGCCCCCACCGGGCCTTGATACTATGGTAAACCGGACTGAAGAGGCTGTCAAAAAACGGGCAGGCCGCTGAAGAGAATGCCGTCCCACCGAGTGCCACTGGCTCCGCCAGTGCCTCGATGGCTTGGATCGAAATACTACGCTCAGTTACGACCAAGCGATTGAGGGCCAAGTTCCGTTATAGCCACCAGGGCTTGTGCCTTAACAAAGCCCACATCGAACTACTCAGCGATTCTCCGTTGGAAGAGCAATGTCTATTCCCAATTTCCTGGCCTGGGAAAGGTCTGCTTCTGCCTTCGCCGTTTCGCCGATCGCACGATAGGTGATGCCTCGAAGATAGTATGCAGGACCGCTGGTCGGTTGGAGCCGAATCGCCTCAGTGAAGGCATCGATAGCTGGTTCGACCTCACTCAAACTCAAGTGAGCATTTCCAAGGCCCATGTGGGCTTCAACGTAATAAGGCTTGATACGAATCGCCTCCCTGTAATCAGGCAAAGCCTTCTTGCCTTCTAACTTCCAGACATAGGCATACCCACGACTACAATAGGCTTCAGCAAAATCAGGTTCCAGTTCAATGGCCTTTGTATGATCAGTGATTGCTTTGTCGTATTGTCGTTGATTGCAATACGCCAAACCACGGTTGTTAAATGCGGCAGCGGATGTCGGATCGAGTCGGATTGCTTGATTGAAATCTGTAATAGCCTTGTCATACAGACCCTGTTGGCTATAACAATGCCCTCGGTTACTATATGCGTCGGAGAACTTGGGATCTAGCTGGATCGCCTTCGTGTATGCTGTAATAGCAGCATTCCACTCTTGACGCCCCGCTGCTCTCTGGCCTTCATGGGAAATGCGAATCGCTGCTGCTCGATTTTCTTTGCCTGAAACTGACGGTCTTTTCGTCTCCTTACTTTTCGGTTCCGATTGGGTAGAGCATCCGGAAACACCGTACAGGAGGATCCCACACACCACGAGACGGTTCATGAGTCTCTTCATGGCATTATGATCCAAATAGGACCTGATTCCCCCGTTCTTCACATGACAACTACTTCGCCCACGCCACGCCGCGCTGCCCCGACTCGATCCGGCCGATGATCCAGCTTTCTAGGCCCAGGTCGGCCAGTTGGTGTTGGATGCTTTCGGCGTAGAAGGGGCTGACGACCAGGACGAGGCCGACGCCCATGTTGAAGACCTGGTCCATTTCGGGCGGCTCGATATCGCCCAGTTCAGCCAGCCAGGGGAAGATGGGCGGGACGGTCCAACTACCGCGGTCGATGACGGCCCGGGCGCCCTCGGGCAGGATCCGCTCGAGGTTCTCGTGCAGGCCGCCGCCCGTGATGTGGGCGATGCCGTGAACGACGTGCTTGACCCGATAGTAGTTCAGCACCTGGCGGATCGGCCGGGCGTAAAGCCGGGTGGGCGTGAGCAGGGCTTGGCCGACTGTCTGACCCAGGGCGTCGACGTGCTGGTCGACCGTCAGGCCGCCGATGTCGAAGACGACTTTGCGGACCAGGCTGTAGCCGTTGGAGTGCAGCCCACTGGAGGCGATGCCCACGAGCGTGTCCTCCGGCGCGATGGCCCGGCCGTCGATCAGGTTCTTCTTGTCGACCACGCCAACGCAGAACCCGGCCAGGTCGTAGTCGCCCTGGGCGTACAGGTCGGGCATGATGGCCGTTTCGCCGCCCAGCAACGCGCAATCGCACTCGAGGCACCCTTGCGTGATGCCCTCGACAATCTGCTCCAGAAGCGGCGGGTCGTCCTTGGGCATGGCCACGTAGTCGAGGAAGAAGAGCGGCTCAGCTCCGCAGCAGATGGCGTCGTTCACACTCATCGCCACCAGGTCGATGCCCACCGTGTTGTGTACGCCCGTCAGGGCCGCCACCTTCAGCTTCGTGCCCACGCCGTCGGTACACGAGACGAGAACCGGCTCGTCATAACCGCGGGCGAACATCGGACTGGCGAAGTCGAGCTGGAACAGCCCAGCAAACCCCCCGTCCAGGCGGATCACCCTGGGGGTCTGGGTCCGATTGATCAGTCGCGGCAGCCGGGCCATCGCCTGGCGGTAAACGTCCAGATCGACCCCGGCGTCTTTGTAGGTTGCTTTGGCCATTCGTCCATCGTAGCCGGTCGAGGGCAACTCCTCAATGAACCCTGGCAGGGAGAGCAACCGTAGTGCAATGTGGGGCGGCGGCCTTCAAGCCTCCTTGCCCGACACCAAAACCGCCCCATATCCCCCAGTTTCCCACCCCAACTTGACAATCCGCCTCGACCCTGCAAGACTTGGGGTGTTACCCACCTGGGGCACGCCCTGCCAGTACCGGTTTCTTAACCGGGCTGCCTGCCTTGCGTGCCGATGCGACCGAGGAACGGGCCGCGCGTGTTTTTGTTGCTTCTTCCTCGCTTGTGATCTTAATTTCCCTCTCCCGGAGCAATACGAACGGAGGACCGAGTCGATGAGAAGGCCGAGCTGGTGCTGTCTGATGGGTTGCGTGGTGGTTCTTACCGCGGGCATGGCGATGGCCGGTCCGCCCGAGGCGCCGAAGGTCTCGACGTTCGCCCCGGCCAAGGACCTGGCCGGCCAGGTCGACTACTTCCTCGGACGGCTGGAAGGCTCGGTCGAGAACGCTGAGGAGTACGCCGACTCGAAGGAGAACATCGTCAAGGACGCCAACACGCTCATCGTGATCGCCCTGGCCCTGGGTCTGCACGACGAAGACAACGCCTACAAATCGTCGGCCCCGGCCATGATCAAGGCGTGCCAGACGCTGGCCGCGACCCGGGACTTCGACTCGGCCAAGGCGGCCGTCGAGGCGGTCAAAAAGGCTTCGACGAGCAAGGCGGGCGGCGCCGAGGCGCTCCAGTGGGACAAGAAGGAAGCTTCGCTCAAGGCCCTGATGGAGGCCGTGCCCACGATCAACACGAAGCTGAAACGCTACACCAAGGGCAGCCGGCTCAAGAAGAAGGCCAAGGACACGGCCGGCTACACGGCCGTCCTGGCGGCCATCGCCCAGGCGTCGTTCGCCCACCCCGGCGACACAAAGTATCCCGAGCGGACCGACGACTGGTATAAGGAATGCCAGATCATGCGCGACGCGGCCGCCGAGGTCAACGCCGGCATCCGCGCGGCCGACGCTAAGGCCACCAAGAAGGCTATGAAGAAGCTGGCCGAAAGCTGCGAGACGTGTCACGCCATCTTCAAGCCCGAGCAAGTCGGCAAACAGACGACCGAAGAGGATTGACCTTCGTGGAGACAGTGATTGCCTGACCACGGCGGTCCCACGAGGTCATCAACTCTTCGGCATAGGGGCGCTATGTCCACGCTTGCGTGGACATGTGGAGGCCGCGACATCCTGGGAAAACATGTCCGCGCAAGCGGGGACATGGCACCCAATGGACGATCAGCCATTCACCCGCTAGGGTTCGATCAGGTCCAGGTCTCCGGACTTCCCGTCCGCGCGGTTGGCCAGACGCTTGTGGATTTCGAGGTCAATCGTGTAGGGGATCGTCTGCACCGATCCGTCGCAGAAGAGGAACTGCAGGCCGGTGGGGTGCGACGAGCCGAATATATAGGGCAGTTCCTGGCCAGGCGTATCTTGCTCGGGCACGTTCCAGGCGGTCCGGCAGGTGTCGTTGTTTGGGCCGACGTACATGTTCTCGCGGTCGCCACGATCCAGTCCCGTAAGGTAATCGTCTGGATTGATGTATTTTTCTCCGACCAGATAGGTATGGCTCGAGCCGTCCGAGATGTCTTTCATCGAGACTTCGCTTCGCTGATACATGACGCCCGAGAACGTGTCTTCCGGATACCAGCCGCTGTAGCCTGGATCGTCTCCGTTCTTGATGTTGTCAGGATACCTGCTTTCAACCCACGAGCCGTCTCCCGCGTTGGCCGCGTAGTCGGCTCTCCCCGCGAGGTCGAACTTCATGCTGTAGTTATTCGCGGTGAAGAACTCGTGATCCATGACGTCGGGCAGGGGCGTCGCGTCGCGGCGGCTGGGACAATTGAAGATCGGCAGGGGAGTTCCACATCGTTGCTTCAGTGCTTGATAACGGGTTGCGCCAGATAGGCCTTTGCCCAGATCATGCAGTGCGGTTTCTTCAAGGAAACCGAGGATATTGAAGATCCAACCGCCCGGCTGATCCTTGCCAGTGCCTCGTTCCGGTTCGCCCACCCAATACCTGCTCCATCCGGCGGACGGAAATCGCTTGTGGGCGCTTTCATGGCCCAGCAAAGCAACGCCGATTTGCTTCTGGTGGCTTGTGCACTGGATCCGTCGCGCGGCTTCGCGCGCGGCCTGCACAGCCGGCAACAACAGGGCAATCAGAATGCCAATGATGGCAATGACGACCAGCAGTTCAACAAGGGTAAACCCCCGTCGCGCCGGCCAGCGCGGGCAGCTTGGATACATCGGGTGCTCCTTTTAAGGTAGGGACACGACCCGACGCGCAACCGCCAGGGACTCGCTTGCCCAGCGAGCCAAAAGGAGACACCCTATGCGTCTGGACCTGAATCAACAGGAGGGTTTGCGTCTCCCGGGCCAACAGCGCGTCGCAATCGGCAACGGTTGTCCCCTGCACGGCCGATGACTGCCAGGTAACGAGAGAACCTCGGTCCCTGGCGGTTGGAGACCCATCCCCAGGTCATCCACCATGCAGTCGGATAGTATTAATTTTCTGTATAGCGTTTCCGCCAAGAGAAGGCAAGCATACTACCCCAACGAGGTGGATAAATTCGCCCGGGCTCCCCAATGTCAGCGGTCTTTCACGCCCGGCGGATTCGAGTCCTTACGACGGCCATGCCGAACACCAGGCCCAGGAGCAAGGCCAGCGTCCCCGGTTCGGGCACGCCCGAGACGGCGTAGCCGCTGAAGCCGTTCACGGTGAAACTGGCATACATCCCGTCGTAGACCAGGTCGGTCGCATCGAAGGGCGTCCACTCGGTCCCGTCGTAGTGCCAGACCTCAAGGCCATCCCATGAGAGTCCGGGCCCCACCCCGATCGAGAGATAGACCGGGTCACCCTGCTCGTAGGCGCCTTCCGCCAGGAACTGCCAAGCGCCGCGAACCGACTTCCCCTCGTCCAACAGGGCTTCGAGTCCGGCCAAGGCAGCCTCGGTCATGGGCGTGGCCTCGACTGCGACCAGCGACGGGAGCACAACCGAATCGACAATACCGTTGAACTCCATCGGGTCGGTCCATGCTCTAAAACTCAGGCCTACGACCTGGTTGTCGCCGGCTCCCTCGAATTGCACCCGTTGCATCTGGGTCAGATCGATCACTGTCTCCATCCCGGCCGCGACCTGCTGGACTTCGGAGACGGTGAACTGATGGCTGGCGTCATTCCACGTGCCGCCGAGCGCTTCGTAGACGCCCGAGCCGGTCCATGTCCCCGCCGCGATCGGCGAGTAGGTTGCTCCGGCCGTGGCCGTGGCGCCGGCAAGGAATCGGACCGTGCCGTTGTTGGTGAGCGTGCCGATGCCGTTTCCGACGACCAGGCTGCTTTCTCCCTCGACGGCGATGGATAGCATGGAATTTTTATGGAGAATTTTGAGTTCGGCTGTGTTCACGGTTCCACCGTCGGCGATGTGGAGCACTCCCTTGTTCGACGACCAGCCGGTGGAGTTGCCGAGGTTCAGCGCGCCGCCGTTGTCCCACGTCGATCCGGCTCCGGTCACCACGGCCCAGGCCGAGGCGCCTTGAGTGACGGCGACAGAGGCTCCGCCGCTTCCCACGGCGCCGCCGTTGGAAACGTGGAGCAACGCCATGTAATTGTAGCCGAGGGAAAGCCCGCCTTCGACCGTCCAGGTCGAGCCGGGGCCATCGACCCACACGACATTGTCGCTGGAAGCGACGCTAAGGATTGCCGAATTGCACGTGACCGCGCCGCCGTCCAGGATTTTGAGCGTGCCCCGGTCATAATTGCCGACGTACAGCTTGTCACCGATATCCCAGGTCGATCCGGCGCCGGTGACTGTTGCAAATCCTTTTCCCGACGCCCCGACATACGCGGTAGACCCATTGCTCACGGTCGCGCCGCCGGCGACTTCTAGAACCCCGACGCCCTCGCTTCCGACCGAAAGAGCATTGTCGATGGTCCACGTCGAGCCCATTCCGGCAACCCGAACATGGCCTTCCGAAGGCTCTTTGACGCCCAGAACACTACTCTTGCAGTGGACGGTCCCTTGGTTGGTGATTTCAAGAATTCCTTTTCCGCCGATGAGCCAGGCGGAAACGCTATTGCCGCCGACATGGAGGTAGCCGTTGCTGTTCCACGTCGACCCGGCGCCGGACACCGTGGCCGTGCCGACCGTGCTGGCGTTGTATCCCAACCAGGAATCGCCTGATTGGACGACGACCCCGTCCCGGATCGTCAACGAGCCTTCTCCCTTGAAGCCGACGCCGAGGACTCCCAGGTTGTTGGAATCGCTCAGGTCCAAGTCGACGGTGATGTTTTGGTTCATTTGTTCTTGGAAAACGAGCGTTTGATGCAAGCCATGGGCGGCGTCGAACACCAGGTCCACGTCGCTCAGCAGGCCGCGCGTATTGATCGTGCCCGTGCCCGCCAGGTCGCTCGGCGTCGCGCAGAGAGAACGGGTGTTCAGCGTTCCGCCGTCGAAGCGGATTTTGCCCATCGATTGCGGCCGCGTGGCGATCCAGGTGTAGCCGCCGACGTCGACCATGGCCCCGTCGGTGATTTCGAGCGTTCCCTGGCTGTCGTAGTTCAAGGCACCGCTGACGGAAAGATTCCCGCCGACGTTCAAGGAGGACGTGTCTCCGCTTACCGTAACGCAACTCGATCCTTCGCTGGCCTCGAGGAAGGCGTTTTGGCACTGGACGTTGCCGCCGCGTTCGATAATGACAGAACCCGTGCCGTTTACGCCCACGCTAAGATCCCCGTGATTCGTCCAAGTGGAACCGCCGTTGCGGACAGTCACCAACCCGATCGAACCATTCATTATCCCAACATAGCCGTTTTGATTGGTGACAGAGGCACTGTTGGAAATTTCGAGGACGCCTTTACCGGAGTAGGCGTTCGTGCCGCCGACGTAGAGAGCACCCGCGTTGGTCCAAGAAGAATTCGTTCCGTTCACGACGACCGTACTGGTGTAACTGCCTTGCTGGCTGATGAAGCCGCCGTTGCACGTGACGGTGGAGCCGCCCTGTATGGCAAAGGAGCCGATACCCCGGTAGCCGATGACCATGTTGCCCGAGTTGTTCCAGGTGGAGCCGTTGTCGATCGTCGCCGTATTGGCCACGGAGCCGAAATAGCCGAGCGTGGCGCTATGGCCGTTGACGACGGCGCCGTCGGAGATTTGCAGGCTGCCGTTGCCGCGATAGCCAAGGCGAATGCTCCCCGTATTCCATGTCGTATTGGCGCCCGAGACGTGGACGACTCCCGTCGCCCCTTCTTCATAGCCGATTTCGCAAGCGCTCTTGGTGTTCACCGTTCCGCCGTTTTGGATGGCGAGCGATCCGAGTCCGGCCCGGCCGACGTACAAACCGTTGTCGTTGTTCAGGATGGAATTCTCGCCCGAGACTGTCATCGATCCGATCGACCCGGCCTGATAACCCAGATAGGTCGTGCGGCAACTGACTTCGACCCCGTTGCGGATGGCGAGCGAACCGTTTCCCTCGTAGCCCGTATACAGGTCCATGTCCGGCGAGTCGAAGAACTCGGAGTGAACCGTGACATTCTGGGTCGGCCGGTTGTTCAACAAGAAAACGACCTCCAGGGCCGACGGGTCGTCGAGCACGAGGTTCTGGTCGGCGAACAGAGGGCTCAGGCTCCGGGTGTAGATCGTCCCCGTGCCCGAAATGTGGGATTCCTTAGCCATCAAGGCGGGCGTGACCAACGTGCCGTTGTCGAAATGGATGGTTCCCGTATCGCTGGCGTATTTGGTCACTTGGACGGGCCCTGCCGAGAAGACCGCGGCGCCGTCTAGGATGTTCAGAACGCCTGAGCCGGAACTGCCGATCTTCATCTCGCCGCCGTTTTGCCAGACCGATCCGCTTCCCGTGACGGTGACCTCTCCCGTCGCGCCCCCGTGTCCCACGGAGGCGCTGCCGCTTAGGACCGTGCCGCCGGCCGAGATTTCCAGCGTGCTATCGCCGCTGCTGCCGACGCCAAGAAAACCGCTGATTTCCCAGCTCGAGTCGGCGCCATGGACCGTCGCCGTTCCACAGGAGCCGCTTCGATAGCCGAGTTGACCGAATTCGGAGGTAAGCACGCCTCCCGAGATGGTGAGTGTCCCGACGCCGGAATCACCGATATAAACGTCTTCGACGTCCGCCACGGCGCCGTTGAGGACTTCAAAGGTCCCCGTGCCTTGATTGCCGGCGCAAATCCTACTGGAATACCAAAATGAATCGGTCCCGCTGACCGTGATCCGTCCGATGCAGCCGGCTACGCTTGCGATCTCTCCGGTGTTGCCGAGAAACGAGGCGCCGTCGAGGATCTCGAGCGTTCCATTTCCTTCGTAACCGACATAGACTCCAAAGGTGCTCTCCCACTTCGTCCCCGCGCCGGTGACGGTCGCCGTGCCCGACGCGCCGCTCGCATATCCCAAAACGCCCACAAACGTGTTAAGTTCTCGGTTAGCGCCGACATTGTCCACCAGCAACGAGCCGGTGCCCGTCTCCCCGATATAGCCGATCGTGGAACTGTTCCAGGGCAGACCGGGAGTCACGTTGCCGGTGGTCGAAATCGCCGCCTGGACAGAAACATCCTGCAAAGCAAGGCATAGTCCCGCCACCAACGCTATCCGCATGATCCGTGTTCTTTTCATCTTCCTTGTCTCCTTGGTTGTCCTCTCTCCAGTTCGCCGAATGCCTGGGCAGCCATTCGGCGTTGTCCGGCATAAGCGCGCAGATTGAACCGGCGCCCTCTCGGCCCCCTGCCGAGCGGGCAGCGTATACCAACGCCCACAATTCCCATTGCGCTGTTGTCGACCCGGCCAGCCGGGCGCGCAAAGGCGTGCCTCGGACAACGCCGCACCGATCCGGGCCATCCATGCCCTGGCCAGACCGCCCCAAGAGACCTCCCTAGGTCTGGCAGACTCCCGCCTCGTCGCCCAAATTCAAAGAAGGGGCGACCGATCCGTGCCGGAGCCGTTACCTCAACCGACTCGATGCGCAAGACCGGCAAGATTTCGGACGAAACCGCGGAATGCCCGACTTCCGCCCAATTCCGCCCCAGCCGACACGGACGCCCAGGAATGGGACCAAGATAAGAAAGCGCGCCCGGCAGGACTCGAACCTGCAACCTACGGATTAGAAGTCCGTTGCTCTATCCGTTGAGCTACGGGCGCGTGGGGAATTGCTGTCGAGGGGCTCGAAAGCCCCCTGGCCAAGGCCGGGACTATGGTCACCTGACTAGGTCCCTCACCAAGGTTCCGCCAAGCCGCCATTCTACCACGCCGGGCCGTTTGACCAAGCCGGACTGGCCGGGGGAGGGATTTTCGGATTTTCCACCCAGGGCTTGCATCGGTAGATGAAGCCCGCCCAAAACGCTCAGCCGGAGACGTCGGCCGGCGGAGCGACCTTCT
>JAFGFF010000316.1 GCA_016931075.1 Pirellulales bacterium | reverse complement strand
AGCTCGAAGACAACCCAAGCCGCCCTAAGTACCTCATCACGGAACAGGGAGTCGGCTACCGTTTGAAATACGATCAATAGCCAGGAAGAACCTGATTGCAGGAAGCGTGTGACGCTGCCGCTCGCAATGTTCGACGGTGCGAGCCACCAGTGATTTGCCACCGGCGATAACGCGGATGAAACGGGCGTATCAGCATCTCGCGGATGCCCCCTTCGGGGTCGATTCATGGCGTTTGTCGGAGGGGTGTCCGAGGAGCAGATCGACTGGCCGTTTTGGGGGGCGTGTAACCGCAACTCCATGCCCGCCAAGGCGTGCAAATCGAACCTGATTGGGACCCCCTAGTCACCCAAATCCAGTGGGGGGAGCATCAGCGAGGCGTGCGCAGATGATACACCATAACGAACGGGAGTCAGTAAGCCCAGAACGGTTGCTGCTAACCGTAGTTTCGAGGGGGCTTTTTCGGCTGGCCATTTCCGAGAGCCTGTCGCTGTAGCTCAAGAAAGTCTGCCCAGGCCATAGATTTGGCCATTTTTGCGGGTTAAAAAGGGGGAATTAGGGACTTTAAGGTGTAAATGGCAGTGATTTGGTAGGCTTTGTAAGTTGTTGACAGAAAAGGAGATACGAAAACCACTAGCACTCGACGGGGGCAGCCCCTGAGCTACAGGCGCTTCCACAAGTGGTGTCTCAATGGCTTAGCTGTCGACCGTTCCCTCCAGCGTTTGTCAACCCTTTCGTAGGACGAAACTGAACCACATCATCTTTGATTGCGACTGGAAATCCCCCAAAAATGCCACACGAGATCACGTACGACGGACGTATGGCCGCGTCGGTCCCTCTCAGCTTGGCCCGTTTGAACGCCACTCGGCCGTTCTGTCGCGTCGGAAAAGGTAATGATTTATCCTAGCAGAGACCATTTGGCAGGAACAGTCTCCCCTGATCCAATTCGAGCATGTTTCTCCACTCTACAGCCTGACTAACGAAACCCGAGAACATGCAATCTCAGTCTGAAACTCGTATTAGGGCAAGAGGCCAAGCCTATGGCCCTTGCACGACGAACAATAGGGTGCGAAGTGACGAGACGCGGCGTTTCTGCCCGCAATCCATGAAATCCACCTGCTCGTCCCCGCCCGTCTCCAGGCTGGCCCCGGCCCACCTTCGTTCTCGCCTCCTTCCCCAAGGCCGTCGGCCTAGTGGCTCCATAACAGCCACCTGTTGCCTTTAGTCGCGCTGTGCTGATCCCAGAGTCTCAAGGCGGCGCCCCTCGGCTGGAAAAGCCGGTCTTGTTGAACCGGACGGGCGATGCCGGGTGCGTCCTTGAATCCCCCTATCCCCCACTACCCACTGTCGAATCGGCCGCGCGAGCTGGTTGGGAATACCAGTAGGCGACGCTGCCCCAGCGGGGATGGGTGGCCAGGACGCTTCGGTGGCCCATCTGTTCTTCGACGACGCGGATGTACCGGCGGAACTGGAAGGCGTCGTTCAGGTGGAACGAATAGACGGCCACGTTGCCAGGCCGGGCGGTGACGAAGCCGGAGACGGCCTTGCGGTCGAAAATGCACCAGCCGCTATTAAAATATTCTTCGCTGCCGGTGCCGTGGTAGCTGGGCGGCCAGTCATGCTCGTCGGTCCAGATGAGCCAGTCGCCTTCGCCCCACCACCGCTTCGAAGGCCAGTCGACGTGCAGCATGACGCCGACGTATTTTCCCCGGCCGTTGCGCTCGAGCACGATGTGGCCAGGCACGTTGCGAGGGCCAAACTTGGGCGTGGCCGGCGTGGCGGCCGGCGCTTCGCGCCAGGTCGCTTGGAACCGGCCCCAGTTGGCCGGAATGGAATCAAGCTGATCGACCCAAAGGCCCAAGCGGACCTTTTCGATCGGCCGGTTGGACTGGTTTTCGAGTCGGATCAGGGCCCCGTCGGCGAAGGGCATCGGAAATCGGGCGGTCGCCCCGTCAGCGTCGGCGCCCAAAAGCAGCGAATGGAAATCGGCCGGATAGACCGTCTCCGGGACTTTGGCCGGAAGCGGCGCGGGCGGACGACGTGTTAGCAGCACACCAGGCGACGGCTTGCCCTTGGACGCCGATGAATAGGCATGGCCGAAGAACCGGCCCACCGGGGCATCGACGCCGGGCAGCTTGGCTCCGTCGAACGTGATTTGCAGTCGCAGCCCCAACAGAGCCTCGGCCGTGTCCGGCTCGACGGCCAGGCGGAGTTGACGAATCACGCCCTTGTCTTTCAATGGGAATTCAATTTTCTCGCCCGGCCGTAAAGAGAATTTATCGTCCACTTTGGGCGGCTCGGCCGGTCCGGTCGGTTTCGACTCGGCCGCCAGCCAGGCCTGGCACGTCTTGTCGAGTTCCCTCTTATCCGACTCGCGCAGCGGCCAGCGGAGGCTCTCGACGTGGATGTTGTTTTGTTGATAGCGGGTGTAGACGATCTGCCAGTAGGTGCTCCAAGGGCTGAGAAACGGGTGCTTTTTCTTATCCAGCTTGCCGACGTTCGGATTGACCAACTGCACCCGGCAGTGCTTGGCGAACGGCACGGGAAAGAGTGTGCCGGGGTAGGTTTTGTCGAAGACGATCGGATAGGGGAGCGGCCCGTCGTGTTCGGCGAAGAACTCGATCAGCGGCATGTCGATCGTCGGCGTCTTGGCCCCGTCGAGAAACACCTGGAACCGCGTGCCCTTCTGATTCGGTCCCAGATGGCCCAGGAACATCCGGTGGATGCAGCCCGGCCCGTCGACGTCGAGCAGGATATTGCGTCCATCCTCGGTGATCTGCTTGAAATCGTTCGCGTCGGCGTTTCCGCCTGCCCGATCCCACGTGCTGGACATGGCTGTGTGCGAGTCCTCCAGCTCGGGCAGATGGTCGACCGTCCGCATCCGTTTCAAGAACCACGCCAAGTCCCGCACCGGCGGCTCGGCAAGTGTTGAAATCCCGTTTGCCAGCATCCCAACAAAAACGCACGCAGCAACTGTCCATCGAGTCATGAGTATGCAACTCTTTACTGCTTGGATGGTTTGAATAGTGAGGTGTACGTTCGTACTCCGGACTTGCCAACTATTATGATCTTGCCTCATGGCAGACGCAATCGCCGCGAAGCTGGCAGAAACGGAGAGAACACCTTATGCCCTTTGAGTTAAGGGCTATTCTTCATGGCATCAGAAACCGCACACAGTAGGGAACGCTTTCCGTTTTTGTAATATCTTATTCATAAGATGGAGGATATAACGCGATCTGCAACCGTTCACACCCCGGGGCAACACGGCGGAAAAGGTGACCGCGATCTCAATAAAGAAGACACGGCGTTACCGGAGAAAAGAAGGCGGATTGGGAAATGGGAAATTCCAGAGCCATCCCCTCAGCTCTTCCTCAAAGCCCCAGACAATCAGCCAGGGGAGATGGCCAGGCAGACACCGATCCAGAAGCGGACCGCGCGGCGCCAACGTTTGCCTTGTCCCTCGTGCCAGGGCCCCAGGGCAGTAACCGAGTTGTCGATCAGCGCCGACATCATCAACAGGGGCGTTAACATCAATATCGACAGCCCACGGCTACTTGGAAGCAGATCAGGCAATGCCATCGCCATATAGCAGCCTATCACCATGGTGAGCAACGCGCCGGTCGCTAAGAATCCGCTTGCGATGGGGCTTCGTCGACCGGTGAACGCGTAGAATCCCTTCCAGATCGGCAAGACCACGATTTGAAACGCCAGGAACACATAGACGTACATGTCTAGGCGCCCGCGCAAGATGCCCGGGTCGTAGACCAAGCACAGCACAGGTAACACCACCCCAGCCAGCATGTCAAACACCAGCCGTCGCGGTCCTGGGCTCTTTACCCGAAGTGGCCCCCACCGCAAGAGAATGGTCCCGAAGAACAAAGGCAGCAGGGCCCAAATCCCCGTCGCCACGAGCATTGCGACAAACAGGGCAAACGCCGCCTGAAGAACCAGCAACCCCCGCAGCCCGAACTGCGTAGGCTCCTCTGGCAGGTCCTCCGGTTTCAATAGTGTGTTTTCGTTCTTGCTCAACCCCGATCAGGCTCCACCTTGACCTACTCAGCGTCTCCCGCGCCTCTGCGGTTAAACGACCGTTTGCCATTCTACCACGGAGTACGCGGAGGCACACGGAGGGCTTCTCGATTGAATGGGCGACCAGTCCCGTAGGTCAGGCTGTGCCTGACATGAATCGTCTATCGACGCTGCTGTCAGGCACAGCCTGACCTACATATACTCTCTATCCCCAATGAAACCGCTTCAGTTGCTCGTAGACTGTGCGGCGGTTTTTCGGCGAGGTGGCGTTGGGACTGAAGAAGAGGAGGCCGGCCAGGTTCTTGCCCGGGTAGGCGCGGACCCAGCCGAGCACTTCGGTGAGGATCTCGGGCGTTTTGATCCAGAGCTTGTAGTTCTTTGGGCGTTGGTCGCGGGTGCAGAAATGGAGTACGCAGGGATTCGGGGCCAGACGGTCGAGCTTGGCGTAGATCCGCTTGCGCGTTTCGGGGAACTGGATCGTGTGCGGTACGAGATGGTCGACGCCGTTAGCCCGCATCGTCGCCGGGTCGTGGCCCCAGGAAGGCGAGCATTGCGTGTGTAGCCAAAGCGACGTGCCCGGCTTCACGCGTCGAACGTGGGCGGCGTATTCTTTTAAAGCCGTGCCGATCCGCCGGGCTTTCCACGCCTCGATCTCTTTCTTCCCGGCCGACAGGAGCGGCTTGCCCATGTCTTGCTCGAAACGCTCCTGCGTGTGGCGGCAGAAGCATTGCATCGCGTTGCCGTAGCTAAGCCGTTCGAGGCTGTAGCTTTTCACGTTCGGGTGGTTGAAGAAGGCCAGCAAGTCGGCCACCTCGTCCAGGCCGGCCTGCCACGCGCCGGGCGAGTCGGGGCAGTGCAGCCAGTTTCTCGACTTATGACCGGCGGCCGCCTGCTCGCGGGTGAGTTGCACCAAGGCGTTGGGATAGCCTTGGCGCAACCGGCTGGGGTTCCAGATACCCCAGTTCATGAACAGTTGGACCTCGACCCCACGGTCGGCCGCCGCTTGGATCATCTGGCTGACGAACTCGGTCTTCGCCTGGCCGTTGATCGACTTGTCGTCCCAGTAGGCCTTCAGCTTCGGGTTGCGGACCGGCCAGCAATAGCCGTCGTGGTTCGGGTCGAAGTAGGCGTAGCTGAGCATCATCAGGCTCAGCAGGTTCATCCGGTTCTCGACCATCTCGTCCAGCAGCCGCATTAGCCCGTCGCGGGTCATTCCGCCGGGGCCCGGCGCTTGATACGTGATCCCGACCTGCCAGCCGGCGTACTTGATCGTCCGCCCCTTGTCCGCCGGCTCGGCCCCCAACACATGCACGGCCGGCAGCCCGGCCGCGCCGACCAGGGGGATGGTTTTTAAAAATGTACGGCGTCGTATCGGCCGGGGTGGATTGACGTGAGATTGGGCTTGGGATTTCGTCACGGTGAGATCCTTTTGACGCTACTTCCTAACTTCCGGTTGGGGCCCCTTCTCTATTCTCGCCTCCCGCCACCGGGTTTGCAAACCGCCCTGCCCCCGCGGATCGATTTTTCCCGCTTGCGCCGCTGGCCTTTCGCCCGACTGCTTGGTACGCTTGGCGGTTCTCGGGAAGGTGCTGATGAAGTGCTTTGGAACGTGGCCAACAAGAAGACAGATACCCCCGCGCATCGGCTCAGGAACTCTCGTGTCTTCGGCCGCGCGCAAACCCTATCTGGTCTATCGAATGGTCTTGGCCAATCAGGGGTGGATCTACCGGATCGACGCCTTGGCGTCCACGCCACCGCCACCCCTTCCCGAACCAACGATGCCCGATTTTTTAACAGGCGGCAAAGCGATTGGGGGCGTTTTCCACGCCAAGGGCTCAAACGCTCCGAACGCCGCCGGGATTCCTTGTTCCTCGGCGGCTTGCACTGCCCTCCCCGCTAAGGTAGCATGAGCAAATCGCTGCTATCGATTAGACGGCGGCAGCAGACGGTTGATGGATCTCCGTGGGATGCGGATTTCCATTCGAGAAGAGGTTGTATAGCAGCCAGTTGAAAAAGGGTGCCACGGCGGCTTGTCCAGCAGAGTGAAACGAAAGAACCACAAAAACACTGCTGGACAAGTCAGCAGTGGCACTCGAAGATCCGAAACTCGACTACTCAAAGGGCTGTTTTGGCGTCTTGAACGTGACTCCCACCGAAGAGGGCGCGACCATGCCGATCAAGATCCAATGCCCGGGCTGCGGCCGGGTGCGGTCTGCTCCGGATGAATGGGCCGGCAAGCGGGCGAAATGCAATGTCTGCGGCGCGATGATGGCCATTCCGGCAGCGGTCCCCAATGGTCCCACAACGCCGTCACCAGCACCGATACCCATGGCGATTCTCGCGCCCACTCCTTCAGCCTCGCAACTTCCTTCCGTGGCGACAGCCGCTGCGGACGCCGGAAGCCCGACGCTGCTCGATTCGTCGTTTCCTCCCCCTGATCCGGGCGTTTATCCAGAAGTTTCCACCCTATCGCCCCTGCCGCGCAAAAAACGTGCGAAGGCTTTCAAAGGGGGCTTCGGGGCTCGGAAGCGAGGCCTGGCGATCATGGGTGTCGCCGCCGCGGCGTGCCTGCTGCTTGTCTACGTCGTTTGGTTGGCGATCAGCAGCTTCCTGGCGAATTCCTCCATGCCAGACTGGACCGCTTGCGCGTGTCCTGAAGGGGCGACGATGATCGCCTCCGCCAATGTCGAAAGGCTGTACAAGTCCAAGTTGGCAAAGGCGTTACTAGACAAGTTCCCCAACGAAGCCCCATTCAAGGACGAGACCGGTACGACCCTGGGACTGGAAGATGTCATACTTATTGTCATGGCAGAGTCGAAAGAAGGCAAGTTTGCCATGATCCAGACCAAGAAGGACATGTCCTTCGATGACATCTTTGACAAACCGCCCAAGGATGCGGACGTCAAGAGCCAGGGAGACGCCAAGTACTTCAAGTTTGACCATAACGGGAAGAGTGTCTATTACGCCAAAGTAGGCCCTTGCCGATACATCGGAGGCGAGGTGCAGGAGGAACGCGCTTTCACCGACGCCCTCGATCGCGTAGCCACCGGAAAGAAAACCAAGCTCGGCGAGTCTCTGCAGGCGGTGCTTGATAAAGTCGGCGGAGCCGATCTCGTGATGGCGACGACACAGAGGCCGGGCACGTCGAGACAGAGGCCGGGCATGTCGAGACAGATACCGGGCATGGGAGGACTTGGAAATTCGGACAGCGTGAAGGCGATCGGCATGGGATTCTCCGTGGGGTCCAGTCTCAGTATTCGCGGCTGTGGCATTTTCCACGAGAAAGGGGATGCTAAGCGGTGCTACGAGGGCTTCAAGGACCAGATGGAAGAGATGCGCAATGCCGCCGATAAGATTGCTCGTTCTGACATGATTCCCAGTTCCGACAAGAAGAAAATTCAACGCGCGATAGATGTCATGAACCGGTTGAAAGTCTCTCAAAGCGGTGACACGGTGTTCGTCTCGGGATCGTGGGACGTTGATGACTTGATAGAAATGATGGACCAGATTCCCACGTCTGCCACGAGGGGTTTTTTTTAACCAACCTATCCTGTCCAGGCGTTCCCGCCACCGGTTGTGTCCCATAGCGCCCTGTGCGTCGGCTCAGGGCTTCTCGTGTCTTTGGCCACGCGAACAGAACATCAACACGAGAACGCCTACCCCCAGAAGCGCAGCGGTGATTTGCGGCAGAATGGAATTACCCTCGATCGGGGGTGCCTTGCCTTAGCCCGTAGTATTAACCGAAGGAGAGGCGGGGGGATTTCTTTGCCCGCAACTGGGCCAAAAAGAAGACAACGGATTGGCCTGGTGATGGACGTCTGTTGTACTGGCGGGATATACTGCGAACACGCCTGGCGAACGGCGTCCAGAATCGTCACCTGGCGCGAGCATTCTACTGGGTGCTCTGCGTGACGACATCAGTCTATTCGGTCGTTTACCTGTCCTATTGAGGTCTGCATTGCCAATGAACGTATCCCGTTAACCGGGGGAGCCGATCAGGCCGCGAAGCGGCCCATCGGCGGTGAAGCACGGACATTGACTATGCAGGAATTAATAAGAACGTCCACTATCTTCTACTATCTCGAGGTGAAACGATGCCAAGTACAGAATGCAAGTCAGCTAATGAAGAAATGTGCGAACTGCGAAAAGACTGGGTCTGGCTTTTGGTACTGGGGATTGGACTCGTCTTGATCGGCCTGGGCGCGATTTCCGTGCCCCTATTCGCGACGGTTGGGATCGTTACGGTAGTCGGCATCCTCATGCTCGTTGCCGGAACAGCGCAAATCGTAAGTGGATTGTCGTCGGCCAAATGGAGCGGCGTGTTTCTACATCTCGTCGTGGGGATTCTGTATTGTGTTACGGGGTTCTTCATTCTAGAAAGCCCCTTGAAAGGGGCCGCCGGGATGACGCTGCTGCTGGCCGTCTTTTTCTTCGTGAGTGGGATATTTCGAATCGTGTTTGCGCTGCGCGAACGATTTCCAGCCTGGGGTTGGACGCTGTTGAACGGCGCGGTGACTCTGCTATTAGGCATTATTATCTGGAGGCAGTTTCCAGTGTCGGCCTTGTGGCTGATCGGACTGCTCTTGGGAATCGACCTGGTCTTCGCCGGGTGGACGTGGATCATGCTGGCATTGGCCGTACGCCGAATACCGGCGCCCGAGGCGACCGAAGGTTGAGCGGTCGTGACGACGATTCGTATTGATCCCTGCGCAATCCATTTACAGTATGCCATGGGCGGCTTTGTGCTGGATGCACGCCCAACTTGCTAAAAGGCCATGCCGGCGGCAAGCATGGGCATGACAAGCGGTGGGTAGGGGAAAGAAAACCAGGGCCTCGGTGCGGCGGCTCAAGACCTATGGTGCCCACGGCACACCGGGTGCGGGCGTCGGCTCAGGACTCCTCGTATCTTCGGCCGCGCGTGCGGAGCATCAATAAATGGACACCCACTGCTAGAAGCACGGAAGCAGTCGGCTCGGGGCTGCTGATTCACGCCCCAACTTCCGCCGATCAGCGTCCACCAATCGGCCGGTTCCATCGGATCGGCCACGATTGTCGTCTCGCCTCGCAGATTCTGGCAAGTGAGAAGAACTGTTGCACAAGCAAATACGACGGCAGCATATCGCAAGATGAATCTCATGGTGGGCCCTTTAGTTTACTGCAGCTGTTGAATCACAATCTCCATCTTCATTCAAGAAATACCGCCAACCAGCTTACCAACTAATACCCCCCCTTTTTTCAGCGGGATCGGGAGCACCGGTTGGCGGCCCCAACTACTCCGTTGAGGCCACCCTTCTTGCATCGTTTCTGCAGCGACTACTCTGTCGTAGGATGTCCCGCATTCTATCGCTGGGCGAGCCGACTCACAAAGCAAGCAAGGAACCGGGCAATATCCAAGTTCGGCAAAAGACACTGGCACAGCCAGTGACGCCCGACGACAGTCCGTCATTCCCTAGTCGAGGAAGCTCCAACGGTCTTCGTCGAAGTGGTAAATTTCTCTACCAAATGGCGGAATACTGTACCAGACAAGCATGGGGCGACCTTCAAGATTCCAGTACCGGAATTCCCCGAACACCAGGCAGTGTTTGGCGCAAGGGATGGACGGCAGGTACTGTGGCACGAGTTCGTCCAGGTTCTCGGGATACCTTCCGTTGGCGGCCTGAAACTGCCGGCAAGCTCCGATCACCTTGGGGGCGTTTGCCCATGCAATTTCGCGCTGTATTGTATCGTTGACCAAAACGATCGCCAACGTTATCACCGGAATCGCAATCCTGACCGTGGTCAGTATCCAGCCAGGGCGTTGAATGGCATTTTTCAAGACGCTGACGAGAAACCAGACCGGGCAGACCAGAATCGACGTCAAGAATGTACCATGCATAACCGCGTCTAAGGTCAGCAACACCAAGGCGCCCGCGATGCTCCCCTTGATGCCACCACGCCGCTTCTTCCCTGCCGATCCCACGCCCTTATTGTCCGCTGGATTGGGCGACTGATACGGATTATCCTGTTCGCTCACGAGTCGCTCCTCGTTCATCTGTGTTCATCCGTGTTCATCCGTGGCCCCTTCCCTTCGCTCTCACTTCCGCTCGGCTCGCCGGCGATAGCGATAGTAGGCCGAGCAGGCCCCTTCGGCCGAGACCATGGGAGCGCCTAGCGGGTTTTCCGGCGTGCAGCGAGTGCCGAACATGGGACACTCGTGGGGCTTCTTGTGACCCTGGAGAATCGCGCCGGCCAGGCACTCGGGCGGTTCGACGGCCACGAGGTCCTCGACGCCGAATCGGGCCGCCGCGTCGAATCGACGATAGGGCTTGCGAAGGCCCAGGCCGCTGGCCGGAATCGAACCGATGCCGCGCCACTTGCGGTCGACCGGCTCGAAGACCTCGTGGATTTGGGCCAAGGCGGCCGGGTTGCCCTCGGAACGGACGCAGCGGCGATACTCGTTTTCAACCTCGGCCCTGCCCGACTCGAGTTGCCGGACGCACGTCAGGACGCCCTGCAGGATGTCGAGCGGCTCGAATCCGGTCACGACGATCGGCGTGTAAAACTCGTCGGCGATGGGGACGTACTCCTCGGTGCCCATCACCGCGCACACATGCCCGGCCGCCAGCATGCCGTTAACCACGCAGTCGGGCGAGCCCAGCACGGCGCGGATGGCCGGCGGGACGAGCACGTGCGAAACCAGGGCCGAGAAGTTCTCCAGCCCCAGCCGCGCGGCCTGGGCCACGGCCATCGCGTTGGCCGGCGCGGTCGTTTCGAACCCGATGGCGAAGAAGACGACCTGGCGATCCGGATTCGCCCGGGCGAGCGTCACGGCGTCGATCGGCGAGTAGACGATCCGCACGTCGCCGCCCGCCGATTTGGCCGACAGCAGGTCCTCGCGGCTGCCCGGCACGCGAAGCATGTCGCCGAACGAACAAAAAATGACCTCGGGCCGCCCGGCGATGGCCACCGCCCGATCGATCATCTCGATGGGCGTCACGCACACCGGGCAACCCGGCCCGTGGATCAGGGTGATCGCGTCGGGCAGCAGTTCATCCAGCCCGAACCGGATGATCGCGTTGGTCTGCCCGCCGCAGATCTCCATCAAGTTCCACGCCCGGGTGGTCGCCCTCGCAATTTGATCGGCCAGCTTATGGACCTGCTGGGCGTCACGGTATTGATCGACGTATTTCACGGTTCAGCACACTGGGAAAGGGAAAAATAATCAAAGGAAAGGAAACCGCGGATGAACGCGAATGGACGCAGATGAAGAATAGAAAGAACGAATATTGGATCTCCGATATTCGGCAAATGGGATGCCAATGGTCCCAGCGAGTGTCACCAGAATCTCTGAATATCCGCGTTCATTCGCGTTCATCCGCGGTTCCTTTGTTTCCTTCTGCCGCTCTTTTCATTTCGGCTTCCTCTGCTTCGCCCGCTTCGGCGATTTCGCGGAGGTAGGCGAAGGTTTCCTCGGCTTCGGCCTCGTCGATCACGCTCAGGGCGAAACCGACGTGGACGAGGACGTACTGGTCGACCTGGGCCTCGGGCGTGTAGGCCAGGCAGATCTCCTTGGCGATGCCGCCGAAATCGACCTTGCCCATCGGGAGCGAGTCCTTTTCATACGTTTCCAAAATACGGCCGGGTACGCCGAGACACATGGTCGTTATCCTTGTGAAGCGGATTCGTGAAGCTGACGAGCTAGAAAAACTTGCCCCAGGGCCAGGCCGCCGTCGCCGGGCGGGACCTGATGGTGAGTGTACACCTCGAAGCCGGCCTCCAACAGACCAGCTCGGACGCGGTCGGCCAGCAAGACGTTTTGAAAACACCCGCCGGTCAGCGCGACCTGGCGGCAATCGGCGCGTCGGGCGATGTCCACGGCAAGCCGGGCCAAGGCATTGTGGAATCGGGCGCTGATCCGGCCCACCGGCACGCCGGCCTGACGATCGGCCAGCACCTGGTCAATCATCGGTCCCCAATCGGCCACCGCCGGAGAGCCCTCGGACAGCGGCAGCGGATACGCCTCATCGCAATCCTCGTCGGCCGCGAATTGCAGGGCCATGGCCGCTTCGCCCTCGAAGCTGATCACGGCCGGCAGCCCACACAAGGCGGCCACCGCGTCGAACAGCCGGCCCAGGCTGCTGGTGCGAGGGCAGTTGGCGGCGTGGGCGAGCATGGAGAGGAGGGTGGTGAGTTCGGAGGGGGAGAAGGAGAGGGATTGGGGATTGGGGATTGGGGATTGGGGGTTGGT
>JAFGFF010000315.1 GCA_016931075.1 Pirellulales bacterium | reverse complement strand
CGTTGGTTAAGGCTGCGTCTTCTTCTTTCGCCCAAGATACCGCCGTCCGGCCGCGAGCGCGGCGACAAACAGTAGCGAACCACATACGGCCGCGACGAGGTCTTCAAAGGTCACCTTGATCTCGCCCAGGCCCAGGTCGATGTGAAGAGCCTCAAAGAGAAATCCTCCAATCACGGCCCCGACCAGACCCACGCCCAGGTTTGTCCAGCGACCCAGCCCTTCTTTCTTTCGCGTGACCAACCATCCGGCAACCGTCCCGGCCAGTCCGCCGACGATCAACAGCACGATAAGACGACTGATGTCCATGTTATTCCCCTTTTCAAATCATGATATGGTTGAAAGGGCATGAACACCGTCTTGCCCCATCGACCGGATCTTTTTGATTTTGATGTGGACAATAAACGCACATTACCGCCGACGCGAAACTCGCACGATATTTGTGGCCACGTGTCTACCGTAGAGTCATTCTGGAGAATCGTGAAATGGAAGTCCACCCACCCGATCGGTGGTCAAATCCGTGTGTTCACGGCCAGAAGGACGACGGCAGAGCCCCAGACCGTCAGTCACGATCTCTTAGCTTGGACAAGAACGTGTTTTCCAAGGAAAGGCTCTCCGCCGTCGCGGCGAAAAGGGCGGCCCGCTCTTCTCGACGGACCGGCTCAGGGCGAGGTTCGCTTGGCATGACAAGTGCGTTGCCGTCAGGCAGGGCGAACTTGGCGTTCGGACAGAGTCGACATAAAAGTTCCCAGCTTGTGCGGATGTCGTCGCTATCAAGCGAGATCGTTGTCGTCCTGGATTCCGAGCGGATTTCCAGCCAGTCCGTTTTTACGGTTGCGGAATACCTCGAACTTCTCTCCGCGTGGAAGCCTTCACCGGGAATAAAAGCTCGAACCTGGTCGATGTCTTCATAAGAAAAATGCTCGAGTAATTGACCGCTTCCCAGTTCAACACCTTCGACAGTGAAGATGAGGCGTGAGCTAAGCGGATCGATCGCCAGTCTGTTGATGAACCACAGAACAAAATAGACGATGATTGGTATCACAATGAAAAATACCCAGGCGGGAAGCCGTCCCTGCTGCACTATCATTCCATCAGCAATAAACATGGATAATCCCAAAGAAATCCCGGAGGCATAGATGAAGATGGTCCACATCTTGCCTGCGACGCGTGGGAAGCATCCAGCCTGGAATGTTAGACAGGATTTGGACATGGTATTCATTTTATCACGACGTGGTCCTCAAGCCACCTCCAGGAAATAGATTGAGGCGCAACACTGGTAATATGGACATATCAACCATATAGGGGGAAAGAAGAACGCGGGCGGGAAACACACATTGGCTTCCCGCCCGCGTTGAGGTTGTCATTCACTTGGCCACTGAGCCTGGATCAATCCTCATCCTGCCGCAGCTTGGCCAGGACGCTGTAGTCCTCGAGCGTCGTGGTGTCGCCCACGGTCTCGCGGCCGGCCGCGATGTCGCGGAGCAAACGCCGCATGATCTTGCCGCTGCGGGTTTTCGGCAGGGCGTTGGTGAAGTGGATGTCGTCGGGCACGGCCAGGGCGCCGATTTCCTTGCGGACATGCAGCTTCAACTCCTTGCGGAGTTCTTCATCCGGCTCGAACCCACCGGCCAGCGTGACGAACACCGAGACGGCCTCGCCCTTGAGGTCGTGGGGACGACCGACCGCGGCGGCCTCGGCCACGGCCGGGTGGCTGACCAGGGCGCTTTCGATCTCGATCGTGCTCAGGCGGTGGCCCGACACGTTCAAGACGTCGTCGATCCGGCCCATGATCCAGTAGTAGCCGTCCTCGTCGCAGCGGGCGTTGTCGCCGCAGAGGTACTTGCCGGGCACGTCGCTCCAGTACTGGTCCTTGAACCGCTGGTCGTCGCCCCAGATGCCGCGGATCATGCCGGGCCACGGCTTGGCGATCACCAGCCAGCCGCCGCTGCCGACGTCGACCGGTTGCTTGTCCTCGCCGACGATTTCGGGCATGATGCCCGGCAGGGGCTTGCAGCAGCTTCCCGGCTTGGTCGCGATGGCGCCGGGCAGGGGCGTCATCATGATGCCGCCCGTCTCGGTCTGCCACCAGGTGTCGACGATCGGGCATCGCTCGCCGCCGATCTTCTTGTGGTACCACATCCAGGCTTCGGGGTTGATTCCTTCGCCGACGGTGCCCAACAGGCGGAGACTCGACAGGTCATGGTTGTCGATCCATTGGTCACCCCACTTGATGAACGCGCGGATGGCGGTCGGGGCCGTGTAGAAGATGTTGACCTTGTACTTCTCGATGATCTCCCAGAAGCGGCCTTCGTCGGGCCAGTTCGGGGCGCCTTCGTACATGAAGCTCGTTACACCGGCCGACAAGGGACCGTAGACGATGTAGCTGTGGCCGGTGATCCAGCCGATGTCGGCCGTGCACCAGTAGACGTCCTCATCGCGAACGTCGAACACCCACTGGGTCGTCTTCTTCGCGTAGAGGTTGTAGCCGGCCGTCGTGTGCTTGACGCCCTTGGGCTTGCCGGTCGATCCGCTTGTGTAGAGGATGAAGAGCGGCGCTTCGCTGTCCATCGGCTCGGCGGGGCAGTCGGCCGTGACGTCTTCCATCAATTCGTGCCACCAGAAGTCGCGTCCTTCTTTCATCTCGACCTTGCAGCCGATCCGGTTCAGGACGATGCACTTCTCGACGGTCGGCGACTTGGCCAACGCTTCGTCGACGGTCGCTTTCAACGGCAGTTCCTTGCCGCGACGCCACCCGCCGTCGGCTGTGATCTGCACCTTGGTCTGGGCGTCGTTGTTCCGGTCGGCAATGGCCTCGGCCGAGAAACCGCCGAAGACGACCGAGTGGACCGCTCCGATGCGGGCACAGGCCAGCATGGCGATGGCCAGCTCGGGAACCATCGGCATGTACATGGCCACGCGGTCGCCCTTCTGAACGCCCATCTGCTTCAGGACGTTGGCGAACTTGCAGACTTCATGGTGCAGCGTCTGGTAGGTCAGCACGCGGGAATCGCCCGGCTCGCCTTCCCAAATGAGGGCCGCCTTGTTCTGCCGGGGCGTGCCCAGGTGGGCGTCCAGACAGTTGTACGAGACGTTGGTCTGTCCGCCGACGAACCAATTGGCGAACGGCTCGTTCCACTCGAGGGCCTTGTCAAACGGCTTGAACCAGTGCAACTCTTCCTTGGCCAGCTTGCCCCAGAAGGCCTCGGGGTCGGCGGCGGCTTCTTTGTAGAGCTTTTCGTACTCTTCCAGGGAGCCGATCCGGGCTTTCGAAGAGAACTCCTTCGGAGGCGGGAACAACCTCGCTTCCTTCATTACATTGACGATTTGGCCAGACTTCTCTTCTGCCATCGGGGGCTTCCTCCGTTTCGGTGAGGTAAATGGGAACGGCTTGGTAATCAAGGAGACGGTAAGTCAAGGGAATTCGGCCCGAGCGGGCCGGACCATGAGCGAAAGAACCAACCCCAAGCAGGACCCGAACGATCGGGCAATAGGGTGGCATTCCTTCACTCTAAGAATCCCGTATTTTAGTGGTCTGCCCCCCGGTGTCAACGAGGATCAGAGTAATGAAACCTCACCGTACTGGAGGTCCCCGCACAGGGATCACATAATAATCAACGGCTTTCCCCCGTTAGGGGGGAATGCGTTTCTCCGTCCCAATCGCTTGAACGTACTGTCGCTAGCCGTTCCGTGTGTTGAGTAGCAGCCTTCCGAGAAGATAATGCTGCCCGACGGAAGCCACCGGCTTTGCCCCCCAATAAGCCCCCCCCAAAGCCGTGGCCTTTTCGGGCTACGCACAATTGGGCGATTTTTCTGCTTTGCGAACCAAACGCCCTTTGCGCGAGGCCGTGTTCTCGTACTCCTTTGACGCCTAGCTCAGTTGGGTGGCCTATCTTTAGATGGAATTGCGCGCTGTCGTATTCAGCAGGCACAATATGCCGTGTGAGACCGTTGGATCCCCGGCGGCCAGGGCCCATGAATCAGGATCGTGTACCAGATTTGCCTCTGAACCACCCGCGCCGGATTGCGCCGCGGTTGTTGATTCTTCTGGCGGTCGTTTTCATTGCAGTCCTGTCCGTCTCCGCCTACTTGGTCTACAGCATCCAGCAGAACCACATCGACAACGGGGTCCGGTCACGCATGAATGCCGTGAGCCGACTCTTCCCGGAGTTGCTCCGTCTGGAAGCCAAGTCGATGTCGGGCCAGATCGACTTTCTGGAAAGAGACCAGGGCATTCGGGCAGCCTGGTTGGCGCGGGACAGGCGACTTCTGCAAGAGCGGTCGGAGCCCTATTTCCTGCAACTCCGTATCGACTACGGTGTTACTCATCTGTACTTCATCGACTTGGACAAAACGGCATTCCTTCGGGCACACAATCCCGCGGTTCACGGAGACGTGACTAAGTTAGCCGTCCTGGATCAGGCGGTTCGCCAAGGGCGTCCGGCTTGGGGAATTTCGCTGGGCAAGTACGGCACCTTTACCCTGCGGGTTGTTCATCCGTGGCGCATTAACGGCCAGGTGGTCGGATTCATCGAAGCCGGAATGGAAATTGAACACATCGTGCCCGAGTTGAAGAAGGTGGCTGACGCCGACGTCGTCGTTGCGGTCAACAAACCGTCTACCGATCGCCAGAAGTGGGAGCAAGGCCTGACCGTGTTCAACAAGGAGGGGAACTGGGACGAATTCTCGGAATTCGTTGTCATCAGCAGCACGATGCCGACCAATCCATCGGAGTTAGCGACGCTCTGGGAACACACATGCGAGGATCACGGCAATCGGGTATCTCGCTTGGCTTCCGGAGGCAGGACGTATGGAGTGGGGGTTGTGCCACTGATCGACGCGGGCCAGGTCGACGTCGGAGATTTCTTTGTCCTGTGTGATATCACCCATCAGGTGACCGTCGCGAATCGCGCATTCCTTGGGCTCGTGGCCACCGGTATCCTGTTGGGCACGGCCCTGCTGGCGCCATTCTACTGGATCACTCGACGCATGGAGCGCGAGCTGCACAAGTCGAACGATCACCTCCGCGCCGAAGTGGATCGACGCGGCGAGGTCGAACAATCACTCCGCGAGGCTATCACGGCAGCCAAGTCGGCCGACCGGGCCAAGAGCATGTTCTTGGCCAACATGAGTCACGAAATCCGCACCCCTTTGACTGGAATTCTTGGTTTTGCCGATCTGCTTTTGGAAACCGGACAACCGCCGAGTGAGGACCAACGCGAAGAGTACCTAAGTTCGACTTTTGCACTTTACACGGCTGCGGTGACCGCGTTTTCCAGTAGTTTTCGTATTTTT
>JAFGFF010000314.1 GCA_016931075.1 Pirellulales bacterium | reverse complement strand
GTCAAGAGCCTCTCCCGTTCATGCCGTTTGAGGAAAATGCGCTGTTTGGGGACTCGGCAACGGAGCATCTCGTTCTCCGCCTTGAGAAACTCAACCTGCCTTCTCAGGTCTTCTTCCGTCGATCGGGCCAGCAGGAACAGCAGCGGCTTGAAGATCGCACGCGTGGGCGTTATCATCGTGTAATTAAGCTCGAAAATGGCGTTTGGCAATCTTTTTGTACACCGGCGAAGCGACCGATCGCGGCCAGAATTCCTTTGTACCGGCGCCCAGCGGTCTCTTTCGCTTCACGCCTCTCAAAAGGGACGCGAACTCGCTAAGTCCCTAACCCCCACCCACTTCGAGCATCGCCCCAAAGAGAGCGCGTTCGATTCCGGTGTTGTACGGGGAGGTGAGGTCCACAAGGCGCGCTCCCCAGGCGTGGCGTTGACCCACTTGTCGCGGATGCCCGTAAGGAGCCCGACATCCGTGCCGCCATTGAATACGCCTAGCTTAACCATTTCATTGGCTAATACTCCGAATTGTGGCGTGTTGAGGCCAAAAACAGAGTAGGCCGTCTGCGCGCCCTTCGCAACGCTTGCCGCATCGTTTATCAAGCCGGATGTTGTCGACATGAACGCACTGCCCAGCGAACTAAGGGCTCCGCCGGAACCGACGCTGTATTGGCTAGAAAGGCTGGTGCCAAGGCTTCCGAGCCAGTTGGTCGCGGCACCCCACATGTCCGACAGGACGGACACGGCGGCGCTGCCGATCGAACCGAGGCTGTCTGGGATCGATTCAAATACGTTGGGCACGCCGCTGGTGAACCCGCCGAAGAGGCCGGTGTAGCAGAGGCCGGAGGGATCGACGAAGGTCAGCGGACTGTTGCCGCAGTAGCGGTAGAGGTTGGGGTCGCCGGCGGCGAAGGAGGAGGGGTCTTCGTTGACGAAGCGGCCCACTTCGGCGTCGTACCAGCGGGCACGGTAGTCGTACAGGCCGGTGGCGGGGTCGCGCGGGCGGCCGGCGTAGGTGGTGGGCAAGGCGGTCGTCGACGCGGACTCGGGCGAGCCGAAGGCGTCGAAGTCCAGATGTTGCGCCAAGTCGCCGTCGACGTCCAGGACGTCGCGGACCGTGCCTTCGTGGTCGGCCAGGCCCCAGAAGACGTCGCCTTGATCATCCTCGACGGCAAGGATCTGATCCACCGCTGGGCCGAACAGATAGCGACGGGAGAGTTCGGCACTCTCGGTCGGATCGGCCAGCCCGTCGGGGTCGGCGATCTCCAGCGAGACGTTGTCGCCCTGGTACACCTTATAAACATGGTCCTCCGACCCGGTTGTCGCGTCGTGCCACTCGATGCGCCGGCCGAACGCGTCGTAGGTGTATTGGTAAACGGCCCACGCTTGTCAAGAGTTTCATATGCTGTCCCCCGAACTCCCCGAACTCGAACTCCTCCCCCGAACTCCCCGGAACTCCCCGGATTCTCCGCGACAGCGATCTCATGCTTCAGCTATCGTTCTTTTCGCTTGGCATCTTTTTTGTACGGGGTGGTTTCTAGCTAATGACTAAGTGCGCTCTGACCCCAAGCTCCCCTGCCAAGCTCCCTGACCCCAAGCTCCCCACCGACAATCGGAGCAAATCCGGGACAATTCCTGTCAAAACGGCAGACCAGTCCGCGTCCAACGGTCGGGCCAACCCTCTCGCTGCAAGTTCTTGTCCTGTCAAGAGAAAAGCCCCGCTGACAACCGTAGTCAACGAGGCTTGTAAAGTGGAGCGGAGGAGAGTCGAACTCCCGACCTCTGCATTGCGAATGTGCATGTATTGATCCACAACTACTTGCAGATACACAACTTGCGTCGCCACAAAATACTGCTTGCCCTCGGTCTTGCCTGGACTGTTGCCAAGTGAAGGGCATCGCAGACAATCGCCATGCCGAATGCAATACGATTCTTCAGTCGCTTGCGCAACAAGTCCAGACAGATACCAGTGGTACGAGCACGACGCGTCAGCCAGTGGATTGTGTGAACAGCGAAGGAAGTGGAACTGGATATGCTCTACTGGAGGCCATACAGCTAATTGTGGGCCTGCTCCCCGAAGAACGAGCCGCTTTGATTGCCCTCATCAAGATACTGGGATGAAAGCCTTTCAGGAACTGCCACGATGCCCCACTGCGATGCATGTGTCCCAAAGGTCCCGCCTTCTCTTCGGCTCGAAAACGCCCGACTTGCGTCGTCAGATTTGGCATTTCGGGCTCTCGGCCACATCCACTTCATGCTTCAGCTATCGTTCTTTTCGCTTTGCATTATTTATACATCAGGATGGTCGTTTGTGAGAAGCATTTCTGGTACGAGCTGCTTGGGGGAAAGTGGGCAATATTTTTCTAGCTTGCGAGTTCGTTGGCTTGTTGCATGGGGCCGCCCCAGCCACCAAGCTTCTGGGATGAGTGGGCAAGCCTGTGGGCCGTACTCTTCACGAATTGCGATGTCGATAGCAGTTTCTTCGGCCAAGGGGAGCGAGGTCGTCGCCTCAATGCCTTGCCCTTCACGCACGATGCCTTCCCTGGGAAGCAGATTAGTTGTTCTTTGTGGGATGGGGATCAGACTCGCTTGAACAGGCCCAACTAGCCGACTGGCCAAAGGCGGGCCGGTCTCAACGGCAGGCGGAATGACCGGTGAAGTTTCTCCGTTCCCCTCGGTACCGGCACCCCAATTAGCCGCCAGGATAGAAGCGTCCAGGTCGTCTACCCGACCGTCGTCATTGAAATCACCGTCTTTCCATTCCGCTCCTTCTGGCATCAGCCAGTGATCGGCCAGGATTCGGGCGTCCACCGCGTTGACGGTCCCGTCGTCACTGGCGTCGCCGGGAAGGGGTGGCACAGCTCTCGCGCCCCAATTAGCCGCGAGGATCGAAGCGTCCAGGTCGTCCACACAGCCGTCAGCATTGAAATCGCCGTCTTCCCAAGTGGGGTTATCCCGCGTCAGCCAATGGGCTCCCAGGACTCCAGCATCCGCCGCATCGACGTGTCCATCCAGGTTAGCATCGGCCGGAAGCCGAAACTCGTATGCACCAATGTCGACTGTTCCATACAAGATCCGCGGCAAGCCGTTTTGATCGACAATCAAGGGGCTTCCCTGCGCATCGACGGCCAGTTCGTTGCTGCCCGCGTTGATGGTTGGGCTGTCAGGCAAGGGAATGCCTCGCGCGTCCAATTCCGGATCGAGCTGATCCACGTGTGTGCCGACTTGGTTTCCATTCACGCCATCGATGAAGATCTGACCGGAACCATCGCCAATCAGGTTGTTGAAACCCGAGAACGTGCCGTACAAATTGCGAATATCCCAATAGGCATTTGTAGCCACAATCGTATTGCAGAGTGTGGTGGATGCAGAACTGCCATAGGAATGTATCCCACCGCATCCACGGCCAAAGTTTTTCCAGACCGTCGAATTCGTGACCGTAAGTATCCCGTTGTCATTCAGGATCCCGCCACCGGCACCGGTGAGGCTACCGAAAATTACGTTGCTTGCAATTGAACAGTTCGTAACGGTTAATGTCGCAATGGTATTAAATATTCCACCACCATTCGTATCAGCGGCGTTGTCGAAAATCACGCAATTCGTAGCGGTCAATGTGCCGGAGGTTTGGTATATTCCTCCACCGGTATCAGCCGCGTTACCAGAGAGCGTGGAGTCCGATATGACAAGAGTGCCGGACTCCTTGTAGATTCCACCACCGAATTGGTCAGCCGAATTGCCCGAGATCGTACATTCATAGATTGTCAATGCACCAGTGCTGAAAATCCCACTGCCAGATCGTCTTGCCGGGTGACTTGGGTGGAGGCTGCCGTTGGCATTCCCACCGGTAATAGTGAGGCCATTGAGACCAGCTTCGACGTTTTCACCACAATAGACAACAGTGTAGGCATTATCCGAAATGGCATTCAGCGTACCGAGGTCACCAGAGAGGGTGACTAGGTGGGCGGACCAGTCGCGTTCTTCCAGGGTGGTTTCGCTGCCGGCAAAGCCGCCGAAAAGGGTGACGCCGTCGACCAGTGAAAAAGAAGCGGAACGAACGTTGCCAGGCTCCAATTCGGCTGAGGGGAAGTACGTGCCTTCGGCGATCCAGATCGAGTCAATGTCGTTGGCCGGATCGGCGTCGGCGTTCAGGGTGGATGCTTGTTCCAGAGCCGGTTGGAGGTCGTCGTAGGCGGTGGCCCAACTCAGGCCGTCGCCGCCTGCGGGGGCGTCGGCATCGACCATCAGGACGGCCAGCATCCGGCGGTCTTCCAGCGGCTCGCACCGCAGGCGCCGGGCAAACCGGTCGTGGCGGCCCCGGTTCTGGCTCTTGTCAGGCTTCCGCCGCCAGCTTCGGTTCGAGAGAAGAATTCCGGACTCAGAATCACGACTTCTTCGATACATGCTCAGACTCTCCACAAAACGGTCCGGCGGTTTGTGCTATTGATGTCCTACAAAAAGACCGTCTCCACGACTCGCATGACGACAGATTGGGCAGTGGTTAAAGAGAATCCGAGTGGGTTTCTTTGGGTTCGAAGCATCCGCTCGGATGACAGTACGAACCCCACTAATCACCCCGTCTTGCCCAATCGACTGACTTATGATTCTAGCGGCACTCACACTGGACTACAAGCGAATCCACCTGATCGGGGGTTCTTCCGGTCCAGAGAATCAAAAGGGAGTCCCGGGGTTCCCCCGGGACACCATACCTATCTATTTGGCGGTTGCCTTCTTCGGGCCGGGTTTTTGGCGACGGAGGACGCGGCCGAGTTTCTTTTCGAGGCGTTTTTGGAATGCGTCGTCGCCCAACGCGCGGCCGGTGCGGTCGTGTTCGTGGAAGGCGAGGATCTGCTCCTCGGTCGCCGCGCTGTTCAACAGGCGTCGCCAACGGGGAGCCAGGGCCAGCAGCGGGGCAACTCGCACCAGGCAATCGTCCTTGCGTTTCAGGTGTGCCCGGGCACTGCTCCAGGGATAGTCGCTCGGCGCGGTCACCAGGCCGGCGCGGACCGGGTTGAGTTCGACATACCGGGCGGCGGCCAAAAGATAAGGTTCGTCCATCACGAACGAGGCGAACCGGCCTTGCCAAAGATGACCCCGCCAGCCTTCGCGGAAGTTGACTCGCCGCGTGTAGCGCCGATGGGCCTCGCCGATCGCCCGCCGCAGCCCGTCCTCCGACTTGGGCACGACGATCAGATGCACGTGGTTGGGCATCAGGCAATAGGCCCATACCTGCACCTGATGCTCGCCACACCACTCGGCCATCAAGTCGAGATACGCCTGATAGTCCTCGTCATAGAAGAACGTCTCCTGCCGCCGATTCCCACGCTGCGTCACGTGGTGCGGCATGCCCGGAACGACGACACGTGCTAATCGAGCCATGCCCAAAAGCTAACGAAATGGATGACACTTGTCAAGAGATAAGTATGCTGTCCCCTCCCTGAAAGAGTCTTTTGTGTCAAGCAGGGGCTCCGGCGATTGTCACGATTTTAGGGCGTTGGTTTCTTGGGGTATGTG
>JAFGFF010000313.1 GCA_016931075.1 Pirellulales bacterium | reverse complement strand
ATGGTGCCCGAGCAACGGGTGAAGACTTGCACCTACAAGGTCTGCAAGATGGTGCCCGAGCAACGGGTGAAGACTTGCACCTACAAGGTCTGCCACATGGTCAAAGAGAACCGGGTTCGGACCTGCACCTACAAAGTGTGCAAGATGGTCAAAGAGAACCGGGTGAAGACCTGCACCTATAAGGTCTGCCACATGGTGCCCGAGCAACGGGTGAAGACTTGCACCTACAAGGTCTGCAAGATGGTGCCCGAGCAACGGGTCAAGACCTGCACCTACAAGGTCTGCCATATGGTCAAAGAGAACCGGGTTCGGACCTGCACCTACAAGGTGTGCAAGATGGTCAAAGAGAACCGGGTGAAGACCTGCACCTATAAGGTTTGCCATATCGTCCGCGAGTGCCACCAGAAGCAGGTTCCTTACAAGGTCTGCAAGATGGTCCAAGAGACTCGGACGAAGCAAGTACCTTATACGGTCTGCAAGCCGGTCTGCGTGACAAAGACGATCAACTGTGTGAAGCTGGTTCCGAAGAAGGTTCCGTACACAGTGACCCGATGCGTCCCGCGGGTGGTGTGCAAGCAGGTTCCGGTCAAGGTATGGTGCCCGGTGCCGACCTGCTGCGAGCCGGTCAAGTGCTGTGAGCCCGCGGCGAAATGCTGCGAGCCGGCCGGTTGCAGTAAGTAACGTATTGCCCCTGCCTCCTCAGCCCAGGGCCGGAGGCAGGCCTGGTCCAGCGATCAAACAGCGGTCCGACTCACACGAGTCGGGCCGCTGTCGCGTTTCTTGAACTCTTCAGAACTCCATCTCGCGAAACGCTCTCATGCCGAAGCGAAGGGGAAGGAACGTGGCCACCAGGCCCAGGAGAATGCTGGCGACGTTGCCGGCGATGAGCCAAAAATGAAGCCATGCGAGGACCTCGGGCCGGGACGAGACGATGCCCGAGGTCAGCGAATGCTGGGCCAGAAGATAGAAATGGCTCGGCAACGCGGTCAGGGTGACCACGACCAGGACGTAGACCGCGCTGACGACCAGATTGAGCGTCCCTCCGAACCCGGCCGCGATCCGCGAGGGGGAGTCCTCGCGCAGGTTGGGCATCTTCGCCCCCAGGCCGATGGCGATGCCCGAGAGCCCCAGACACAGGATCAAACAGGTCGACTGGTGGCTCGCCTGGATATGGCCCGGCACGCGTAGCATCGTGTCGCTGAAGAAAACCAGCAGGCAGCAAGGCAGGAACGAGCCGGCCGCGGCAAACAGGAACTTGCTCCAGAGAATCGTCTCGCGTCGGATGGGCAACAGCCCGAGGATCCAGAACCGTCGGCTCTCGAGGCTGATCATCGGGAAGATAAACCGAGTGGTCAGGGTCGATAGAATCAGCCCCACCACGGAAAGATTCAAGAAGCTCACCAGGTTGACCCAGGCGACGTGCCGCGTGTCGGAGCCGAACCGCCTGATATTTAGAAAATAGAGCGCCAACAGCCCAAAAAAGATCAAGAACTGCGACCATTGCACCGGATCGCGACGGAACAGCCGGAGATCCTTGACCAGCAGTTGCCGCATGGCGACCGGCAGTGGTATAAGGCGGAGAACAACCCGATCGAACCAGCCGGGTCGAGGACCGCGGCTGGGACGCGGATGGGTCTGCAACCGCTGGAAGGCCGGTCGATAGAGTCGCCCCGCCATCAGGACGGCCACCTGGCGACACACCAGGGCGTTGGCGACCAAAAGGGTCAGGTAGAGAACGCACTCGTGCCAGCTCCCATGGGCCGCCTCCAACAGGCCGGCGCTGAGCCACCAACTCGGAAGCAACTGTTGCTGGCTGAACTGGATCCGCCCCAGGATATGGCGGAACCAGGCCGGCGTGAGCATCACGCCTTCGGAACCAAACGTCAGCGACCACGCCCACCAGGACGCGGCTCCCACGGCCAGCACGCCGACCACGATCAGGATGTGCGTCCGGTGCCGCGGCATCCAGGCGACAACCGCCAAGCAGGCCATCGCCCCCAAGCCGGCCGGAATGTAGGTGAACGCCACCAGGTAGGGCAACAAGACCACGTAGTAGTACCACGGCGCGCCGTCCACGATCCCGTAGGCCAGCAACATCGGGCTGCCCAACAGCAGGAAGGCCCAACTGCCGAACAGGACCGCCTCCTGAAACTTGTGCAAGAAGGCCCGTTCCACGCGAACGGGCAGCGTCAGCAGAAGCCGTGTGTCCTGCGTCCAGAACAGGGCCCCGTAGAGGAGTACGCCCGTCGAAAAGATCAGCATCACCAGCAAGGCCGCGAAGAACATGGCAAACACGGCCGCCACCGTCTGATCGTAGGTCACCCGATGAGGCAGCTCCTTGAGGAACTCGAATCCGCTGGCGAACATCCAGAACATGCCCGCCCAAAGTAAAAAGCTCAACACGGCGATCAGGGCCAGCCGGAATCGGGACCGGGCAAACAACTCGCGAACATGCGCGGCGGCACGACGAACCCGCATCTGCCAGAACGCCCGGGCCTCGTCGGCTGCAGCACAGTCAGGCCACCGCTCCAGCACGTTGGACTGAACCGCAACCGAGTCTTCGCCGCCAGGAGGATTCACGCGAGGCTACTCCTGTGCCGACGCCGGTGATTCGGAAGGCTCGACTTTCGGAGGGGCAGCCTGGCCGTTGCCGTTGCTCGTCAGACGCAAGAAAAACGGTTCCAGCGACGACTCGCCCGACTCGTACTGACGCCGAACCTCGTCGCGCGTGCCCAGAAAAATGAGTCGGCCGTGGTCGACGATGCCGATCCGGTCGGCGATCTCTTCGGCGACGGCCAACGTGTGCGTCGACATGAAGATGGCCATCCCGGCCGCGACCCGCTTGCGAAAATGGTCCTTCAACAGCCGGACGCTGGCCGGATCGAGCCCCACCGTCGGTTCGTCGACCACGAGCACGGCCGGGTCGTGAAGCAATGCGGCCGCGAACGCCAGACGCTGCTTCATCCCGTGCGAATAGGTCTCGGTCAGGGTATCCAAAAACGACTCCAGGCGGAACTGCTCGACTTGGGCCGCGATCCGCCGGTCGGTCTCGCGCCGGTCGAATCCCCGCACCCGGGCCGTGAACTCGAGGAACTCGCGTCCGGTGAGTTTCTCATAGAGATAGGGCTCCTCGGGCACGTAGCCGAGCACGGCGGCAGCCTGGCGGGCGTGGGTGACGACGTCCAGGCCGGCGATCCGGACCGTGCCCGAGTCGGGTCGTAGCAGTCCGACCATCATCTTGATCGTCGTCGTCTTGCCAGCCCCGTTGGGTCCCAGGAACGCAAACAGTTCGCCTTCCGGCACGGTCATCGTCAGGCCGTCAACGGCGACCTTGCGGCCATAAGTTCGGACGACATTATGCAATTCGATCATGACTCGGGAAGCCGGGTTCACGTCAAGGATATGGTAATGCCGGAAACCTCGGGAAACGGCCGCGAAGCAATCATTCCGGACCGTCCTTCTTCGCGTCGGGTTCGAGGTTCTGTTTTTGGAGGAGTTGGGCGGCCGCCTTGTTATCCAGCCGGACGAAGGTCATCGTCGCGCCGAAGACATTCAACTCTTGCTTTAATACAGTTCCGTCCTGTCGCACCCAAAGACGGCCGCGAGGCTTGTTGTCGTCGATAACATGGAGCCCGGAACGCCCATGGTAGACAACCAGCCAAACAGGAACAAGGCCGCCGTTCCAAGGCGTCCGGACCATCCGCTCGACCTTTGCCTCGAGCACTTCCACCGCCGGCAAGGGCAACGGCCGGCACACTTCGACCGTCCACGTCTGGCCTTGCCAGAGCCCCGGCAAACAGGTCTGTGGCGAAAAGGTGTTTCCCAAGAGCGCCTTCGTGTCAATCGCAACGGTCGTCCGATGAACGAAATCCTGGGAATGGACGGAGAGATCCATGCTGTCGCCGTTGATAATACCCTCCAGCCGGATCGTCTCGCGGAAAGGGTCGAATGAGATCGACAGTTCGACCCGGGAGAGCTGGCCCAGGGGATCGACGCTCAAGATGCTTCGCGCGTCGGCCTCGATGACCGCCCCGGCTTGACTGGCCAAGCTGGAAAAGCCTTGCAAACCGTGCGGTGCCAACTTGCCCAACGGCAATGCGTCGAAGTGAACGCGGCTGTGGATGTCGGTCGAATGGTCAGGCAGAATTCGCGTCGAGCTGACAGCCCAACCGATCGGCCGCCCGTCCCACCGCAGTTCCCAACCAACTGGCTCCTCGGCTCGCTGGGCGTCGAGAATCTTCTCGTAGCTGGGAGGCTGGCCGGTCAGCAGCGGTGGAATGACTTTCTGGGTGACCAGCCACGTCATCGTGGCCAGCCACAGAAAGAGCACGGCGTAATTGAACCACCGACTGTACATCGGAACACCCTGGCCCGTCCCGACCTGCCCATCCTGCGAGGAGTCACACAAACCTACCTCGCGTCTTATGTCGGGGTGAGCAGCGTTGATTGCGCGGCTCGGTCCAGAGGTCGCGCCGTGGCAGTTCCACCTCGCACTCACCCCTCCCCGATCTTTATGGCGGCCCGTCGTTCTGGCAGGCACGAACACTTCCCGCCGGCACCCAAGAGTCCGCCAATCTTGTTCCCTCTCATGATATCGCGAGTTGCGACATCC
Source organism: Pirellulales bacterium (assembly GCA_016931075.1). Taxonomy (GTDB): domain Bacteria; phylum Planctomycetota; class Planctomycetia; order Pirellulales; family Thermoguttaceae; genus JAFGFF01. The sequence goes on along the minus strand of JAFGFF010000313.1, from coordinate 9,172 downwards.
GCCCAGCATTTGCAGGACAAACCCCTCCTGTCCGATTGTTTCAATGCCCCCTCCAACGAGTGGCCTATCTATTGGCAATACCCCGGAAGTGCATCACCTTCGTCTCCCACATCCATTATTTCGGGACTGTTTCATGAAACCGAGGTTGCCTTGGATGGCCCTTGCCCCGATGATACGGACCAACTCGTTTCCCAGCGAGACGCGTCGGAAAACAAGACTCGGACCCTTTCCGAGCATCGCGTCGGTCAATGTCGTCACAGTACGGAGGCATACTCATGCGGACAATGAATCTTGGGCAGACAAACCAATGTTGGCGGACAACAGGGCTGGCTATTTTGATCTTGGCCGTCTTGGGCGGATGCGGCGGCAAGGATGACGCTGCCAAGAACACCCCCACAAATGAAGACGGGGCGTCACGACCTTGGTCCGACGACCTGGGCGGGAAAAAGAAAAGGAAGGATGCCCCTGCTTTACCGCCGGTTGTTGCCCTTGTAACGTCCCTAGGTGAAATCCGCGTCGAACTCGACCCGAAGAACGTGCCGTTGACCGTCGACAACTTCCTGCACTATGTCGACGAGGGATATTACAGCGGCACGATCTTCCACCGTGTCGACAAGGGTTCGGCCGTGCTGGGCGGGGCCTATACGCCGGACCTGGCTGAGAAACCACCAACCAGATTCGCCGTCCGCAATGAAGCCGACAAAGGATTGAAGAACACTCGGGGCACCATCGCCATGGCCCGACAACCGGACGTAATCGACAGCGCCACCAGCCAGTTCTTCTTCAACCTGGCCGACAACGCGATGCTGGACCACAAGGACAAAACGGCCGAGGGCTACGGCTACTGCGTGTTCGGCCGCGTCACCGATGGGATGGATGTTCTGGACAAGCTCAGCGGCGTGGCCGTTCGCGACATAGCCAATCCGAATCCGTCCAATCCGAACGCCGCTCCGATGGCGGGCGTGCCCGTCGAAACGGTCCTGATCAAGGAGATCCGTCGCGTCCGCTAGTAAGGTGCGCGGTTGAAAGCAAGAAACACGATCGCCCGACCCCTGACCGCGTCTCCGGGAGGCCGAGGTTCCCGGAGGAGCGGATCGTGGTCGGGCGAGTTTGTTTCGTGTTTCGCGATCGCCGATCTAGTGAGCGCTGAGAGCGACTCTCCCACCCTAGGGTTGAGTTGAGTAGTGACAGGCTTTCCGCCACTCCCATCCAACGTCACAATCGATCGTCACAAGGAACGGGACGAACTAGACCATTTCCTTGAGGTTCTTCAGCGGGCGGACCTTGACCTTGCTGTAGGCCGGTTTAGCCGGTTGGTCATAGAGTTCGCCAGTGAACGGGTTGCGAACGTTCTTCTTCGCCGGTCGAGCGGGAACCTTCTTCCGTTCGATCTTCAACAGTCCGGGGATCGAAAAGACCCCAGCGCCGCGCGAGGAAAGACTCTTCTTGACTTCCGCCTCCAATGCCTCGAACACCGCGGCTACCTCTTTTTTGGTCAGCCCGGTCGTCGCGGCAATGCTCGTGAGGATTTCAGTCTTCGTCGGCGCTTTTTTTGCAGCCTTTGCCATATTCCATTCCTCCATGCGAGGTTTCCAATGGGTAGCCACTCGTCCCCGTGGGCAACCTGTCCGAGGCCTCCGACGAAACGACTCGCCGGCGTCTCGGCACGGGAGCTTGGGGCGACCCTCGGCCATTGCCTCAAGCCCTTGTACCCACGTAATCGTTGGGACGCGATGTCCGTCCGACACCGTGAACGCGGATGATTTGAAGCTTCTTCGACCAAAAAAACAAGCCGAAAATAGCCCCAAACCCTGAAATTCGCGGGAAAAACTAGGTTCAGACCGGCCGGAACCCCTTCTTTTCGGCTTGGAAAGCATTCCGGGCACAACCCGTCCAAGCCTCAGTCGGCCTCGTAGGGCGACCGCCGGCAGTGAGACCGCCAGCGACCTTCCTACCCGTAGTAATGCCCCCCACTAGTATGAAAGATATTCGTAAGGCGTTCTTTCGCAAGGACTTACATCACGGCCGTCCATTCCGTGTCAGGCCCGAGCGTTCTCCTGAAATAGATGGGGAGTCCGCGTTCAGGGAACCGCTTGTCCCGGTTAATCGTCTCATCCGGTGTCGAGCTCGGGCGTGGCAGGAGGGAATCTGTTGTCGTGTGGGGAAAGTGGCTGAGAAGTTCTCCTAACAGTGGTACAATGAAGGCTTATGGGGGCTGGCCGTCTCGGAATAGGGTCAGAGGCGACCTCCCATCCGCGACCGCACGGTCAAAGGTCGGCCAGCCCGCCGCGAATGCTCCTGAGACAGGCTTTTTGCGATTTCTATTCGCGGAAACACGCCTCGCTCGGGTTTTTTATCGATCCCCGAGGCGGCCGGCGCGGGAGTCGTCTTAGGTGCGGCGTGGGCAAGGAACGTGGCAAATTCAGGATAGCTCGGGAGGTGTCAACATGATTCCAGGGCGAAGGGAATCCCTGGGCGTCGGGTTGGTGCTGGTCGTGGCGGCCGTCCTGGCTGCCGGGCCGAGCCCGGCGCGGGCCTCGGTCTCGATATCCACTATTCTGGCGGCGCAGTCGATCGGCCAGTTGCAGGTGCAACTACGGGGCGGCTTCGGGCCCATCCTCGTCCAGTCCGAGGACCCCAATCAGAACAAGAACCTGGCTGCCCCGAACGTCTTTCCTCAACCCGACCGAGCCGTGCTGCGGCAGATGTCCCAGGCAAGGCAGTTGATCGAAAAGGAACGATACGGCGAAGCGGTGCGTTTTCTTGGCGAGATCCTCGAAAGCTCGGAGGACTACTTCTTCCAGCCCGACCCGACCAAGTCGGCCCATGTGAGCCTGAAGGCCGAGGCTCAACGCCTCATCGGCCAAATGCCTTCCAAGGGGCGAGAACTCTACGAACTGCAATTCGGCGCTCGGGCGAAGCAAACGCTCGCCGAGGCGATCCGGGAAGGCGACGCCCAACGCCTGGCCGAAGTCTCGCGCCGGTTCTTCCATACCCAGGCCGGTTACGAAGCCACGTTTCTTTTGGGCGTGCATCATCACGACGTGGGCCAACCGCTGGCCGCGGCGTTGACGTTCCAGCGGCTACGGAGTGAATCGGGACCGGCCGAACGATTTGAGCCGGCCCTGTCGCTGGCCCTGGCCACGTGTTGGGTGCAAGCCGGTCTGGGAGAGAAGGCCGAAGCCGTGCTGGACGACCTGAGCCGACGGCGGCCCGATGCCCAAATCTGGATCGCCGGCAAAAAGATCCGACTGCCCGAGGCGTCGGCCAACGCTCTGGAATGGCTGGCCGCCCAAACGGGCGTCAGTTCGCAACCACCTGCAGTGCATCCGGAAGATTGGATCATGCCAGGAGGCAGCGCCTCGCGGACTGCGGCCGTGACGGCCAGCCGGCCTCTGTTGAACCTCGTGTGGCAAGCGCCCGCCTCCGAACACCCGCTAGCTTCGGCCATCCTCCGCCAGCGAACCCGGCTGGATGCCGAACGTAATTCGATTCTCATGCCGGAAGTCCGCCCGCTAGCCGTGGGCAACGTCGTGCTCACCCGATCGCTCCGAGGGCTGGTGGCGATCGACTTCACCACGGGCAAACGCTTGTGGGAGGCGCCAACCGACGATCTGCTGGACAATTCCCATTCCGCGCTGCGATCGGTCTACACACAGCCGGGTCAACTGGAATCGATGATCTGCCATCGCGTCTGGAGCGATCGGATCTTCGGAGAACTCAGCAGTGACGGAGAACTCGTCTTCGCCGTCGAGGACCTTGGCCTGGGCACCACGCGTCAGGCGGCGCAAACCGTGTTCATCCAAGGCCGTCGGGTCGAGAACCCCGCCTGGCCTTCCGAGTACAACCGTCTGGCCGCCTATTCGATTCGCACGGGCAAACTGGTCTGGCATTTGGGCGGCGGCGAGGAGTTCGGGCTGCCGGAGGCGAACTCGTTCTTCCTGGGCCCGCCGCTGCCGCTGATGGGACGACTATACCAACTGGCCGAGACGGGGGGCGAAATCCGCCTGCTGGCTCTCGAGGCGTCGACCGGCAAGCGGCTCTGGTCGCAGCAGATCGCCGTACCCGAACAGGACATCTCCCAGGACGGCCTTCGCCGACAGTATGCCGTCACACCCAGTTACGCCGACGGGATTTTGGTTTGTCCCACGACCAATGGTGCGATTGTCGCCGTCGAGTTGGCCAGCCGGTCGCTCCTCTGGGGATACCGCTACGGTTTTGAAGATGAAATGAACGGCCGGCACATGCGAAGGCGGTTCATCGGCAGCATGTCTTACGGCAATATGCCCGGCACCTGGATCGGCGACGACGTCTACTTGTGCAACGGGCGCGTGCTGACCGCGTCAGGCGACTCTCAACACTTGCACTGCCTCCGTCTGGTCGACGGCGAACTTCTGTGGAAAATCCCGAGCCAGGGTGATCTGTTTGTCGCATGCGTTCATGACGACGTGGTCGTTCTGGTCGGCCAGCGGCAGATCCGCGCGGTTAATCTTTCCAACGGGCTGAACGCCTGGGGCGGCCGGGCCATCCCGCTGCCCGGCGAGAGTATGCCCAGCGGACGCGGCGTCGCCACCGACGACACCTACTACCTCCCGCTCAATTCGTCCAACGTGGTTTCGATCGACCTGAAGAACGGCGCGATCCGTCACCTCGCCCGGTCGCGAAACGGCCACGTGGCAGGCAATCTCATTGCCCATCGAGGAAAGATTCTGTCCCAAAGCGCGACGGGGCTGGAAGCCTTCCACCAACTCGACACCCTGAAGGATCATGTCGACTCCGCTTTGATCAAGAAACCACAGGACGCCGAGACCCTGACCTTGCACGCCGAGATTCTCTTGGATGAGGGCAAGCGCGAGGAAGCCTTGGCCGATCTGCGGCGCGCCTACGCGACCGACCCCCGAGTGCGGACGCGGGAGCTGCTGCGGGAGACGCTCCTAGCCGGGCTGGCCGACGATTTCGTCACCTACCGCAACGCGGTCGATGAAATCAAGCCGCTTCTGGACGGGCCGGTCCAACAGATGACCTTCCTCCGGCTGATGGCCGACGGCCTGGAGACGCAAGAGGAATGGGACGACGCGCTGACGCACTACCTCCAGTTGATCGATTGGAGCGACAAGTACCCCGGGCTGATGAACGTCAGCAAGGACTTGAGCGTCCATCCCGATCGGTGGCTCCAGGCCCGGCTGGCGACGCTCCGCCAGGCGGCGCCGCCCGAGGTCGTCGAGAAATTGGACCAGGTGGCTCGCAAGCTGCTTGCCGAGGCCATCCACGAGGAAAAGACCTCGCGGCTCGAACGATTTCTGGCCGTGTTCGGTTCGCATCCGCTAGCCGCGCAAGCCGCGCAGGCGCTGGTCGAGCGCTACGAAAAAGACGGGCGGTTGCTCGCGGCCGAGCGGCTGTTGCGCTGGAACGAAGGGACTTGCGATCGGACCACCAGCCCGGCCACGTTGGTCGAATTGGCCAACCTCTACCGCCGTGCCCGCAAGCAGACCGACGCCACGGCCTGCTACCGCGAGCTGGCCCAGAAGTATGCCGATACGGTCTGCTATCAGGGCAAGACGGGTAGCCAGCTCGTCGAGGAGTTGCCGGCCGACGATCCTGTTCGGATCGGCCTAGCCGAAACTCCCTGGCCGACCGGCCACGTCGAAACGACCACGCGTTCCTCGACAAACCGCAGTTATCGCTATGGTAATTACTCGATCCCGTTCCGGGGCGAGGCCGGCCCGTTCTTCGACGGCCAAAACGCCCAGTATCAATCGAGCCAGAGGCAACTCGCCATGGTCGATTCGAGCGGCCGCGAGCGCTGGAGGGTGTCCATTTCCCCGACGAACAATCAGTCGGGCTACAGCTCGTACCATTCGAACATGGCTCACCTCTTGGCCAGCGGACACTTGTTACTGATGACAACCGGCACTCAGTATCACGCATTGGACACAAGCGCGCCGGGCAAGAACCCCCGACTCCTTTGGAGTCAGGACTTCAGCAACATCGTCGAGCCCGATCCGGAGGGTCCCTCGCTTCCGCCGGGTACGATGAATTGGTTGAGCCGGCAGTGGGGAATTGGATACGACTATCCACCCCTCCTCTCTCGAGGCGCATTGCAAAGCCGGTTCGAGGGCTTGGCGGCCGTCTTCTCGCCGCGGTTTTTCTGCTATGCGCATTTCCGGCGGTGCGTGGCGATCGATCCCTTGACGGGCGAGACGCTCTGGGTCCGCCGAGGGCTGCCCCGAGGCAGCATCCTGTTGGGGGACGCAAAACATATCTACCTGTTGCCGCCCGACCGCGGGCCCGACGGCTCGCACAAAGCGATCGTCCTTCGCGCGCTCGACGGCGAACAGTTCGCCGCCCGACGCTCCGTGCCGGGAATGGAACACTGGATGGCCTACGGCGACGGCAAGGTGCTCATCCGGAAAAGCACGGGAAGCGAATATCACCTCGAAATGTTCGACATCTGGGAGCAGCGGGTGACCTGGAAGTCGGACAGCTTCCACGGCAACTCGCAGGTGGCCGCCCTGAACGGAGTCGTCGGCATTGTCGAGCCAGCCGGCCGGTTTTGCCTGCTGCAAATGAGCGACGGCAAGAAGCTCTTCCACGACAAACTCCACGTCGAACCGAATCTACAGGAAATCATGCTTCTGGAATCGGGCGACCAATACGTGCTGGTCGTCCAGAGTCAGTACCGGCACGGGGGCATCCATCTCGGCAGCCTTCAAGGAGTTCGATCGTATCCCGTTCGCGAAGGCCGACTGTACGCCTTCGACCGAAACGGCAAGAAGCTCTGGCCCGACTATCCCCAGGGCGTTCCCGTCACCAATCAACAGATCATCCTCGACCAGCCTTCTGGTCTGCCTGTCATCGCTTTCGGAAGCCAAATCTACAATCCCAACGAAAAGGGCTCGCAGCAGTGGAGAACGGCCATCCTGATGCTCGACCGGCGGACGGGCCGGAAGATCATCGACGAAAAGCTGACCAACCAGGCGCACTTCTTCAGCATGTCAGGCGATGCAACGAACAAGACCATTCACCTGGACTTGTACCGAACCGTGATGGACCTGAAATTCACCAGCAACCCGATCCCTCCGGAGCCGGAGAAGCAGACACCGGATACAAAGAAGAACGACGGCACAAAACCCAAAGCCATTCGCGGCCTATTGGATGCGTTGCGCTTTTCGGTTGGGTGAGGGAAACCGAAATTGATGATTTGAAATATGAGATTTGATATTTCAGAAAGGGGCCGTGAGATAACGGTTCGCCGATCGTCCCGGGCTCCTTACCCCCACCCCAATATGGGCCCCTTGCGTCGGCAACGTTTGTAGGTCAACCTTATGCTTTCAGAATGGTGTTTGGACTAGGAGAAGCACGATGCGACTAGGACAACTCGTCGTTTTATCGATCGTGACGGCGTCGGTCGTTCTTGTGGGCGTACCGGTCAAAGCCGGAAAGCGCGATCCGAAGGTCCAGCGGACAATCACCCGGGGCTTGGAGTGGCTGGCCGGGCAACAGTCGCGGATGGGACACTGGACGGCCAACGACGGCCAGTACCCGACCGCCATGACCGCCCTGGCCGGCATGGCCTTCCTGGCCGAAGGCTCAACCACGACCCAGGGCAAGTACGCCCCAAACGTCCGGCGAGCGGTCGACTACCTGACCGCCCGCAGCCGGCCCAACGGGCTCATCGGCGATCCCGGCCGGGACGATCGGTATACCTACGGCCATGGATTTGCCATGCTGTTCCTCTCCCAGGTGCTGGGCGAAGAGGAAGACGCCGACCGGCGAGAGAGACTCGTCAAGGTGCTCACTCGGGCAGTCGTCTTCACCGGCGAGGCCCAAACCAAGGCCGGCGGCTGGGGTTACGTCAGCGCCAAGGACGGAAGCAATTTCGACGAAGGATCAACCACCATCACCCAGGTCCAAGGGCTCCGGGGTTGCCGCAATGCGGGCATCCCGGTTCCCAACGAGATCATCGATCGGGCCGTTAAGTACATTCATAGCTGCACCGGCCCAGACGGCGGAGTATACTACAGTTCCACGAGCCGCGGAAGCGGCCGGCCCGCCATTACCGCCGCCGCGTTGGCCTGCCTGTTCAATGCTGGGGAATACAACAGCGACTATGTCAAGAAGCTGTTGGGCTACTGCAACAAACACCTGTCCAACCTCAACGGCAACAGCATGGGACACTGGCATTACACCCATTATTACTACAGTCAGGTCCTGTATCGCGAGGGCGGCAAGACTTGGGAGAACTACCGCAACCAGATCGAATCGCGGATTGTCTCCGAGGCGGGCCCTAACGGATCGTGGACTCAAAACTACATCGGCGCCGTCTACAACACGGCGATCAACTTGACCATCCTGCAACTGGAAAACGGGACTCTGCCGATCTACCAGCGGTAGTCCCCCTAAATTTTTTCGAGGAAAGCACCCATGTCAGACGAAGGTTTGCGGCCCAAGGACTCCGCGGCGATCGAGAAACTAGGCACGGCCCGAACCAAGATCATGGACCAACTGGCCCAGGTCATCGTCGGCCAGACCGACGTGATCGAAGAACTGCTCATCTCGCTCTTCAGCCGAGGCCATTGCCTCCTGGAAGGCGTGCCTGGGCTGGCCAAGACCCTCATGATCAGCACCCTGAGCCAGACGCTGGATCTATCGTTCAGCCGGATCCAGTTCACGCCCGACCTCATGCCGGCTGACATCACGGGCACGGAGATCATCGAGGAAAACCGCTCGACCGGCTCGCGGGAGTTCCGGTTCCTTGAAGGGCCCATCTTCTCGAACTGCATCCTGGCCGACGAAGTCAACCGGACGCCTCCGAAGACCCAGGCGGCCCTGCTCGAAGCGATGCAGGAACGGCAAGTGACCGTCGGCCGCGTCCGGCACAAGCTGGCCGATCCGTTCTTCGTCCTGGCCACGCAAAACCCGATTGAGCAGGAAGGCACCTACCCGCTGCCCGAGGCCCAACAAGACCGGTTCATGTTCAAGGTCTTCGTCAAATACCCGAGCTTCCAGGAAGAGTTCGAAGTCGCCCGGCGGACGACGACCACGCAGATCGAGAAGGTCGAGTCGGTCCTTTCGGCCGAGGAGATCGTCGAGTTGCAGCGGATCGTCCGCGAGGTGCCGGCCGGCGATCATGTGATCCGCTACGCGTTGGCCCTGGTCCGGATGACCCGTT
>JAFGFF010000312.1 GCA_016931075.1 Pirellulales bacterium | reverse complement strand
CTCGGGAACGACCTGGGTTATCTTCACGTCGTCGATCCACGACACCTGCAAGACGGCGACGTCGCCCGCGTCGTGGAACATCAGGTTCATCGTTTCGGCCGTGGCCACGATCGGATCGCTCATATAGAGCTCGTAGCTGGTCCCCGCGGCGATGGTGTCCGCGCCGCCGAACGTGAACGGTACCGTCCAGGCCGAGTTGTCGGTATAGCCCGCGGTGATCGAGTCGCCGACGGCCATGATGCGAATCGGAATGGCCGAGGCCGTCGACGCGCAGAGCGCAGCAACCACGAGGATCGTCAGAACGGCGCCTCGCCGAATAGAAGAAGAGCCCCCTCAATGGAAAGACACTACACTAGCGCCGCTTAAGCATCAGAGAGAGGCCGGCAAGTGTGAGGAGCAGGGCCATCGTGCCTGGCTCGGGCACGGCGCCTTCGCTGGAAGTGCCGGTCCAATTCGCGGCCAGGATCGAGGCGTCCAAGTCGTCGACCGTGCCGTCGCCGTTGAAGTCGCCTTGGGCCCAACCGCCGCTTTGGAGCCAGTTTGTGGCCAGGCGTCGGGCGTCGTCCGCGTCGACCACACCGTCGCCCGTGGCGTCGCCCGGGGTTAGCGAGGCCAGCGTGATCTGCACGTCGTCGATCCAGGTCAGGAGGAGCCAGTCCACGTTGCCCTCGTCGAAGAATCGCAGGTTCATCGTTTCGGACGTGGCGGTGAACGGGTCGCTGATGAAAAGTTCATACGCCAGCGAGGGTGCGACGCCTTCGAGCTCGTCGAAGATAAGTGTCTGGCCGTCGATCGACACGCTCAGCGGATTGACTCCGCCGAACACGTCGCCGCCGCTCGCCTTCGCCTCGAACGTCAGGACGTACTGCCGGCCGATCTCGAAACCCGAGACGTCCTGGTCGATGCTGCTCGTGCCGTAGCCGGCTCCGGCTCCTTGGATGAAGGCCATCTGGTCGCCTTCGTAGGGCGTGCAGTTGTAGCAGGCGGCGCCGAACGGATTTCCCCGATCGATGCCCGTCCCGGCGGCCGGTCTGCCGGTGGTGAAGTTCCAGCCCGCCCCGGCGACGTTGAGCCCATGGCTGTTTTCCGCCAGCACGGGTGTTTCAAATCCGCCGTTGGTGACCAGATTGGCCGAAGCGGCCGTGACCAGGCCGAGCGTCACGTCGTCGATCCAGGAGACTTGGGTCACAGCCACGTCGCCCTGGTCGTAGAACCGCAGGTTCATCGTCTCGGCGGTCGCCTGGAAGGTGACGTTGTACGACTCGCCCGAGGTCGACGGGCTTAGCACCGTGCTGCCGCCGAAGTCCAGATCGACGCCGTCCAACGAAACGCGAAACGGGTTCACGCCGTCGAAGCCCTGCATCCCTTTGGCCTGGAAGCGAAGCGTGTACTGCCGTCCGATCTGCAGGCCGGTCAGGTCCTGCGTAATTTGGGTTGTGCCCTCGCCGGCTCCGGAACCCTGAAGAAAACCCATCTGTCGGGCTTCCAGTGGTGCGGCGTTTGTCACGGTGCCGCCGTAGGGATTCCCCCGGTCGACGCCCGAGCCGGCGCCGGCCGTGCTGGGGGTGAACGTCCAGTCGGCGTTCGTCGGGTTGATGTTGTGCGAGTCGGCCGCGAAGACAGGCGACTCGAACGCACCGCCCCGCAACACGCCGCGCGCGTAGGGACCCGGCGGGGGCTCCGGCTCGATGTCGAGCGTCTCGATCATGTCGAACCAGGTCTGGGCCATCGCGTCGTAGCTCGCCACGTTCGGATGGTTGTATCCGTTGGCGAAAAGGCTCGGATCGATCGTCCCGCCCGTCAGGAGATTCGAATACTGGTCGACCGTCGTGACGTTGTGGCCCAATCCGGCGTGATAGGGAACGAGCGTCTCGCGGATGTACGTGTTGTACTGGACGATTGCGTCGGTGTATGCCGAATAGGGCGTGATCTGGGCGACGATCAGATGGGCGTTCGGCTTGGTGGTCACGATCGTGTTGACCAACGTGTCCAATGCGTTCATCTGGCTGGTCGGCGTGCTGCTGCTCTGGTAGCTGATGTCGTTGATCCCGATCATCAAGAGAATCAGGTCAGGCCGGTCGGCGCTCAGAAAGCTGCCGATGTTGGAGTTGAGGTAGCTGAGCCCCTTTCCGCCGTAGCCACGATGATAGTCCTGGTCGACCGTCCGCAAGTCGGGCGGGTTGACGGTCGAGGGCAGGCCGTACTTGTCGTCCCACGGTTCGGGCGAGGAGCCGACGAACTGGAACTCGTACTCGGCGTCGGTCAGTCGCGTGTAGAGCCCAGACCGATAGCCGAACGTGAACGGCACCGTCCAGGTTGGGTTGTTCGTGTAGCCCGCGGTGATCGAATCGCCAATCGCCATGATCCGAATGGGCAGAGCCGAGGCTTTTGATACCCCGAGCACGATCACGACCAGGACCGCTGCCCAAACGCATCGACCGATCGGAAAAAGGCCCTCTTGGCTGGTGTGCGACGGCGCGCCGTTCGATTCGAGCATCTCGGATGCTCCTTTTTGCAAGGGAAGCTAGGCGTCAGGTATCCACAAGCGACCGAAATCGGCTTGCTTGCTTTCCAAGCGTGTGAATACGGGAACAACCGCCCCGGTTGTGCATGGCGGACCGCCTTGGGCATACCGTAAGCGGAGTCTGGGCGCTTCCCGGCAAAGAAGTGCAACGGCCGAACCCGGCCGAGCAGTATGGTGACGCGCCCTACTCAAAGCGTACTCTCATTCTAACTTCCGCCTGTTTCGGCGTACACGCCCATTTGCCCGATTCCACGCCATTTTGCGACGAAGAAAGGGTACATCGCCGTGCCCCGCCATTGAGGGACGCGCAAGGCTACTCAAGGGAGAAGAGAGACTGGTACCGCGTCAGTCAGCCTGTTACTTAAGCGACATGACGTAGGCAATCACGTCGGCCATGTCTTGTTTGGAGAGTTGTTTTTCCAGACCCTCGGGCATGAGCGACAGACCCGTGTTGTTCAACTGGTCGATGTTGACGCGGAGGATTGTGTCGGATTCGCCTTCGGCCCGTTTCAGGGTCAGGCTGGTAGCCGACTCGGAGTCGATCATGCCGGTGACCGAGAGGCCCTTGTCGGTGATGACGACGTAGTTGAGGTACTGCGGCTGGACTTCGCGGTTCGGGTCGAGCGTGGCTTCGAGCATGGCGGCCGGGCCGCGGTTTTGGATGCCCGTCAGGGGCAGGCCCAGCTCGTAGCCGACGCCTTCGAGCGCGTGGCACGTCGAGCACTGCTTCTTGAAGACGGCCTTGCCGCGCGTCACGTCGCCTTTCATCTTCAGCACATCGCGGTAGGCCTTGACCACTTCTTCACGCCGGGCCAGCTTCACGCCGCCGAGGAGTTCTTTGGCCTTGGCCTGGATCTGTTTGTCCGGGTGGGCCAGGAGGAACGCAATCCGGGCCGGGTCCAGTTGCGAGGGCAGGACGTCATGCGCTTCGAGTGCTTCGAGCAGGACTAAAATTCGCTCCGAACGGGCGAAGAGCGTCTCGGAGGCCGAGTTCTGGACCTGAGGGCTGAACCCGGCCCAGGCCTCGACAATGACCTCGGCCACCTCCTCGCCCCGGTGGCGCCCCAGCGCGGCCAGCGCGGCCGTCTGGATGCCCTTGGGTTGGTGGCTCTCGAGCAACTCGGCCAGGACGTCGACCGACTCGTCCAGCGAGGCCAAGGCCAGCGACTCGACGGCCTCGACCCGCCGACTGATCTTGAGATCCTCATCGGCCGCCTTTTCGAGGGCCTCTTCGACCATCGTTTTGACGAGGTCGGCAATCAGCTTGTGTTCGTCCGAGCGCAGCTTGGCCAGCCAGTCACTGCCCGAGGCGGCCAGGCCCCGAGTCAGGCCGCGGACAATCGACCGAGCGGCTGTCTTGTCGGCCTCGTCGTCGGCGTCCAGGCCATCGAGCACGCCGATCACCTGGGCGATCTGCTTTTCATTATTCTGAAGCCCTACCTGGTTGGCCATCTCTTCCAGGAACCGCCGGGCCGGTTTGGCGGCGCGCCAGACGTGGTCAGTCGTTAGCCGGGCAAGCAGCTCCCCCGCCCGACCGGCCGACGAGCTGAGCACGGCCAGTCGCATCCACTGGTTGTCCGTATCTCGCTTGGCCAGCCGAACCAGTGCCTCGATCGCTTTGTCGTCCTTCACCTGGCCCAACGTGAACGCTGTCTGGTAGCGGACGGCCAGGTCAGGATCGTCGGCCAGCGAGACCAGCTTCGCCTGTAATGGTTCAAGGCCCGCGGAAAAGGTGCCAGGCACCTTTTGCCGGAACGGCCCTTCGGGTGCTTCGCACAAAAGGTGCCTGGCACCTTTTCCGCTCG
>JAFGFF010000311.1 GCA_016931075.1 Pirellulales bacterium | reverse complement strand
GCTCGGGGTAGTCGGTCAGGATCGAGTAGATGCGGAAGTACTTTTGATTGCGTTTCTCGGTGACGTCCTGCGTGTAGAAAATGTACTTCCAGCGCTTGGTCCGCATGTAGATGGCGTACATGTCGCGCTCGGGCCGTTCGTCCCCCTCGGTGGCGAATGAGGGGTAGATGGCCCCGAACAAGACGTCGCGGGTCGCGTCCGCCTTGCCTTCGATGGTCGGTCGCAGGTCATGGCCCGAGGCCTCGGGCGGCACGGGCACGCCGGCATAATCGAGGATCGTCGGGTAGAGGTCCAGCGTGCTGACCAGACCGTCGATCCGCTTGCCCTGGGGCACGGTCCCCGGCAGCGTGAAAAACATGGGCGTCCGCACGCCCTGCTCGAACGGCGAGCCCTTGGCCACCAACCCGTTACCCCAGCCGTTGTCGATTACGAACACGAACATCGTGTTGTCGTAGACTTTGAGCTTTTTTAGCTTCTGGCAGAGCTGATCAACCCCGTCGTCGAGCCAGGCCTCCATGGCGAAGCTCAAATGCTCCTTCTGGCGAAACGCCTTTTTGTCGCCCTTGTACCAGTCGGGCACGGGGATGTCTTTTCGCTTGAACAGTTTCTTATACTTCTCGGGCGGATTATGCGGCAAGTGCGGCAGCCACGGCGCCCACCAGACGAAAAACGGCTGTTTGCCGGCGACGTCGTCCAGAAACGCAAAGAGGTTCTTCTGGCCCTTGCGAACAAACGTCTTGAACGTCTTCTGGCCGTGGGTGAACCCCATATCTCGCGGGTCGCCCTCCCAGTACTTGCCCTCGAAGTACGTGGCATAGCCGGCCTTCTTGAGCAAGTTCGGCAGCGAGTCCTTCGGCGCGAGTTTTTTCGTGCCGTAGTTGTAATAGATGCCCGTCTGATGCGGCCACCGGCCCGACAGGAAGCTGGCCAACGTCGGATGGCACCTCGACATGGGCAGATGCGCGCACGTAAACACCGTCCCCTCCTCGGCCAACCGGTCCAGCGTCGGCGTATGCACATGCGTATTGCCCATGAACCCCAGGTGCGAGAAGTCCTGGTCGTCCGAAATAATAAACACAATATTCGGCCGCTCGGCCCCGGCGGCTGGCTGGGGGAGAGCCCAGGCAAGGAGGACAGAGAGAACCGCAATCCATCGGAGGAGCGACGTTTTGGCGCGCATGGCATATCTCCCATGTTGTGCTGCCAACAGGAAGCGAAGGGGACGTTCCGCTGTTGACCAGATCAATTGCTCCGACGCTATTAGACCGGGATGCCGACCGTGGCGTCAACCAACCGAAGATCATCTCGGGGCAGCACGCTGCGAAGATCCAATAACAGTCGATCCTCTTCCATCCGACCCAAAACGGCCGGGTCGGCGGAGCGGAGGAGGGTGGACAAGCGGTCGACGTTCATGTGAACAGGCGTCATGGCGATGCACCAGGTGGGCAGTTCGCAGGCCAGGTGCGGCGACGCGGCTACCGGGGCGGTCCGCTCGACGGCTTCGGCCGAGGCGACGGCTGGCGACTCGGTCATCTGTTGGGCAAGCCGGGTTGCCCGATTCTTGAGGTTGTCCGGCGAAGTGGTCAAGAGCTGCAACGTCGGGATCGTTCGTCGGGCCTGCTCGGCATCTTCGGACAGTTCGAGCGTCACGGCCAAAGCTGCCGCCGTGGCCCGACCGGTCGGGACGGTCGTGTGGAACGGATGCCGTCGGGCCTGGTCGATCAGTTCGCGACGCCCGACAATCAGCCCACACGGCGGGCCGCCCAGCAGTTCGTGGCCGAAGACGATCAGATCGGCCCCCGCCGCCACCGCCCGAGCGACCGTCGGCAGCTTGTCCAGGTCGAAGGACGCCAGGTCAATCATCGCCGCAGGCCCCAGGTCGCAGACGGCACGGAGTTTGTGTTCATGGGCAAGTCGAACCAGACCGTCGAGCGTGATCTGGTTGGCCATCTTGGCATGGGGCAACGGGCCAAGCTCGCCCCAAAGCACCGCGCTGGTCCAATCGCTGATTGCCCGTTGAAAATCCTCGGCCGAGGTTCCGTCTACGGCCCCGATCTCGTTCAACGACACGCTGACCAGGGCGGCCAGCCCGGGTACGTCGTGCGTCCCGTCACGGCGGACCAGTTGCCCCCGCGAGACGACGACCTCTTGCCCTTCGCCCACGACCGCCAACGCTAAGGCCAGCGCGCCGGCCTCGCTTCCGACGACCAGGGCCGCCTCGGCGCCGGTCCGTTGGGCCAAAAGCGTCTCGGCCGGCGCGGCATACGCGACCGGGCCTTCGTCGCCGACCATCGCCCCCCGCCACGCCGCCGCGGCCGCCTCGACCGCCCGATCGGCCAAGGGCGGCGGGCCCAACTCCGGATGGAACACCATGCCCGTCGCATTGATCGCCGGCCGTAGCCCCGGCGCCTTGTCGGCCGCCATCCGCCGCGCGATCCGCTCGGCCAGCTCACTCATGCTGGGCAACGTCCGCTCCGTCGCCACCGCATGCACCTCGGCCGCCACCTCGTCCAGCACGGCCCGGGCCGTCGCCAACACGGCCCCGGGGTGCATCCGCTCGACCAGGCCCTTGACCGTTGGATTCTCCAAAATCTCCGACACGGAGGGGATTTTTTTGAGGGGATTGGGACACATGGGTAGGTCCTCCTGCAGACGTTCTTCCTCGCTTGCGATCAACCATCCTTGGTAATGGAGATACAGATTTCCTTCAGAAGCAAGAAGTACTCTCTGGGATAGTCTTCCAATTCAGGGAGAATTCTATCCAATTCAACAAGACTGGATTCAAGCACGTCACGCTTAACTCGATCAAGACTTCCGCTGCAAACATAAGTGTCTACACAACCCGCTGCAAACGTATCTAGGGATGTGACACAGACACCGTTGATATCTTCACCGGCGAGTCCTTCAGGAAAGGGCTTCTTCCGAAACTCGGCCCATAGCCTTCTGATTTTTTCGAGACTCGTCATGGAAGAGGCAACTCATAACGGGGGGCGGCTCACACGACACGCCATCATTCTAACATGCCCAGGCCGAGATTCCACTAATACCCCGAGGCGGATTATTCCCGCCTCTATCCCAATTCCTCGACGTACTCGATCAGCCTGAGGACCATTTCGGGCGACGTTTCGTAGGGCAGAGCGCCGGTGCCCAGGCAAACGTTCTCGCGGCCGGAGACGAGCGAGACGACGCGGTCGGCTTCGGCGCGGACGCGGGGCCAGTCGCCGCGGGAGATGACTTCCGACGAGGTGTTCACGCGGACGCGGATGTCGGTCCGGTCCCAGATCTTCCGCAGGAAAGCCTCCTGGTCGGTCTCGTCCGGGGCGACGACGTAGGTCGTGCCCGTCTCGAGCATCGCCTCCAGGATGGGCGTCGTGTCGCCGCCGATGATGCAGGGGACCGGGTGGCCGATCGCCTGGGCGATGCCCTGAATGATTTGCATCAGGGCCGGCAACTCGACCCGGCGGAATTGGGCCGGCGAAAGCAGTGGAGGGCACGCGGCCGACTCGAAAAAGGCCACGTCCAGGTTGTGGCGTTTGATCGCCCGGGCCAGCGCGACCTGGCCTTCGGTCAGATGGGCCAGCGCCTCGGCCGTGCCGTCGGGATCGACGGCCGCGTCACAAAGAAGCGTCTCGAACCCAACCAGGTTGCTGGCGATTGAGAACGGCCCGCTGACGGGCACCCGGATGTCGGCCTCGGGAAATTCCCGGGCTAGCCGCGAGCCGACCTCCAACAACATCGGAATCCGCCCGGCCGTGTCCGGATCCAGCGGCGCAAGCTCTTTTAATCCTTGGGCCGAATCGCAAATCGGCCGCCCTATCGCCGGGATCCCGATCCCGCTCGGCCGCTCGACCACCCCGCCGTAGGCCTCGGCCTCGAGGTTGTAGATGTCGATGCCCAGCATGATCGGCGTGTGCCGATAGTACCGATACGCGGCCGCATGGGCCTCGAAGATCAACTCCCCGTCCCTCGACACGTCCCACGGCGTCCGGTCGATCATCCGCGCAGCGTGTTCGTAGATGGAGGGGGAGATGTCCATGGACAATTACTCCTTCAGCAATGAACAAGGTAACGACTCTCTGGCTGTGTCTTGTAACTTTTCACACTTTTTTGAAATCTGATAGTACGTGAGACACCGTTGCGGCACGTTCTTCTACCGTGCCTCGCAGGCTGATAGCGGGAATCGCTCGTCCAACCAAGTCGTTTCGCACCTGCTCCTGGAAGACACGACGATTCACCTCACCTGAGCGGTCCCAAGTGGCGTCGTAGGGGATGTCGTCTTCGCACAGGAAAAAGAGATCATAGCGGTTACGGGTCGCATTGGCAAGTTCGGCAAGACGTGGATGAACCTTGCTGTGATAATAGAGCGAGAACAGGAACGTTGTGGTTGCATCCGTATCGACGAACAAGTACTGGTTGGCTTGCAGGGCCATTTCGTCCTCCCGCAGACGATGACCCTCGGCAATCTCCACAAGTTGCTCAAGTGAAAGCCGTCGATGGTGTTGATGCTTTTCCCAATACTCTCGTCCGTATTCAGGCATCCAGACTGTATGGTAATTATCTGCAAGGGCGTGCGCCAAAGTAGTTTTGCCTGTAGAGGGGGCGCCAAGGAAAACTACCTTTGTTATCAGATCTCTGTATACAACCGGATCGAGGTATTGTCTGTTTGCATAGGGAGCTCTTCTGATTTCTGTCGCGGAAATGGGGATCCGCAGCCTGTCAGGATCAATTCGACAGTCATTCGCTCCGAGCGCACGGCTGACGTGCTCGCCGTAGAATTCGCTAGAGTAGAAATGCGTGATCTCCCGGCCTTGCAGGATGTCTAGGAGATACTTCTCGTGTTTGCGCTTGATTGCCTCGGTGTTGCCCACCTCCAAGGGGCCGTTCCATGCGTCGATCACATGAGCCGTTGGGTAGAGTTGCCTGACCCACTCCGAACGAGTGGTAAGAGGAATGCGCGTAACATCGGGAGCGTCGTAGACCAAGACGACCACATTGTCTGTCTCGGCCAACGCCGTTTCAATCAATAGCTGATGCCCCTTGTGTAGAGGCGCGAACTTTCCCAGTACCAGTCCCGTTGTCATGAAATTCTAGGGAGTCAGTGTTAAGAGACTTGCGCCAGGTGATGTAGCCGAGCGTTGCGAGGACCAAGAAGACTGTATATAAGCCTGATGTGAGAAGGAGATCTTTCTGAAAGTAAATTCCGATCGCGATCACATCAACCGCAATCCAGAATAACCAAGACTCCAAACGCTTTCTCGCCATGAGCCACTGGGCAATCAGGCTGGTGACGGTGGTAAAGGCATCACCGTATGGGATCGCCGCGTCCGTCAATGACGCCATGGTGTATCCCCAAACGACCGTGCCGGAAATCCCAATGACAGACCACACAAGGGTCGCGGTTTTTCCGAGTCGGGAGACAGGCAAGTTGTTTCGGTCTTTGCCACCATGAAGCCAATGATACCAACCGTAGACTTGCAAAACTACGTAAATGACATGAAGAATCAGATCCGAATAGAGCTTGACTCGATAGAAGATCACAAGGTAAAGCACAACTTGAACCAAGCCAGTCGGCCAGCACAGAATATTCTGACGCACGGTCAGCCAGACGCATAGGAGCCCGAAGAACACCGCTGTGGCTTCGATCCAGTCCATCTGTTCGTCCGGACGTTGCTCCTACAACCTCACCCCGCAGGCCTTCTGGGCTCGGCGGAGGACTTCGGCGGCCTTTTTGCGGGCTTTGATGGCGCCGGCGGAGAGGATCTCGCAGACGCGGCGGGGATGGGCGGCCAGGTCGGTGCGGCGCTGGCGGGCGGCGGCGAAATAGTCGACGGCCGCTTCGGCCAGGGCCTTTTTGACTTCGCCGTAGCCGAAGCCGCCCCGGCGGTAGGTCGCGGCCATCGACTCGCGGTCGGCGTCCGAGGCGAACAACGAATAGAGCTGGAACAGGTGGTCGGTGTCCGGGTCCTTGGGTTCCTCCATCGGACGCGAGTCGGTCGTGATCCGCATGATCTGCTTCTTCAGCGGCCCGGGCTCCTCGAACAGCTCGAGCGTGTTGCCGTAACTCTTCGACATCTTCTCGCCGTCTGTGCCGGGCACCTTGGCCGAGGTGTCCAAGAGCTTCGCCTTGGGCAGGACGAAGACTTCGCCGAAGTGGTGGTTGAAGCTGGCCGCCAGGTCGCGGCAGACTTCGATGTGCTGGACCTGGTCCTCGCCCACCGGCACCGTGTCGGAATCGTAGGCCAGGATGTCGGCCGCCATGAGCACGGGATAGGTGAACAGGCCTGCGTCGGCCGTGATCCCCTTTGCCTTTTTATCCTTATAGGCACAGCATCGCTCCAGCAGGCCCATCGGCGTGCCGCTCAGCAGGATCCAGCACAGCTCGCTCACCTCGGGCACATCGGATTGGAGGAACAGGGTCGCCCGATCGGGATCGAGGCCCAGGGCCAGCAGGTCGATTGCCGCGTCGAGCGTCCACTCGCGAAGCTGGGCCGGGTCGCGGACCGTCGTCAGGGCGTGCAGGTTGGCGATGAAATAGAACGCGTCCTCCGACCCGTCCTGCAGCTCGATATACTGGCGGATCGCGCCGAAATAGTTGCCCCAATGAAATCGGCGCGTGGGCTGGATGCCGGAAAGTACTCGCATGGGATTGTCGCAAAGCGTGGTTACGAGGAAAGAAACCGAACGAAAGCCAAGAGATATAGCCTATCCGGAAGAGGGGTGCCCGACAAGCCGTCCTCCCCTCTCCCTTTGGGAGAGGGGCCGGGGGTGAGGGCGGGCGGGAATAGTGGTTGGTGGCTAGTGGTCAGTGGCCAGATTTTGTAACAGCGCGTGCCACTGGCTCTGCCAGTGCTTCTTGGGACCAGGCCGACTGCCTCACCTAACGATCGGCCTATGCATTCTGCCGGCACACACTTGCAAAGCTCGTGGCACACTGCGTGATACAGCACTATCCCAACTGCATACCGCCCTCACCCGGCGGCTGCGCCGCCACCCTCTCCCAAAGGGAGAGGGAAGGGACGATGCTACTTTGTTTCAACGTCCAGCGTTCCCACCACGTCGGCTACACGCGTAGCACCGAGTTGTGTTAAAGCATCGGGCAGCGCGTCGAGGATTTCGATCGAGACGCCGGGGCGGTAGAAGCTGGCGGTGCCGATTTGGACGGCGGTGGCGCCGGCGACGAGGAATTCCATGGTGTCGTCGATCGAGGCGATGCCGCCGATGCCGATCAGGGGGATGTCGACGGCTCGGGCGACTTGGTACACGGCCCTCAGCGCGATCGGCTTGATGGCCGGGCCGCTCAGGCCGCCCAGCACGTTGCCCAAGCGGGGTTTCCGGTGTCGCCAGTCGACGGCCATGCCCAGGCAGGTGTTGATCAGCGAGATCGCATCGGCCCCGCCGTCGGCCGCCGCTTTGGCGACCGAAACGATGTCGGTCACGTTGGGCGTGAGCTTGGCCAGCACGGGCAGCGAGCAGGCGCGACGCACGCCCTCGACCACGCCGCAACAGGACGTCGGGTTGACGCCGAAATCGACGCCGCCCGAGACGTTAGGGCACGAGATGTTCAATTCCAACGCGGCCACGCCGGGCAGGCCGTCCAGCCGGGCGGCCATCTGGGTGAACTCGTCGGCCGTGCGTCCGGCGATGCTCACGACGATCGCCGGTCCGAGGCCGGCCAGGTAGGGGAGCAGGCGCTCGATGAACGCCTCGATCCCGTCGTTGTCCAGGCCGATCGAGTTAAGCAGCCCGGCCGTCGTCTCGACCGTCCGGGGCGGAGGGTTGCCCTGGCGCGGCTCCTGGGTGATCGTCTTGGGCAGGATGCCGCCCAGCCGGGCCAGGTCGACCAGGCCGGCCATCTCCCGGGCGTAGCCGAACGTGCCCGAGGCCACCATGATCGGATTGGCAAGCCGCAAACGGCCCAACTGGACTTCAAGCGAAACGGCGGGCGTGCTCATATAACGGCGTTCTCCAGACAACTCCTGTAGGAGGCGACTCCCGTCGCCGAATGGAAACTCGAAGACTTTCGGCGACGGGAGTCGCCTCCTACAAGTCGAGATCTCAGTTCATTCGTGTGCGGCGCGCAAGTCGTTCGAGTGAACCAGGATGCGGTCAGCACGAACAACCCATTCCCGACCACTCTATCCGAGCGCGGCGGGTCTGGCAACGCCTGCAAGAAATCCAAAACCCGCTGCCGAAGAGTTGCTCCAGCAGCGGGTCGATGCCCCCTGATTGCATTTTATGATCGCAACGACGGGTGCCACTGCTGGCTCGTCCAGCAGTGTGTGTGCATGATGCCCCCACAACGCACTGCTGGGCAAACCAGCAGTGGCACCCAAGTGCGGTAGGTTACACGCTACATAATGCCGCCATGCATCCGCTCGGGCACGCAGTGGTCGGGCTGATCGAGGAACCAGACCCGGCTCCAGGTGTTCTTCGCCGCCCGAAGGTTTTCCGAGGTGTCGATCAACTGTTGAGTCCGTTCGGTCCGGTCGCCCGAGTAGATGGGCGTGATGCAGCCGACGCTGCTGGAAGCCAGCATCGCCAACGTGGCAGCCAAGAGCATCTTGCGCATGGCCTAACTCCTCCGTGAGAAATAACTTGCAGCGCTTCGTTTCCGCCCTAGGGCAGGTCGCCGAAACAGTGCGGGGTTGTCTGTTGTCTTTTGTGTTTTTTGGTTGCCCGATCCATGGGATGAATCGAGCGTGTGTCCGTTAGCCAGGCCGGGCCGTTCGCTGTTTGCGGGGGCAGACCCCCAAGAGAACGGGCTGGGCTGGCCACTTAACGAGACGGTCGAAGAGGAACCCCAAGCCACCAAAGGGGTTCGACGAATCACGCGGGATTCGCGCCAGAGGGGCCGCCGATCAGGGCGGCAAGGGCCGGACAGAAGAGCTACCGGCGAACGAGGCTGGAAAAATGCCCCGGGCTAGCCGCCGGAACTCGTGCCGTAACTGGCTGGCGTGCCAGGTGTTGGGGAGCCGTCGGGCGAAGGCTGGGCTGCTCGTGCGGCTGCCTGGGCCGCCGCTTGACGTTCCAGTTCCCGAACCTTCTTCTCCATCTCTTTACCGGGCTTGAACGTGACGACGAACTTCTCGGGCACGTAGACGTCGTCGCCCGTGCGAGGGTTTCGGGCCTTGCGGGGCGCTCGACGCTTCACCTCGAACACGCCGAAGTTCCGCAGCTCGATCCGCCGCTCCTCGACCAACGTCTGGACGATCGCGTCGAACGTCTTCTGGACGATTTCCTTCGTCTTGAGTTGGGTCAGTCCAATCTCTTCCGAAATGGTCCGAACGATCTCTTTCTTGGTCACGACTCGATTCTCCTAGGAAAATGGTCGCCACATGGCCGAAAAACGGCACGCGTCCTCGCGTCCGATTGTCGCTCCAAGTGTAGGTGGCGTAACGACTAGAGTCAAGATCAATCAACCAAGTCCGGAATCAACCTCCCCACGAATCCCCCGATCGAGTGACGGTTATACCGTCTGCGCCGATCTGGAAGACCGTATCGTTAAGTGCTTATTGTCAAAGATCTTAGCCGCATTGCGGCCACCCCGGCCGACCCCGTTTTCCCCAAACCGTTTGCCCACAACAACTAAGGACAAAATCGGCCCAGTTCGCCCACGGCACACCGCAAAGGCGCACCCAGGGCAAGGGGACTAGCCTTGGCTGCGATCGAGTATCGGCATCCCAACCCGCAAACTCCAACCAAACCACAAAATCGGAATAATCGGTCAATGGTGGCACTGGCGTCTCGCCAGTGCTCGGGCTCCAGCACTGGCGAGACGCCAGTGCCACCGGTCGACCTTTGGAGGGACACGCTCCGTTGCGTCCAAGGGAAGCGTGTAGGGTGGGGCACACTTGCCCCACCGGAGTCCAAAGTTGATGTGAATCTGGTGGGGCAGGTGTGCCCCACCCTACAACCTGCTTGCCCACAAAGACGCACAGCAGTACACTGCCACCACGGTAAATCCCTCTGTTTGGGTGGGAATTGGCAATGCATACGACACGCATTCACTCCAATTGTTTTGCCAGATGTGAAGCCGGCAATTCAGGACTCCCTGGCATGATGCTGGGCTTGTTGGACAAGAAAAAAGTTATCTGAGTTAACCCGCGTGATGGCAGATCGCTTCCAGTATTTGTATTTCTCAATTGTGCCCGCTACCGGATGGACGGCGGCCGTTCGCGGCACGGAAATCGATCCCTACGTTTTGATTGTCCCGGATGCTGGCGACGTGCAATTTAGACTAACCGTTCCGGGCGCAGACTCGCCGCAGTTCGACGCGCGACAATGGGTCGAAAATGTTGCTGAGATCCACCGCATGAAGCGTCGCAAAGTATTTCCGGCAACATGTGGCGACTTCAGCGGTTACCATGTTCAATTTGAAACCGACAACGAGTGGTTTAGTGCTTGGGCGCTACATCATGGGGAACGATACGTTGACGCCGCTTACCACTGTCCCATGGAAGTCCGAGGGCGAGACAATGATGTTGTTCGCGAAATGCTGGCTTCATTACGGGTAATGCCTGATGGCTGATCGTTCTTGCCCCAGAATCGCCAGACAACTTGTTGTTGAAGACGAGCCTAGTCACGCGTGCCAAGATCCATGCGGCGCGGAGCCGTTGAATTATTGTTGAGTGCTTAACAAACTGCGTATGCCCTGTGGCAAAAAGCAACGGTGCAATGAAAAAAGGATAAAGGGGTCGGGAGTCTTTGTTATTCTGTTGTTGACAGAACGGCCAATTCAAGCAAAGAATCCCGACCCCATTATTTCTCCCCATTATTTCTCCTGGCAATAGAAGTGTCGCTATGAAGCTCTTCTTGGATCCTGAATCGATCACCTCCGCACTGTCAACTCTCGCGGCAAAGGACAGAAGTGGATGCGTGTTTGGATCGGATTCGCATAAGTACAAATTGAATCCGCCACTCGACGAAGACATCGTGGCTTCATTTGAAAGGCAACACGCCATCACATTGCCGAGCGACTATCGGCGATTTATCACGACGATTGGCAACGGTGGTGCGGGCCCTGCCTACGGGCTCTTCAGATTTGGTGAGCACGACGATGGGTACAGTTGTTGCTCGTGGGACGGTGGTTATCTCGTTGGTGCGTTCGGAAATCCGTTTCCACACGAGTCCGCATGGAATCATACGGATGATTTCTGGTCGAAACGTCCGGAAATAACCGACGAGATGGCTGAGGAACAGGAAGACCAATTGTGGGAAGAATGGGATAAACTACTTGAAGCGGAATACTGGAATTGTTCAGTCGTTGATGGGGCCATCCCGATTTGCCATCTTGGCTGTGCTTATCGTCAATGGCTCGTTGTTCACGGCCCTCAACGCGGCTTTGTCTGGAATGACGACCGTGCCGATGAGCGAGGCTTGTCTCCAGTACTCAACTCGGACGACAGTCATTCAACCTTTACCGACTGGTATCTCGGCTGGCTCGGTGAGTCTTTGACGCAAATGAAGGTCCCACTCGATAATACCGGCTAACAAATCGGTGAAACGAAGCAACCGACAACGTGCTTCCTGAAATGATCGTCAATCGCAGCCACCTAGTTACGGCAAACTAACTATAGGTGCAGAGAAATATGACGGACGACACCACGATGAGAGCGTTTGAAGCGGATATGAGATCCGTTGATCGGCGCATCAACACCATCCTATTCGTGTTTCTGGGCATCGCCCTCCCTCTGGCATTTCTATACGAACAATCCTCACTCAAGACAGGCATCCTAGATCTGTTCCTTGGAGTGCTCACAGTCTCCGTGGTCTTTGGTCTTGTTATTGCCACAGCAAAGGCAAAGGGGCGGATATACAAGAAGTACAGCCTTCTCTGCCCACACTGCGGGAAGACTCCCTACGCCCTCTTTGCCGTCACGGCAATGCGCACAGGAATTTGTCCACGATGCAAGAAGGAAATGAGCGCACAACAAACGCATACCGAAGATATTGGTGAGAGCTGAGGAAAAAGCCACTTGTAGGCCGGGTCGTGCCCCGGCAGAGATAGTAAAGCCCAGTGCGTTTCACCTGCCGGGTCGTGACCCGGCCTACATTTATTGTACCATGGCACACCTTCTGCAATGGGCTGCTAATCCTTCAACTGAAACAACCGAGCCAGCGCGTCCAACAAGGCGGAAGGGATGCCTTGGCGGGATTCGTCGCGGAGCGATTCCAGGGGCGGGTGGAGCAGTTTGCTGACGAAGCGGTCGAACGCGCGGCGGATCTCGGCTTGGGAGGCTTCATCCAGGTCGGGCAGTTTGTTGAACAACCGGCGGAGTTCTTCTTCCTTGGGTTGCTGCCAGCCGTGTTTCAGGCGGCGGATGACCGGGTTGGTCGCCCGATGGTGCAGCCGGGCCATGAACCGGTCGGCCTCGGCGGCGATGATCCGACGCGCGGTGGGCAACTCCTTCTCCCGGGCACGCCGGTTGGCGTCGCAGGCCGCCTGCAGGTCGTCGATCGAATAAAGAAACACGTCCGGCCGGGCGCCGATGGCCGGGTCGAAGTCGCGCGGCACAGCCAGATCGAGCACGAAAAGCGGTCGGCCTGATCGTTTGGGCTCAATCGCGACAAAATCGTCCAACGTCACGATCGGCTCGCCGGCGGCCGTGGTGCTGACGACCAGGTCGGCTTCGACCAGGGCGTCGGCCAGGTTCTCCCACGGCCGGGCTTCGGCCTGCCACTGCGCGGCGAGCGCCGCGGCCCGGTCGGCCGTGCGGTTGGCGACGAGGATTTCCCGTACGCCCGCATCGCGGAGATAGCAGAGCGTTTCTTCGGCCATGTCGCCCGCCCCGAGGACGAGCGCTTTCTTGTCGTCGAACCGCTCGAAAATCTCGGCGGCGAAATCGGCCACGGCGACGCTCGGGATGCTCGTGCGGCGCTGGTAGAGGGCCGTTTCGTTGGCCACGCGCCGGGCGACCATGATGGCCGATTGGAACAACGCGTGCCCCAGCGGCCCGACACTCTCGGCGGCGGTCGCCCGTTGGTAGGCGTCCTTCACTTGGGCAAGGATCTGCGGCTCGCCCAACACCATGCTATCCAGGCTGGCCGCCACGGTAAACAGATGGGCCGCCGCGTCCCGGTCCTTCTTGCAGTAGAGCGAGGCCGAAAGTTGCCCAGGCACGACATCATGCACCGACGCCAGAAACGCGGCCACCTCGTCGACGCCTGGTAGACTCGACTCGTTCGAGGCCAGGTAGAACTCCAGTCGGTTGCACGTCGACAAGAGGACCAGTTCGGTATCCGGCTGTTCCACGGCCCAACGGGCCAACGCCGCGTCGACCTGCTCGGGCCCTATCGCCAGCCGCTCCCGAACCTCGATCGGCGTCTCGTGATGACTGCACCCAACCACCTGAACCGTCATGCCCGGCCCTCCGTGTTGGAGGGAGCATAGCCGGGGACATCGCCACCGGGTGCCCTATTGCCACCGGGTGCCATGGGCGGCTTGTCCGCCCTTGTGGTGCGGGATCCTTGCGTGTTGCTGGGCAAGGGCGGACAAGCCGCCCATGGCACCCGTTGATTCAGCCGTGACGGTGCTTCTCCAGGTCCACCCCCGTGTTGCGTCTTGAGCAAGAGCCCCAGGGCCAACGCGGCGGCCAGGACGGCGAAGCTGGCCAGGGTGAGGTAGACGACTTTGCGGCCGGCACGGGCAGGCCGGTAGAAGGCCTCGACGGCGACCGTACCGACGAGCCAGGCCAGCGCGGCCCAGGTGCTCCAGACGAACGGATCGGACCAGCCGACGCGGCTCTCGGGGTTTTGATGCACGAGCACCAGGCCAGAGAAGACGCCGATGGCCAGGGTCAGCGTTGCCAGCACAATCGACCTGGAGTTCGCCCGGGCGAGCCATTCGAGGCTGGGCAGCCGCAGCCGGCGGATTGGTCGGGCAGGGTCCTTTAGCCGCCAGGCCTGAACCAGGTACATCAGCCCGGCCAGGAACCCGACCAGCAGGGCCACCGTCGCCAGGACGATCGACCCGCCGTGCAACAGGCCCCACGCGGCGGAGGCCGGCCCTCGGGCGTTCGGCTCGGGGCTGGCCAACCCGACGGCCACGCCGATCAGCGCCAGCACGGCCGGCAGCAAAAACAGCCCGAACGCGGCCCGACGGTGATAGCACGTCAAATACAAATAGACCGGCACGAGCAGCCACGCGGCGACCAGGTACCAATCCCTCGGGCTGGACAACGGCGATCCAGACGCCCGAACGGCCTGGTAATAGAGAAACGCCGTATGGGCCACCCACCCGGCCGCCGTCACGCCCACGAGCAGCGCCCCGCGCACGCCGCTCCGGAACACCAGCCGCGAGACCTCCAGCGCCAACGCGACCGCGTAGCTCGCCGAGAAACAGATCACGCCCACGCCCGACAACATACGACTACCCATCGGCCCTTGGCCTAAAAAGCCCGAACAACCCGACCTCTTCGAGTATACCACTTCCCCCCCGTCCAAGACAGCCACGGCCAGATTGCCGGGTTGTGGGTGCAAAGGTACAGTAGGATACGCCCGGATTTGACTCCCATTATAAGAAGATCGCTATGGCTGGACTTGAGCAAGTTGAACAGTTGTTAGCTACCGTGACGTTGGCAGGACCGGTGGATGACAAGGTAATTCAAATGGCTGAAAAGGAACTAGGTGTTTTGTTTCCTCCAAGCTATAGGTTTTTCCTGTCGAAATTCGGGGCAGCATTGTGTACGGGCTTCGAGTTAGCGGGGCTTTTCGACAAGGACAACACTGAAGACGGTCCGCCCCTCTGGTCAGATGTCGTGACCACCACGCTTCAAGAACGGCGAGCCTCAGAAAGTCAGATTCCTGACAGTTACGTCCCGGTGTCCGATGATGGCGGTGACTACACGTTCTACTTGGATACGGCTCGTGTTGACTCTCGGGGAGAGTGCCCCGTGGTCGTACTTGGTCCGGGTGCTGATGGCGTCGTCGTTGCCGAGGACTTCTTCGACTTCATCGTTCGTTTATTCGAAGGGAACGTGTTGTTCTAGATGAAAGACACTCGACGTTGGCTATCCATCAACTCCCGGGAAACTTGATGATATTTGGAGGCTCGTCGTCGCCGTCCTCATCAAGATCATCATCGTTTCGGCCTGTGCCCGACTGACCGAAGTCGGCATCCATTTCGTCGGATAAGAACTCTGTGAATTCGCCGAGTGCTTCGAGCTGTCGGAGCAAGTCGGGATCCGCGACGCCGCCGCGGATGTGGCCGATGGGGCCGGGGTCGTAGTCGTGGGAGAACTCCCAGTCGATCCCGTAGGTCTTGGAGAGTTCGACCAAGATGTCGATGGCGTCGAGGAGGGTCCCGTCCGGAAGGGATTCCGCCTTGGCGGCCGCGATGTCTTCGGGATGCGGCGTGAAGTTGGGTTTGACGCCGCCGGAGAGATATGGGTGATACTCGGAGAAGCCGATCGGCTCGCAACTGAGCCACGACCGGCCGTGACAGAGCCGCTCGACGTCGTGGTCGATCGCTTCATGCAAATCGGCCGGAACGGGTTTCGTCGATTGGTAATAGATCGTAAAGCTCATGAGTCACATGTTAGGTTGAAGACTACGAGGCACCTATTGACCTTCGCATAAGTAGTGACCCCCTACATCTGGAGGGCCACGCTCCGTCGTGGCCGCGTCATCCGGTTCGCCCGGCCACGACGGAGCGTGGCCCTCCAAATCTGATGTGTCATTGTTAATGCGAGGATCAATAGGTCCGAAACAACGTTGGAATCCACCCGAGATCGCGCAGTTCCTCTGAGAACTCAAGGAGTCCGACACAGCACAGGAAGATCATCGCGTCGACGAGGTGCTGGCGGAGGATCCTGGAATGGACCACGTAGGTGGCTGGCTCCGCCAGCTTGGCCAGCGCGGGGAAAAAACGAGGAGTCGCCCGGGCGTACGTGCCGTAGGCCTCGCCGTACCGCCCCAGCAGTTGGTCCTCTTCCCAACGGCTGAGCGTCATCGCCGCAAACACGAAGAGAACGACTCCGGCCAACACCGAGAGCCGTACCCGCCATCGTTGAATTCGTGTTCGCATGAACGCCTCTTGGCCAGACCTGTCGAGGAAGCAATCCATCGCGGCGGCCCGCCGGCCATGAAAGGTCAACTCGCGGCATGGCGGCTTCTGGCGGGTTTTTCTCGTTCTCGAGGCGGTTTCTGGGTGTGACCGAGGCAGCTTCCCGAGCCGACCACCTCCCCTACAATGAGGACGATGCGGTCCCGGTCAACTAGGGCGGCCGGCAAAGTCGGCTCCATTCTAGGGCATTGCCGCCGCCAGGACCATGGGAGTCCGGGCCGTTTCTCCCATGCCGATTTTTCATCTCTGCTTTGCCGGGCACCTCTTTTCCAAAGCACGGCATGGGGCCGGCCGCGAGGGCCTTGCCGTCGAGGGCATGAGGCCCGGGAGGTTGTGCTTAAGGGCCCGGTTCACCAGAATGATTGGGTCGCCCGCATTCGACAACCGGGAGCAGCCAGTTTACGTCTCCAGGATTCCTGTTCCTAGCCGATCGAGGCCCCGTGTGCAATTCACCCTGAAAACACTTCTCCTGCTGTTCGTCGTCGTGGCCTCCGCGCTCGGCACGCTGGGACCGTGGGGGCTGGTTGTTGTCGCTTATCTGGGCGTGATGATCGTGAGTTACCGAATTGCCCGGGCACGAAAGGCACCAAAGGCAGTAACACTCTGTGTATCCATGGCTGTGATTCTGCTGTGTGTCTTGGGCTCCATGCCCTTTTGGACCGTTGCTCGCTGCACACCACCGTACCGGCATTCCATGTGGCGTCTTAGGAACATTGCTTTGGCCTTGCACAACTACCACAACGAATACGGTTCCTTTCCGCCGGCCTACGTTGCCGACGAGAACGGCAAGCCGATGCACAGTTGGCGGGTGTTGTTGTTGGAGCGGATGGGCCGGCCGGATCTCCAAGATGAATATCGCTTCGACGAACCGTGGGACAGCCCACATAACAATAAGTTGGCAGCGGAATGTGTTCCATACGGATTCCATTCTTGGACTTCACCAGAAGGCATGACCGGCTTCGTCGCTGTCACCGGGCCGGGCACCGCATGGTCGGGCACGCGTGGAACACGGCTCGACGAGATAACCGACGGGCCGGAGCGGACGTTGCTGCTGGTCCAGATCGACGGGTCCACCATCCCGTGGAACGCGCCGATCGACCTGACGCTGGACGAGATCCTCGCGGGCGACACGTCGCACGGCGTCCCCGTGGCCGGGGATTTTTCTTCCACGGGCGGCCCGGCGGGCAACGTCCTCACGGCCGACGGTACGGTGCATTACATGGCCCAACCATCCGCCCGGACGATCCGAGACCTGGCCACCCTCGCCGGCGGCGAACGGGCCGAGTTGATCGACCTGGACACGCCGATCCGCCTCGTCCCCACACCGCCCGAAGAGATGCCCGCCTGGCAGCGCGCGGTCGGTCTTCTCGTCTTGGCCGTCTCCTTTATCCTCCTCGTGTCCCGGCCTCTGCCGCCACGATTTCTCGCAGCGGACAGGTCGTCCGACCAGCCGGAGAAAACGGAGAAGGTCGCTCCG